>JAFZJI010000180.1 GCA_017552105.1 Bacteroidales bacterium | reverse complement strand
TGGAAAGACGGCAGACATAGTAGAGCGCATAGCCGAAGGTACCGGCCAGGAAGGCCTGGATACGCAGCCTCTTATACGTCTTGTCCACCTTTTCCGCAGGCACTTTCACTGCTGCAGGGGCACTGGCTTTGAAGAAATCTAGAAAACTCATGATATTTTAATTCAACTAACTGATCTTGCCGGATATCTCTTTGAGGGATATCGCGAATCCGCCGGAACGGGCCATCCACAAATTTAGCAATTCTTTGGAAGATAGCGTGCGCTTTTCAATCACATAGCGCTTTCCGGGGTTGGAGCCATCGGGCTGTACGCCTGCCACACCGTCGGCATCGGGGGCGTCGCGGTAGATGGTGGCTTCGTAGCTTTTGTCTTTGTCGAGGAAGTCGAAGGCAACCACGACCTCGCGGGCGTTCTCGTCGGTAACGCCACCCACGAACCAGTCACCCTTGCCGCGGGCCTGGCGGGCGATTATTATGACGTCGCCCGGCTCGGCGAGCAGATACCTGCTCTGCTCCCAGTCGACCGCCACATCCTTTATGAACTGGAAGGCATCCATGTGCCCGGCATAGTTCTCGGGAAGGTCGGCTGCCATCTGCAGAGGGGAATACATGGTCACATAGAGGGCCAGCTGCTTGCAGATGGTGGAAGCCAGATAATCCTTGGATGCAGGGTTCACCTTGGAAATATCGCTTTCGAAGATGCCCGGAGTATAGTCCATAGGGCCGCCCTGGAGCCTGGTGAAAGGCAGCACGGTAACCTGATGGGGCTTGATGCGGGCGCGGTATTCGGTGCCCTGTGCGCTTTCGTTGCCGATGAGGTTGGGCCAGGTGCGGCAGAGCCCAGTAGGACGCACCGCCTCGTGGGCGTTGATCATTATGTGATGCTCTGCAGCCTTGCGGAGTACCTGGTTGTAGTGGTTGATCATCGGCTGGCTGTAATGGCCTTCCCCGAGAGGCAGTATATTCCCCACGTAGCCGGTCTTGACGGCGTCGTAGCCATACTTGCCCATGAGGTCGAAGGCGGCGTCGATATGGCGCTCGTAATTGACCGTGGAGGAAGATGTCTCGTGGTGCATTATCAGCTTGATTCCCTTGGAATGGGCGTACGCATTGAGAGCGGGCAGGTCGAAGTCGGGATAAGGGGTCACGAAGTCGAACACCGCCTCTTTCTGGCAGCCGTACCAATCTTCCCAGCCCTCGTTCCATCCTTCTACCAGCAAGGCATCGAAACCGTTCTCAGCCGCGAAATCAATGTAGCGGCGCACGTTCCCGTTGTTGGCTCCGTGCCTTCCGTTAGGCGTGGCTTTGGCATAATCGGTGACACCCAGTTCCACCGCCGGATAATCCGCGGTGTAGGCCCAGGTGCTCTTGCCGGTGATCATCTCCCACCATACGCCCATGTATTTCACGGGATGTATCCAGGAGACATCTTCCAGGGCGCAGGGTTCGTTCAGGTTCAGGATGAGGCGGGAGGCAAGCACCTTGCGGGCATCGTCCGCCACCTGCACGGTACGCCAGGGGCTCTTGCAGGGGGCCTGGAGGCGGCCTTTCCAGCCTTCGGCATCGGGGCAGAGCCAGGAACGGAAACAGAGCCTGCGGGCATCCAGTTCGAGATGCATCGCGGGATAGTTCACCACTGCGGCCTCATGGATGTTCACGTAGAGGGCATCGTCGGTGCGCATCTGTATCGAGGTCTGCACTCCGGAATCGGAAAAGGTGCGGTGGTCCCTGTAATCCATGGCCCTGCGCATCTCCCGGGGAATCTCGGAAAGGCGGCATTCGTAGTAGGTGTACTCCTGAGTATCCACATCGCCGGGAATCCACCATGCGAGATTGTCGCCGGCCATACGGAATTCGGTATTTTCTTCTTTTATGGTGAAGTAGGTAAGGCCGTCCTGCCCGGGGAACTCGTAGCGGAAACCAAGTCCGTCATTGAAGAGGCGGAAGCGTATGGTTATCAGCACGTCCTTCTTGATGGTCACCGCAAGCTCGTTGTACTGGTTGCGGATGTAGCGCTCTTCGCCCCACACCGTCTCCCAGGTCTCATCGAAGCTATCGCGGGAGATGTCCACCATCCTGAACCCCTCGGTGAGGTCCACGTCGGGAGTGTAGTCCAGCACGCTGTTGCCCCCCTCCGGGTGCGAGCCCGTGTAGATGCCGCGGAGCGTATATCCGAGGCGGCTGGGAAGGACTACCGCAGTCTTACCATAATCCAGAGAGTACATCGGCTCTCCTTTTTCGGAGAGGCCGAAGGTCAGTGTCAGCTGGCCGTCGGGGCTTTGGAGGGTCTCCCCCTCCAGGGGCCGGGGCCTGGTATTGCAACTGCATACCGCCAGGATGGCGGCGCATATCAACAGGTAATGCGGTTTCATTGGTTATCGGCTATTCTTGTATTATCTGTTTACGAAGAGACCGGTCCTTTGCTTCAAGTACTCTTTAACAGATTGCCATTCATAGTAGGGACCTTCCACGGGTTCCAGATTGCCGAGCCTGGCTTCCTCGCCGTTGAATACGAGTTTTACCAGGACATCTCCCGACTTGCCCCGCTTGGGGGTATAGAATACGAACTGGAGGTTCGTAGCCTTGGGGGAACGATATGTCTGGAAACTGTGCATATATTCGTCGGCGACGGGAGAGAGGTATCCGAATCCGTCCACGTCCATGATCATCAGCAAGGCCATCATCACATGGTCGTGCCCGAAGCGCAGGTCGGCGCCGCGGCTGCCTTCCTTGATGCGGGCATCCGCCTTGGCGACGATGTCGTCCACCACGGAAGAGCAGGTGATGCGGTAAGGCAGGTATTCCCTCAGGCGCTCATATCCGTCCGTTTCCCAGAGGATGGCGTATTCTTCGTCGGTCAGCAAGCCGCTCACGTCGAGCCTGTCGGAGACGGGAACGTTGCCCATGCTGCCTATCAGCATGTAGTAGTAGAAGAAGAAAGTGTAGGGATCCACTTTGCCTAGCCCGGTGTCGGGGTCCTTGAAGATGCGGCCGAGTGCCGTCCGGTATCCGGGGAACTTGCGGTAGAAGTACTCGCTGGAGCTCTCGGGATAGGGGAAGATGGTTTCGGGGCCGGTGTATGCGAAAGGATTCTTGCCCTGGTTGGGACGCGTGGCCTGGATGTCGAGGGTGCTCTGATGCTCATAGACATCGATGTCCGGCACTTCGCGGGCGATGCTCGCGCAGAATGCCGACATGCTGATCATGGAGCGGTTGGAGGCCGATGAAGCGGCATCCACGTAAGCTCCCTTCTTGAATGCGGAAGGGAAGGATTTCACCATTTCCTTGGCTATCCAGGCATGCTGGTCCCAGCCGATGCGGGTCAGATCCCCAACCTTGTACTGGCCATCCTTCCAGAAAGCCTCGAGATCGCCGAGGAGCTTGAGTCCGCGATCGGTAAGATTGCCGGAGTCGGCTGCGGCGCGGAGAACTTTCATGGGAACGGTATAGGTCTTGGCGGTATAGGCATAGCGGGAGCCGTGCCTGCCGTAGTGGCCGATGTACACAGGTTCGTAGCCCTTGGGAGCGGGGCTGAGCTTCTTGGGACTGCAGTCGTAGGGCGTTTCCAGGCCGGCGGCGATGGCCGGATTGGAACGGACCGCCTCCCGTGCATCCGTACGGAGATCCGAGGGAACCTCGACGATGCAGAAATGCGTGTAGAGCCTGCGCTCGCCGGCATGATCGTACTTCTTGTTGCCGGTGGGATAGTTCACCACATGGGTGGTGGGATCTCCCTCGCCGCGTACGCAGAGGGTGGTGGAACCGCCACCGTCCATGTTAAGGGCGTAGCGGGGATGGAAGTGGCGCTCCAGGAAGCGGGTGAGTTCCCTTGCCGACATACCCTCGCTGATACCCTTCTTGCGGCCATCTACCGCTACCATCAGGAAGTGCCCGTCTGCCGTAAGCGCAACGGCTGTACGGGGATGGCGCACTCCCTGATGACGGGTAGGATCTTCGTAGTTGTACTCAGCAAGCTGGGCGGCCGTGAGGGTGCTGTCCACGAAGAAAGCACCCACCGGTTCGTAATCCTCGATAAGCATGGGGGCGCTGGTAAGAATGTTGTCCCAGCTCGAGCTCGAGTAGAACTCCCTCTGCTCTTCGATGCTTTTGCCCTTGCCGTCGAAGGCGATGCTGATGTCGTGTCCGCCGTTATCGACGTACACGGCCCCTTCGCTCTTCCAGTTGGGAACTGGTTCCTTCATCACTTTGTCGTTGGGCATCTGCGAATAGAATTGCCCGCCGACGCGTATGACTACAGATTCGGGTTCATAAGCAGCGTTGAGTGCTGCCACTGCGTTATTCTGACGGAAGATATCGGAAGTTACGTGTGCTTTCTCGGTCCAGGTAAAGCGGAGCGCATAGGAAGGATTGGTAGTGTCCCAATCGATTACGAATACCTGCTGGGGAGCGCCGGAGATGGCATCGATGCCCGAGTAAGTGTAGTAATTGATTCCTTCCTGAACCTTCTTGGAGGTCCAGCCTTCGCCCGTAGGGGCCTGGGAGAAAAGATTGATGGTTCCGATGAGGAACAGCAGCAGTGTCAGACTCTTTTTGTGCATTATGATACTTGAATTCTAATTAGGAGTGCAAAGATAATATTATTTCAACGTAGGAAGTGCGGCGCTGAAGTCCCAAATGGTAGCATCCCAGCCGAGGGTGGTGGAAGCCAGCTCGGAGAGGGTCTTTCCGGCCTCGACTTTGCCGTGGTAAGGGAACTGGGGATAACCGGGCTGGCCGTCGGCCGTACTGGTAGCCGTAGATTCCGTCCCATTCTTCGTAACGAGCGGATGAGAAGGACTTACATCCGGATGATTGTAATCGGCATCGGGGACCCAGTAGGCGGTAAGCGCCATCGAAGGGTTGCGATAGCAGTCGGTAATGGTACAACGAGGATGAGCCGCCCCACAGAAAGCAGCGCTGCTCCAGTTATTAGATTCTATCGCGCCTGCAGTAACTTCGCTACCCCATGCAACGCAGTTTGTAACCGTGCCTACTGCGCTGGACTGTAACCCTATGAATCCACCCGCTCCGGAACTACTGGCAATCACCTTTCCGCTGCTATAGCAATTGCTGATATTCACATCCTCGGGCTGGCCGTCGATCAGGCCGACGAAGCCGCCCATATAGGAATTAGCCGTAACATTACCTGTGGAATAGCAGTTCTCTATTGTAGCTGAAGCTTTAGCAGCTTGAATCAGGCCAACGAAACCGCTGGTATTGCGATAAATGCTGGAAACTTCCCCGGTGGAGAAACAACGTTCTATCCTACCACTCTTGAAGGTACCCACCAGCCCGCCGATAGAACGGCCCTGAAGGGTGACTTCTACTCTCGTGGAAGATGAACTGTTGCTTATATTGCCTTCAAGATGACCAACAAGGCCTCCGGTGGAGACTTCCTTGTTATAAGCGGTGCACGTCGTAACGTGGCCGGAAGCAGAACAATCCGTAATGGTCCCATAACATACACCAACCAGTCCGCCGTTGCTGATATATCCCGTTACGGAAACATCTTCGGCGGTGCAACCAGAAAGGGTTACTAAACTTGACATTTCACCTATTAGGCCGCCGACACGCTGAGCCGTAGAGGATAGCGTAGTATTTATCACGTGGCAATCTGAAATATTGCCAAAAACAACTTCGGCATAGCCGGCAATGCCGCCGATCCTGTTCTTGGTGCCTCCGGTAACGCTGGAGTTTTTGACCGTTATTCCACTGATGCTTCCGGTAGCCGCTCCTGAAGAAGATCCGATATATCCGGCTATCACGCCTGCAGTATTACCGCCGGCGGTAATCGTCGCGTAATCGACGACCAGGTTCTTCACGGTTCCGTGAAGCACCCCGAAGATACTGGGATATGCCACGCCGCTGCAGTGGAAGTTGGAAATGGTGTGGTTGTCGCCGTCGAAGTTGATTCCTTTGTCGAATTTACCGCCGACTGCGGTATTGTTAGCAGGAGCCCAACCGTTCACGAGATCCATATCGATATCTGCAATCAGTTTGAAATACTTGGTCTGGCCGTTCTCGAGATCCTGATTCATATACACCATCTGTTCGGGAGTAGCTATCAGATAAGGATCTCCTTCTATGCCCGTACCACCGGCATAACGGCTGGTGGAGGCCCATCCATTCTTGTTGAGCTTGATTACGCTGACCTGGCCGGGGGCGAGGACGAAATCGTTGCTGAGGACTATATCCCTCTTCCATTCAATGTCGCTGCCGTCGACGACGCTCACGGTAAGAGTCTTGCCGCTTGCGACGGTGGAAGTATTCCAGGATGTTGCCATATAGGCCGTGAAGGCGTGCTGGGCATCGAGGGTGATACCGGACAGGTTGAGCCAGAGGGAACTGTCCATGGTGTCGGAGTTGTCGGTATGGAATGCATCGGTATCGGTGGAGATGCCGACCTGCTTGACACCGTCAACATAATCCGGCATCTGGAGATAGAACTTGAGGATACCGCTCTGCACGAAGCTTCCTCCGGCAGGGGCTGCGAAGGCCACGTTGCTGATATCGGTCAGTCCGCCGATCTTTGCGCTGTAGGCTTCGGTAAGATGAGCCAGGCTGCCGTTGCCGGTCTGGGTCTGGGAGTCGTAGGCGTGGGATTCGATATCCGACACGCTGGTGTAGGTGCCGGGATACAGCACGGTGAAGGAAGAACCGGAAACTGCGGTTCCGGAGAACTCGGCCTTGGAACCGCTCACGCCGGTAAGGTCGAAGGTGGAATAAGCCGAGCTGGCCTCGTCGATGATGGTAAGCTGGTCGCTCGTGCTCCAGCTGAGGTCGACTTTATTGGTACCCTGGGCGAAATCCACCTTGACGGATGCGGGAGCATCCTCGAGAGTGGGAAGGGTGGCGGATATCTTAATCTGCTCGCCTGCCTTGTAGACAGGTTTGTCGATAGTTTCGGCTGTACATGCCGCGAATGCGAAGATCGACGCGGCGATGAACGGGATGTATTTGATAGTCTTTTTCATGGCGTGTCGGGATTAAATGAAATCTTCGTTAAGTCCATCGAAGGTAACCTCGTCGAGGCTGCCTATTGAATTGTCAATAGAGAGAGAATCAATGCCGCTGAGCAGCAGTACGGACGCGCAGCGGATCTCCAGGACACTTGCCTGGGGAGTCGCGTACTTTCTGGAATCAGTTGTTTTCATTATCGGTTATGCGGTATTATGGTTTATCTATTTGGTAAGATCGTCGATGATAGGCTTGATAATGCCTTCCATAATCGTGTAAGCATCCGGATTGGGATGCAGGTCGTCGTAGAGCCAGAAGCGTTCCTGCATGGACAGGCCGTCGGCAGCTGCGAGAGCCGGATGATAGTCGCAGTAGGTGAAGCCTTTGGAGGCCGCATACTGCCTGACCATATCGTTCACGGCGATGATGTGCGCGCCCTTGGTCTTGGGGTTGCTCAGCACGGAGTACTCGTGGTTGCAAGGAGTGATGGAACAAAGCACGACGTGCATATCCGCAGCCTCTGCCTGCTCCGCCATATTCTTGATATTGTTAAGTATCTCCACCTTGGAATAGCCCTGGGCCAGGTCGTTGGTGCCGGCCATTATGACTACGCACTGAGGATCGAGGGCGATGACATCCTTCTTGTAACGGGCCAGCATCTGGGAAGTATTCTGCCCGCTGATTCCCTTGTCGAGGTAATTGTTGCGGCTGAAGAAATCCGGATGCCAGGTGACCTTGACATTGTTTCCCTTGTCCTCGAGCCAGGAAGGCAGGGGGCTGAGAGGGATTACAATCTTGTCTTTGGATATCTCACGGGGATTGGTCCCCCACTGCCAGGTGATGCTGTCGCCCATGAAGATGGCTATAGGGCCGGTGTGGGCCGTAGCGAAGCTTACTTCCTGCGAAGAAGCCTGGTTCATGGACAGGGTGAAATTCGCCAGCTTCAGGGACTTGTCTGCAGGGAACATCCAGCAGGCGCGGGTGTCCTTCAGCATCAGGGCATCGTATTCCTCCTGCCCGAGGGCGCGGATGGCGGTGTAGCCCTGGGTGTAGGATGAGGGCTGGCTGCCGGCGTTGTCCCAGGTGGCGCACCAGTACTTCAGTTCCGAGGGGGTGTCGGTCTCGAGTTCGAAGCGGTAGCGCATATGGTCGGTGGCGATGTAGAGCTTGGAAACGCTCCACACGCCCGCACCTTCATAGACGGCCTCGATGGGAGGCTTGATGCCCGCCTTAGGATTATCTGCACCGCCCTCGGTAACTACGAGGGATACTTTCTTGATAAGCACCAGGCTCCAGGTCTTGTCGGCCTTCACGCGGAGGCGGCAGATGCCTTCTTTAAGAGGGTTTACCTGGATGGAAAGGAATTCCTTGCCATCGATCTGGGAAACTTTGACTTTGCCGTTATTGAAACGGGCATAGATGTCCCATACACCCTTCGAAACGGGGGTCATGGGCTGGGCGGCAGCGAATTCAATGCCATCGCCGCTCACCTCCAACCCCGACGGAATCGGGGTCGGATCGGGTGAATTCTTCCCACAGGAGAGAAGACAGGCGGCGATGAGAGCGAATACGGAAAACTTGAGTACTGGTCTCATCGTATTTCAATTATTTCTTGAATACAGGAGTATCTCCGCTGAAATCCCAGACGGAAGAATCCCAGCCAAGGGTAGTGGAGGCGAGCTGGGAAAGGGTCTTTCCGGCCTCGACCTTGCCGTGGTAGGCAAACTGGGGCCATCCGTCCTGACCGCTGGCAGCTGCGGTAGCCTTGGAAGGCGTGCCGTCCTGCTTGATGAGCGGGCTGCTGGGACTGACGTCGGGATGGGAATAGCTTGCGTCCGGCACCCAGTAGGCGGTAATGGCCATGGCAGGGTTGCGGTAGCAGTTGGTGATGGTGGAAAGAGGATAAGTCACTGCGCTGAAGGCGGCGCTGCTCCAGTTATCGGCACCACAAACCCCGGCTTTAAGTTCGCTGCCCCAGGCGGCGCAGCCGATAGCCTTGAAGACGGTGCTGGACTGGAATCCTATGAAACCGCCTGCCCCGAAGGAACTGGAGTTCACCTTTCCGCTGCAATAGCAGTTGGTGATGTTCACTGCCTCGGGCTGACCATCGATAAGGCCGGCGAAACCGCCCATATAGGCAACTGCGCTGACATTACCGGTGGAATAGCAATTCTCTATGTTAGCAGATACCTGGCTTGCCTGGATAAGGCCGACGAAACCACCGTTGTTACGATAGGTTCCGATAACGTCGCCGGTAGAGTAGCAACGCTCGATATTACCACCCTTGAAGGTGCCGACGAGGCCGCCGATGGAACGGCCCTGGACGGTAAGTTCAACCTTGGTGGAGGCTGAGCAGTCAACTGCGTTCGCCTTCTCCAGATGGCCGATGAGGCCGCCTACGGAGACCTCTTTACTGTAAGCCTCGGTGTGGGTCACGTGGCCGGATGCGGTGCAACGGCTGATGTTGTTGTAGCTGACGCCGATAAGGCCGCCGACGTTCTTGATAGCTTCGACCTCGACATTCTCGGCAACGCACTCA
>JAFZJI010000179.1 GCA_017552105.1 Bacteroidales bacterium | reverse complement strand
GAAGAAGCGTATGGCTGCGGATGCGTTCCTGCGTGGATTCCGCGAAATAGAGACATATAAATTCGTATAATGCCGAAGTATGTATTCAATCCTATCACAGTGGAATACGAGATTCGTGAAGAACCTCGGTACACGCGGCATATACGCACGGCAGCGTTCATACTGATCTGCCTGGGACTCTGCGTTTTATATTTCTGGCTATATACTTCCGTATTCGGATTCGACCTCCCCAAGACCGCCCGGCTCAAGAGGGAAAATGCCCGCTGGCAGTCGAAGATCGCGCTTGTGGAGAGGCAGATGGATATCTTCGAGGAGAAGCTCGAGGGTATCGAGGAGAGGGACGATAACGTGTATCGTTCGATTTTCGGTCTGAACGTGATTCCCGACCAGGTGAAGGAGGCTAAGCAGGATCCTCTGGCGGATCCTCTGACGGCCAGGTTGAATGCCCTTACCAAGAGGGCCTATGTGCAGACCATGGCCCTGGATGAGGTGTATGGTATTGCGGTGGATGCGGGAGATATGATTTCCCACATTCCGGCGGTGCCTCCGATACTTCCCAAGAGGGGGTCTTTCCATATGGCGAGTCCTTTCGGTTACCGCACCGATCCTGTGTATGGCGGAACCCGTTTCCATGCAGGCCAGGATTTCGCTGCGGCGGTTGGCTTCCCGGTGTATGTTACCGGCGATGGTGTGGTGGAGAAGGTGAATTTCGGTTTCACTGGTTATGGCTACGAGGTGGTGGTGGACCATGGGTTCGGATACAAGACCCGTTATGCCCACCTGAGCCGTATCGATGTGGCCAAGGGCATGAAGCTTCTGCGGGGCGACCGTATCGGTTCCATCGGCCGTACGGGCAAGGCTACCGGCCCGCATCTGCATTATGAAGTTCTGTACAAGGGGAATGCTATCAACCCTTACAGCTATATGAACCTGGATATGTCGGTAGAGGAGTACATCGCGATGATTACGCGTCGCCGCGAGGAGTCCGGTCCCAAGACCAAATCTACCCTCGAACTGCTTAAAGGACACGGCCGATGAAGATGAAGACTTACATATTCGATGCTGCGGCCGTGAGCGTGCGCAAGTTCACCAGGTCGGCGTGGACGATACTGTCGTACGTGCTGCGCCTGCTGCTCGTGTCGCTGGCGATGTTCACCGTGCTGTATCTGGTTTTCTCGCTGTTCATCAGCACCGACACCGAGAAGCATCTCCGCCGCGAGAACAAGATGTACGAAAAGGCCTTTGCCGACATCCCTGCCCGCCAGAAACTCCTTTCCGAGTCGATCGACATACTCAAGTGGAAGGATGGGCGCATCTACGAGGAGGTTTTCCATACCAAGGCTCCGGACCCCGATCCCGTGGGTTCGCTGGACTTCTTTTTCGGGGCGGATACCATCCCGGATGGCAAGATAGTGACCTATACCACCCGTAAGGCGGATGCCCTGCTGGGCACTGCCGGCAAGGTGGATGAGGCTTTCGAAAAGATCTACCGTACCCTTGCGGCCAAGGATTTCGTGATGCCGCCCATGAACCTGCCGGTGAAGGATGTTTCCTCGCCGCAGATAGGCGCGTCCCTGGGTTCCCGCCTGAATCCGTTCTATAAGACGGAGGTGGCCCATCACGGGCTGGATGTCATAGTTCCGCAGGGTTCGGCGGTGTATTCTCCCGCCGAGGGAACGGTGGAGCAGGTGGTGCGTTCTTCGAAGGGCGACGGAAACGTCGTGGTCATCCGTCATTCCGGCGGTTATTCCACCCGCTACCTGCATCTGGCCGAGGTTTTCGTGTCGGCTGGGCAGCGTGTCCGCAGGGGAGGAAAGATAGCTTCCGTGGGAATGTCCGGCAATGCTTACGCGCCTCACCTGCACTATGAGGTGCTGCGCGACGGCGAGCTTTGCGATCCGGTGAACTACCTGTTCGGATCGGTGAGCCCGTCGGAGTATGCCAACTATCTGTATATGTCGATAAATACCCGTCAATCAATGGATTAACATATGAGCAAGCTTTTCTACACCATCGGAGAAACCGCAGAGATCCTGGGAGAGAATGTCTCCCTGGTCCGTTACTGGTCCGGATACTTCGAGAAGTATCTGAAGACTTCCCGCACCTCCAGGGGCGACCGTCGCTTCACGCCCGAGGATGTCGAGACTTTCAAACAGATCCATTTCCTGGTAAAGGAGAAGGGCCTGACTTTGGATGGCGCAGCCAGACAGATGAGTGCCGACAGGCATAAGGTCGAAGGGCGGGTAAAGGCTCTGGAGTCCCTCAAGGACATCCGTGCCCAGCTTGCTGAAATCCGTAAGACGCTATGAAAGTAAGGGAAATCATAGCCGCTATCGAGGAGTTCGCTCCCGCGGCGCTGCAGGAAGAGTACGACAATACCGGTCTCCAGATCGGTTCGCCCGAGCAGGAGGTGCACGGGGTGCTGTTCGGGTTCGATTGCACCGAGGCCCTGGTCAAGGAGGCTCTCGACAGGGGATGCGACATGATTGTCACGCATCATCCCCTGATTTATCATCCCTTGCGCAATATCTATCCTTCCGATCCGACAGGTGCGGCGGTGATTGCTGCCATCAAGGGTGGTGTTGCGGTTTATGCGTCGCATACTGCTGCCGACAAGACTCCGGATGGAGTGAGTTGGACTATGGCGCGCAAGCTCGGGCTGGAGAATGTGAGGGTTCTTGCTCCGGAGGGGTCAGGTATTGGTTTCGGCGTGGTGGGGGATTTGCCGCAGGCCGTGCCGGCTGCCGAGGCAGTGGCGCTGGTGAAAAAGGCCTTTGGCACACCCGTAGTGCGCACATCCCCCCTCATCAAGGAACCCGTCCGTACCCTGGCTATGTGCGGCGGCTCCGGGACTTCGCTGATTTCCAAGGCTATCGAGGCCGGTGCGCAGATGTACATCTGCGGCGATATTTCCTACCATTGGTTCTTCGTTCCGGAGGGCTTCATGGTGGTAGATACCGGCCATTTTGAGAGCGAAGTGGAAATAGTGAGGGTCCTTCTTTCCGTTATACGGAAAAAATTTCCTAACTTTGTATCCCTTATGTCCGATTGCATCGGAACGGCAAACCCGGTAAATTATTTGTAACAACATATGGCAACCAAGAAAACAGTAAAGAAAGTCGAAACCCCGAACGATTCGAGGGAGACCTTTGTCAGTCTGTCGAAGACTTTCGCAGATTCCGACCTCAGCGTAGCAGAGAAGCTTAAAGTGCTCTACCAGCTCCAGGCCGCCGACAACGAAATCGGCAAGCTGATGCAGCTGCGTGGCGAGCTCCCCGCAGAGGTTTCCGCTCTCGAAACGGAAATCGAGGGCTTCAAAGCCAAAATCGCAAAGCTCGGCGAGGCTATCAAGAGCGAAGAGGCTTCCATCGAGATGAACAAAGCAAAGATTGCCGAGCACGAGGCAGATATCGCCAAGTACAAGGCACAGATCGAAAACATCGCCAACAGCCGCGAATACGACTCCATCAGCAAGGAACTCGAGAACGAGAACCTGCTGCTGCGTATCGCCGATAAGTTCATCAGCGAAGCAAAGGACCGTATCGAGGACGACAAGAGGCAGATAGAGGAACTCGAGGAGAGGATCTCTGTCCGCAGCGAAGACCTCGCAGCCAAGAACGAGGAACTCGCAGCTATCGTCAGCTCGACCGCAGACGAAGAAAAAACCTACACCGAAAAACGTAACGCCCTTGCCGCCAAGCTTGATTCCCGCACCATGAGTGCTTACGAGCGCATCAAGAGCAGTGTCCATAACCACCTCGCAGTCGTTCCCGTGTACAACGGAGAGGCCTGCGGCGGATGCTTCAACACCATCACTCCCCAGAGGCTGGTGGATATCGCTTCCGGTTCCAAGCTGGTTATCTGCGAGCACTGCGGACGCATTATCGTAAACCCTGAAATCTAGCTTGTCATCCATGGCGGAGCAGAAAAATCGCAAAAAGACCCAGGTCGGCATCGAGACCCTCGGGCTTGAGATAGGCAACCGTCCTCCTCAGGCCATCGAGGCGGAAGAGGCCGTACTGGGTGCGATGCTGCTCGAACCCGCCATCGTGGATTCTTCGATGGCGGAACTCTCCAAAGCCTGCTTCTACGACCAGAAGAACCAGATGATATTCGAGGCCATGAGCAGCCTCGTGACCGAGCATACGCCGGTCGATATCATCACCGTGAGCGAGCGCCTCAAGGCCCTCGGCAATCTGGAAGCCGTAGGCGGCAGCGTGGTGCTGGCAAACTACTCCGAGAGGGTGGGTGCCGCCGCGCATATCGAGTACTACATCAAGATCCTCAAGCAGAAGGCTATACAGAGGGACCTCATCACCGCATCCTACTCCATCCTCAAGACGGCGTTCGATGACTCGGCCGATGTGGACGACCTCATCGACATGGCCCAGTCCCGCGTGTACGACGCCGTGCAGAACAATGTCCGCAAGGATGTGCAGGAGATCGGCTCCGTGCTGAACGAAGTGCTTGCCGACATCCAGGAGAGCCAGGAATCTACCGGCCTCAGCGGTGTCCCTTCGGGCTTCCCCACGCTGGACCATATCACCCAGGGCTGGCAGCGCAGCGACCTTATCATCCTCGCCGCCCGTCCTTCCGTGGGTAAGACTGCCTTCTCGCTCAACATCGCCCGCAATGCGGCTGTGGATCACCACATGCCGGTGGCGTTCTTCTCGCTTGAAATGTCGGCCACCCAGCTGGCCAAGCGTCTCGCCGTGAGCGAGACCGGCCTCAGCGCCGACAAGATCAAGGGAGCAATCAAACTTGAAAACTATGAATGGGAGCAGCTGGAATACAAGATCAAGGATCTGGCAAAGGCTCCGCTTTACATCGACGACACTCCCAGTCTTCCCCTCATGGAGTTCCGCACCAAGGCAAAGAACCTGGTGAAGAACAAGGGCGTAAGGCTGATAGTGGTCGACTATCTCCAGCTGATGCAGGGTCCTGCAGAATTGCGTGGCCTTCGCGAGCAGGAGGTCGCAGCTATTTCGAGAACCCTGAAAGCTACGGCCAAGGAGTTGGACATTCCCATCATCGCACTTTCCCAGCTTTCCCGCCAGTCCGTACAGCGTACCGGCGGCGCTGGCAAGCCTCAGCTCAGCGACCTTCGTGAATCCGGTTCCATCGAGCAGGATGCCGATATGGTCATCTTCATCCACCGTCCGGACTTTGTCGGCCTAAGCGACAATCCCGAGGATAAGGAAAAGACCCAGATCATCATCGCCAAGCACCGTAATGGTGAGACCCGCGATATCGACATGGTCTTCAAGAGCGAGAGAGTTAAGTTCATCGAGATGGATGAAGCCCTAGATATCCAGGCACAGATGATGTCGGGACGGATGGTGGCTTCGGCAATGAACAACGAATTCGAATAGTAAACTATGACGACTCCTGAAATTTCCCACTCAGGGAAAATAGTGGATATCCAACCGGACTTCATCACGGTCGAGATCGTGGCGGAGTCCGCTTGTGCATCTTGTCATGCCGCAGGGCTCTGCCATACGGCTGATGCGGCGCATAAGCAGATTGCCGTCCCCTTTACTTTCGGCGACTGGCAGATCGGTCAGGAAGTGCGGGTGTTCCTCAAGCGTTCCATGGGGTTCAAGGCGGTGTGGCTCTCCTATGCCATTCCCCTGGTAATCCTGCTTGCGGTGCTCCTGGGGCTTCTGGAGCTGGGCTTCGGCGAACTTTCCGCCGCCCTGCTTGCGATAGGCGCCGTCTGCTTCTACTATCTCGGTCTCCTGTTTTTCAGGGACAAACTTCGTAATGAGTATTCTTTTTACATAAAGGAAAAATGAATTCAATTGTTATTTGGACTATCGTGATTCTGGCGGGGCTCGGTCTCGTGCTCGCAGTGGTCCTCTTTATTATCGCCGAGAGTTTCAAGGTGGAAGAGGATCCTCGTATCGAGCAGATCGAGAAGGCCCTTCCGGGGGCGAATTGCGGCGGTTGCGGCTATGCCGGATGCCACGCTTTTGCCGACACGGCCGTGAAGGCTGCTGACCTCAGCGCCCATTTCTGCCCGGTGGGTGGGAACGAGGTGATGAAGAAGGTCTCTGCCATCCTCGGTTATGCCGTGGTGGAGAAAGCGCCTCAGGTTGCCGTCGTGCGCTGTAATGGCACGTGTGCCGCGCGCCCCAAGGTTAATGTTTATGACGGTGTGCAGAGCTGCCGCGTGAAGGCTGCGCTCTACAGTGGTGACACCCTTTGTGCTTTCGGATGCCTGGGTTGTGGCGACTGTGTGTCGGCCTGCGAATTCGGCGCCTTGAGCATGGATCCCGAAACCGGTCTTCCGGTCGTGGATGAGAGCAAGTGTGTGGCTTGCGGCAAGTGCGTGAAGGCTTGTCCCAAGGGTCTTATAGAGCTTCGTGCGAAAGGCCCCCGCGGGATGCGCGTCTATGTTGACTGCCGTAACCAGGATAAGGGCCCTGCTGCCAGGAAGGCCTGCGCCAATGCCTGTATAGGCTGCGGTATCTGCGTCAAGACTTGTACGCACGATGCCATTGTCCTGGAGAACAACATCGCCTATATCGATTATTCCAAGTGTAAGCTTTGCCGCGAGTGCGAGGCTATGTGCCCGACGGGTGCCATCCACGGGGTGAATTTCCCCAAGGAGCTTGACCGCGAGGGTATCAAGGCCCGTGTCGCCGCCCGCAAAAAGGAGGTAAGCAATGAGTAAGATTACGTTTGCAATAGGCGGCGTGCATCCCGACGATGCCAAGCTCGCCCGTGGCTGCGCCATCGAGGTGCTGCCTCTGCCCCAGACAATGTACGTGTCGATGGCCCAGCATCTGGGCGCACCCGCGAAACCCATAGTCGCAGTCGGTGACAAGGTCAAGACCGGTCAGGTGATTGCCGAACCCGGCGGATTCATCTCCGCATTCGTGCACTCTCCCGCATCCGGCACCGTCAAGTCCATCGCTCCCCGCAAGGACCTGGCCGGCAACTACATGACCCATATCGAGATCGCTGTCGAGGGAGATGAGTGGGTCGAGGGTGTGGATATGTCCGATACCCTCGTGATCGGCATTCCCGAAGACCGTCAGCTCATACTCGACCGCATCAAGGCCTGCGGTGTCGTAGGTCTTGGTGGCGCGACCTTCCCGACCCACGTCAAGCTCAACCCCGCACCTGGCAGCAAGGCCGAATGCCTCATCCTGAACGGTGCCGAGTGCGAGCCCTATCTTACCAGCGACTTCCGCATCATGCTGGAGCGCACCAAAGAGATCGTGGTGGGCGCCGCCATCATGCAGAAGGTGCTCGGCGGATGCCGCACCGTCATAGGTATCGAAGAGAACAAGCCCGAGGCCATCGCAGCCATGCGCAAGGCCGTTTCCGAGCTTCCTTACAACATAGAGGTCATCTCCCTCAAGAAGAAATATCCCCAGGGAGGTGAGAAGCAGCTCATCCAGGCCGTGATGCACCGCGAGGTGGGTTCCGGCGGGCTGCCCATCAGCGTCGGCGCCGTGGTGCAGAATGTTGCCACTTCGCTCGCAGTCTATGAGGCCGTGCAGAAGAACAAGCCTCTTATCACCAACACCTTGACCATCACCGGCAACTGCCTGCCCGTGGAGAAGCAGCACAACTACCTCTTCCGCATCGGTATGCCTCTCAGCTATATAGCCGAGTATGCCGGCGGAGTGCCCGAGGGTGCCGGCAAGATCATCAGCGGCGGTCCTATGATGGGCCGTGCGATCGCCAACCTCGACGCCGCAACCGTCAAGGGTTCATCTTCCTTGCTTTATCTTACCGCAGAGTCCACCAAGCGTGGCCAGGAGTCGCTTTGCATCCGTTGCGGTCGTTGTGCAGATGCTTGCCCTATGGGGCTCGAGCCTTTCCTGCTCAACCGCCTCTACAAGGCCGGCGACGTGGCTGCCCTCGAAGAGAATGCGGCCCAGGATTGCATCGAGTGCGGGTGCTGCCTCTACAGCTGCCCTGCCTATATTCCTCTTCTGGATAATGTCCGTCAGGCAAAGGGTATGGCCCTCGGAGCCATCCGCGCCCGCGCAGCAGCTAAAAAGTAAAGAACATGGCATACATAGTATCACCTAACCCCCATATACATGCAGCCGTCAGCACCAAGCGACTGATGCTGGATGTCATTATCGCCCTCTGCCCGGCGGCCATCGTCTCGTTCCTCTACTACGGGCTCGGCGAAATAGCCATCATGGCCTTCAGCATCGCTTCGTGCGTCGTGCTGGAGTGGGCCATCACCAAGTATATGCTCAAGAAGTCTTCCACTACCGGGGACCTCTCTGCAATAGTGACCGGCATGCTGCTGGCAATGAACCTCCCTCCGACCTGCCCCCTGTGGGTGGTGTTCATCGGTGCGGTGGTGTCCATCGCAGTAGCCAAGATGACCTTCGGCGGAATCGGCCAGAACATCTTCAACCCCGCCATCACGGGCCGCGTGTTCTTGCTAGTTTCCTTCCCGACCTTCATGACCGACTGGACCGTCCCCGCAGGATTCATCTCCAACGTGGATGCCTTCTCGGGAGCAACCCTCCTGGGCCAGGTTCCCATCCTCGGCGCCCTGGAGGCCGACAAGCTTGTCTCCCTGCAGACCTTCTTCCATAACATCGGAGGTTCTGCCGGCGAAATCTCGGCTGTCGCCCTTCTCGCAGGCTGGGTCTATCTGCTCGTCCGCAAGGTCATCAAGCCCTGGATCACCCTCAGCATCTTCGCTACTATCGCCGTCATTGCCGGAATCTTCCATATGGTAGATCCCGCCCAGTACACCGGAATCCTCTTCAACCTCCTCACCGGCGGTGTCATCCTCGGTGCCTGCTTCATGGCAACCGACTATGTTACCTCGCCCATGAGCACCTGGGGCGGAGTCGTGTTCGGTGTCGGAATCGGTTTCATAGTGATGATGATCCGCTACTTCGGCTCATATCCCGAGGGTATGTCCTTCGCCATCCTTCTCATGAACATGGCCGTGCCGCTCATCAACATGAAGTTCCACCAGCGTAAATTCGGGAGGAAGTAGATATGGCAGCTAAATCATCTTTACGCAACATGGCCCTGTGCCTGACCGCGGTCTGCCTTGTGTGCGCCGCAGTGCTGGGCGTCACCTACGCGGTGACCAAGGAGCCCATAGAGGCTGCTGCAGTGGCCGAGGCCCAGGCTTCCATCGCCAAGGTCCTTCCCAAGGGGGATGCCATCTCCGAGGAGCAGACTTCCGATGCCGAGGGAATACTTGGCTATTACGTGCAGACCGCTGCCGACGGTTCGGTAAGCGCCTATGCAGTCAAGTCCGTTACCGGTGGTTTCGGCGGCCCTCTCACCCTTATGGTGGGCGTGCTTCCGGATGGCACCGTGTTCAATACTTCGGTGCTTTCGCATTCCGAGACTCCCGGTCTTGGTGCCAAGTGTACTGAAGAGAATTCTCATTTCCGCGAGCAGTGGAAGGGTTTTGCAGGCCGTCTTGCCGTTACCAAGGATGGTGGCGACGTGGATGCCATCACCGCTTCCACCATCACTTCCCGCGCCTACACCAAGGCTATCGCCCAGGCCGTCGCGCTGGTTAAATCTCTGGAGGACTAAGCTATGAGTAAATTTTCGTTGATAACTAAAGGCCTCCTGAAGGAGAACCCTACCTTCGTGCTGGTGCTGGGTATGTGCCCTACGCTTGCCACCACGACATCGGCAATGAACGGCCTTGAGATGGGCCTCGCGACCATGTTCGTGCTCATCCTCTCCAACATTGTGATATCCCTTATCGCTCCCGTGGTGCCGGACAAGGTTCACATCCCCGTGTATATCGTGGTCATCGCGACATTCGTGACCGTGCTCCAGCTGCTAATGCAGGCTTTCACTCCGGATGTCTACAAGACCCTGGGCCTCTTCATCCCGCTCATCGTGGTGAACTGTATAATCCTCGGCCGTGCCGAGGCCTTCGCCAACAAGAACGGCGTCTGGGATTCCGCTCTCGACGGAATCGGAATCGGCCTCGGTTTCACCCTTTCGCTCACCGTAATCGGCATCGTCCGCGAGATTCTCGGCAGCGGCGCCGTGTTCGGATTTAAGTTCATCACCGGCGACGGTATCCTGGCCTTCGTAATGGCCCCTGGCGCCTTCCTGGTGCTGGGCTATCTGATGGTACTCTTCAACAAACTCGCTAAAAAGTAGGTCGCTATGGAATATTTGCTTATAATCGTTTCGGCCATCTTCGTCAACAATATAGTTCTGGCGCAGTTCCTCGGCATCTGCCCCTTCCTGGGTGTATCCAACAAGCTCTCAACTGCCTCCGGCATGAGCCTGGCCGTGTGCTTCGTCATTACCCTGGCAACCGTGGTCACCTATCTTATCAATAAGTTCCTGCTGGTTCCCTTCGGGCTCACCTTCCTGCAGACCATCGCCTTCATCCTCGTGATTGCGGCCCTGGTGCAGATGGTGGAGATCGTGCTCAAGAAGGTATCTCCCGCCCTCTATCAGGCCCTGGGTATCTTCCTGCCCCTCATCACTACCAACTGCGCAGTGCTCGGTGTGGCTATCAACGTGGTTTCCAAGGAGTTCAGCTTCGGCGGCGAGGCCCATATGCTCGGCCTCGGCGAGGCTACCGTCTATGCCTTCGCCACTTCGCTCGGCTATGGTCTTGCGATGATACTTTTCGCCGGAATCCGCGAGCATCTTTCGCTCAACGAAGTGCCCAAAGCCTTCCGCGGCCTGCCCATCGCCCTTATCTCCGTGGGTATCATGGCATTAGCTTTTCTTGGATTTTCGGGAATTGTTTAATACATTTGTGAAAACTATAACCTCTTTTAGTATGAAAAAGTTATTGACAGTCCTTGTCGCACTATTCGCTTTTGTTGCACTTGCAAGTGCGCAGCCCCGTGCGATCGGTCTTCGTGCCGGTTGGGGTGGTGAAGTTTCTTATCAGCACACTCTCGGTGCCGAGAATTTCCTCGAAGTTGATGCCGGTTGGGGCGCAGAAGCCCTCAGCATCGGCGCAGCCTACGACTTCACGATCGCTCCTGTAGGTCCCTTCTCCTTCTATGCTGGCCCTGCAGCCCACGTTTGGATGGGTAACGATCTCGTTCTTGGAGTAGGCGGACAGCTTGGTCTCGAGTACTTCTTCGAAACCATTCCTCTGCAGGTATCCCTCGACTGGAAACCGGTATTTACCCTTATTCCGGGAACTGGATTCGGCTGGCAGAGCTTCGGCCTCGGCGTACGCTACGTATTCTAGTTTAAATAGCTATCCAAGAAACGGTATGCAAGTGTTTTTGCATACCGTTTTTTTTGTAACTTTATGGCAGTAAACGACAAAGCTATGTTCAAGATCCTTGAGAAAAAGATGCTGAACCCGACTATTTGCAAGATGGTCGTGGAAGCACCGCGCATTGCCAAGGCCGCCCTGCCCGGGCAGTTTCTGATAGTGCGTGCCGATGAGCCGGGGGAGCGAATCCCTCTTACAATCAGTGATTACGACCGGGCTGCCGGCACGGTTACCATAGTCATCCAGCCTATCGGGGCCTCGACCCGCAGCATGGTGGACGACTTCCAGGCAGGCGATTCCTTCGCGGATGTGGCCGGCCCTCTAGGTAACCCCTCGGAATTCGTGCGCATGAGCCCCGAAGAGCTCAAGGCCCAGAAGGTCGTATTCATTGCCGGAGGCCTCGGCACGGCACCCGTCTATCCCCAGGCAAAATGGCTCCACGAGCATGGAGTGCCGGTGGATGTCATCATCGGAGCCCGCACCAAGGATCTGCTTATCTACGAGGATGAATTCAAGAGCGTCTGCGACAATCTGTACATGTGCACCGACGATGGCTCCTACGGCTTCCAGGGCGTAGGTACCGCCAGGCTCGAGGCATTGGTGGCGGAGGGCAAGTCCTACACCCAGGCAGTCGCCATCGGCCCTATGATAATGATGAAGTTTTCCGTGCTGACCTGCAAGAAGCTGGGTATTCCCATCTGGGTCAGCATGAATACCCTTATGGTAGATGGCACCGGAATGTGCGGTGCCTGCCGCCTGAGCGTCGGCGGTGTCACCAAGTTCGCTTGCGTGGACGGCCCCGAGTTCGACGGTTATCTGGTAGATTTCGATGAAGCAATGCGGCGTTCCGCACAATATAAGGCCGAGGAGGGCCTGGCAAATGGTAGATAGGATTCCCAGGGTACCTGTCCGCGAGCAGGATCCGAAAGTACGTGCTCATAACTTCGAAGAGGTTTGCTACGGTTATAATCAGGAGGAGGCCCAGCTCGAGGCTTCCCGTTGCTTGCATTGCAAGAATCCGCGTTGCGTTACCGCTTGCCCCGTGGGTATCAAGATTCCGGATTTCATCGAGCGTGTCGCCGCCGGAGATTTCGCCGGTGCCGCCGCCAAGATTGCGGAGGATTCATCGTTGCCTGCCGTCTGTGGGCGTGTGTGTCCTCAGGAGTCGCAGTGCGAGGGTTCTTGCGTGCTTGGCGTCAAGTTCGAGCCGGTCGCCATCGGCAAGCTGGAACGTTTCGTCGCCGACTGGACCTTCGCTCAGGTGGGAGGGGTGAAACCCTCTGAAACCCATGCCACCCTCGGCAATGTAAGAGGGGGGACCGTGAGCGAAGCGAACGGTGGGGTCGAGCAGCAGAGCTGCGAGACGGTTGAAGAGGGTTTACACCCCTCCCACCGTAAGGTTGCGATAATCGGCAGCGGCCCTGCCGGCCTGGCTTGCGCCTATGACCTGGCGAAGCTGGGCTACGACGTAACCATCTTCGAAGCCCTCCACAAACCCGGCGGAGTCCTCGAATACGGCATCCCCGAATTCCGTCTCCCGAAAGACAAAGTCCTTAAACGTGAACTCCAGGACGTCCTAGCCGTCGGCGTCAAGATCGAAACCGACGTCATCATCGGCCGCACGGTTACCATCGATTCCCTGATGGACAAAGAAGGCTTCGAAGCCGTCTTCGTGGGAACCGGCGCAGGCCTCCCCAAATTCATGGGCATACCCGGCGAAAACCTGAACGGAGTCTTCTCCGCCAACGAATTCCTCACCCGCAACAACCTCATGAAAGCCTTCCGCGACGATTACCGCACCCCCATCCATGCAGGCAAGAAGGTCTGCGTCGTGGGCGGTGGCAATGTTGCGATGGATGCCGCCCGCACGGCCCTGCGCCTCGGAGCGGATACTACCATAGTCTATCGCCGTACCGAGGTCGAACTCCCTGCCCGTAAGGAGGAAGTCCACCATGCGAAAGAGGAGGGAATCGATTTCCAGATGCTCACCAATCCTGTGGAGATCATGGGGGATGAGCGCGGCTGGGTGCGCGCCCTGAAGTGCGTGCGCATGGAGCTCGGCGAGCCCGACGAAAGCGGCCGCCGCAGTCCCGTTGTCATCCCCGGTTCCGAATTCGAGATTCCTACCGAAACGGTCATCATGGCTCTGGGAACATCTCCCAACCCTCTCATCTCCCGCACGACTCCCGGCCTGGAGGTTACCCGCCGAGGAGGCCTTGTGGCCGATGAATCCGGTGCTACCACCCGCCCTGGCGTGTTCGCCGGTGGAGATGCGGTTACCGGTGCCGCTACGGTAATCCTCGCCATGGGCGCCGGCCGTAAAGCCGCCGCCGCCATCGACGAGTATCTCAAGAATAAGTAGAAGTTATTCCGCGAGCATCTCGCGGTAGCCTGGAATCAGGCTCCCCGTGGCTTTCAGCACGCCATCTTTCTTGTAGTCCATGGCAACTACCTGATTGTCCGGCGTGATTGCGACATACATATTTTCGATTGTTACATTTTCTCCGTCACTTCTTGCAATGGCGGAGAATTTGTATCTGTAGAGTTCCACTACATCCAGCGAATCGTGCTCTGCGAGGCGCTGTTCCAGGGCTTTGATGCCTTCCAGCACCTGGAGGTCCTTCTCCGCAGCCTGGCGCTTGATACCGGCATTGGTGAGCATTCCCTTGCTTTTGTATTCCTGTGCTTTCTTATCGTTCAGCTTGTAGCGGACCTCGATCGTATGACGGCGTCGGGCTATCTCGTCGCTGAATTTGGAAGAGTCCACTAGTTCGAATTCGTTGAAGGTGATATAGTCCAATTTACCGAGTTGCTCCTCAACTTTTTGTTTCACAGCTTCCTGGATGGGAGTAAGTTCAGGCTCCCCGCAGGAGATAAGCGTCAGAAGGGGGATTAGAGCAATAATTAATTTCTTCATTCTTAGATTTTTGCTAAATTTGCACGTTGGAAAATTACAAAATAATCATATTATATGCAACAGCACATTGATTCTTATGATTTTGCCGGCAAAAAAGCAATTGTCCGTGTCGATTTCAATGTTCCCCTTAACGAAAACTTCGAGATAACCGACGATACCCGCATCCGCAGGGCCGTCCCTACTCTCAAGAAGGTCCTCGCCGGTGGCGGTTCCCTCATCATCATGAGCCACCTCGGCCGTCCCAAGAAAGTGGATCCTAAATTCTCTCTCAAGCATATCGTCGCCCACGTAAGCGAGTGCCTCGGTGTCCCCGTGCAGTTCGCTGCCGATTGCCAGACTGCCGACGAGCAGGCTGCAGCCCTCAAACCCGGCGAGGTCCTGCTTCTCGAAAACCTCCGCTTCTACGCAGAGGAAGAGGGCAAACCCCGCGGCCTGGCCGAGGATGCTTCCGACGAGCAGAAGGCTGCTGCCAAGAAGGCCGTCAAGGAAAGCCAGAAAGCTTTCACCAAGAAGCTGGCTTCCTACGCCGACTGCTACATCAACGATGCATTCGGTACCGCCCACCGCGCACATGCCTCTACTGCCCTGATTGCCGCCTACTTCCCTAACGACAAGATGTTCGGTTATCTGATGGAAGGCGAGATCAAGGCTATCGACAACGTGCTCAAGAACGCCAAGCGCCCCTTCACCGCTATCATCGGCGGTAGCAAGGTCAGCTCCAAACTCGCCGTCCTCGAGAACCTCCTCCCCAAGGTGGACAACCTCAT
Source organism: Bacteroidales bacterium (assembly GCA_017552105.1). Classification (GTDB taxonomy): domain Bacteria; phylum Bacteroidota; class Bacteroidia; order Bacteroidales; family UBA932; genus Cryptobacteroides. Next base: position 5,059 of record JAFZJI010000179.1, on the reverse strand, counting down.
CATCGGCGGCGGTATGGGTTATACCTTCATCAAAGCTCAGGGTGGCAAGATCGGTAATTCCCTCCACGAGGACGATCTCATCCCTCAGGCAAACGACATCATGGCCCGCGCCAAGGAACTTGGAGTTAACCTCTCCATCTCCGTCGAGACCGTGGTTGCCGACGATTTCAGCAACGATGCAAATGTCAAGGTAGTCGATTCCAAGAACATTCCCGAAGGTTGGGAAGGTATGGATGCAGGCGAGAAGTCGCTCAAGATCTGGAAGGATATCATCCTCTCTTCCAAGACCGTTCTCTGGAATGGCCCCGTTGGTGTATTCGAGATGGATACCTTCGCCAAGGGTACTCTCCAGATTGCCGAGTATCTTGCCGAGGCTACTGCAAATGGTGCCTACACCCTCGTCGGTGGCGGTGACTCCGTAGCAGCCGTTACCAAGATGGGTTATGCCGACAAGGTGAGCTACGTCTCCACCGGTGGTGGTGCAATGCTCGAAGCCATCGAAGGCAAGGACCTCCCCGGCATCGCCGCCGTCCGCGACTAACCCCCGCCCGGCGCTAAACGTTTAATTTTACAACGGCCACCCTTGGAAGCCCCTGGGTGGCCGTTTGCTGTAAAAAACCACCCTTTACCCCCCCCCACCAAAGAATCTTCGCAAACAATTATGATAATTTATGTTTCCGGGGGTGTCGTTTTTCTATATCATCATAAATTACTACTTTTGCTGTCACAAAATCTGGTGCATTATGGTAGAATATCCCGGAACATATTGGAAGGATTATGAGCTGCTGGACAGTGGCCGTGGCGAGAAACTGGAACGTTTTGGCCAAATAGTCATGATCCGCCCCGAGCCCAAGGCCCTTTGGGACAGGACCCTTCCCGAAGCCCAATGGCGGAAGATGGCCCATGTCCATTTCAAGCTTGCCGGGGCTGCCGCCAAGTCCGGCGCAATCGAGGACCGCGGAACCTGGGAAAGGTTCAAGAAGATGGATGACCAGTGGTACATCTCCTATCCCGGTCAGCAGGAAGGCCTGAACTTCCGCCTCCGTCTGGGCCTCACCGCCTTCAAGCACGTGGGCGTCTTTCCCGAACAGGCACCGAACTGGGAGTTCATCTACCGCCAGGTCCACCGTATCGCTGGCGTTACGGGAAGTACTTCCGAGCAGGCCCGGCGTCCGGTCAAGGTCCTGAATCTATTCGCATACACCGGCGGGGCATCGCTGGCGGCCAGGGCTGCCGGGGCCGATGTCACGCATCTCGACAGCGTGCGGCAGGTAGTCACCTGGGCACGCGGCAATATGGAGGCAAGCGGCATGGATGGCATCCGTTGGATAGTGGAGGATGCCATGAAGTTCGTGCAGCGCGAGGCCCGTCGCGGGAACAAGTACGACGGCATAATCCTCGATCCACCGGCCTACGGACATGGTCCGGACGGGGAGAAGTGGAAGCTCGACGAGAGCCTTTTCGGACTGCTGCGCGGGGTGTCGCAGATCCTGCAGCCAAAGAATTCGTTCATGGTCCTGAACCTCTATTCCAATGGTTATTCCGCGGCCCTGGGAGAAACCCTCGTGCGCGAGGCCTTCGGGTTGGGTTCATCTGCCGGCAATTATCAGCTTAGCAGCGGGGAATTAGCACTGAACGACAGCACCGGAAAGGCGCTGCCGCTCAGTATCTACGTTAGATTGGAGAAAATCTAATTCTCTTTAGCCGACCTCACCATCTCCGAGAACGCTTTCTCTATTTCGGAACTCATCTCTTTCTCGCCGGCGGCCTTCAAGGTGTCGGAGAGATAGTAGACGTAGTTGCCGCAGAGTTCGAATTCGTCCTGGGCGAAAGCGAAGAATTCCAGATAGAACAAGGCAGAGCTAAGCAACTCGTCCGCAAACTTTGCGGCCAGAGCGCGGCCCTTCTCGGGTTGCCCCAGCTTGTAGTACAGGTCGATGGTCTTCACCACCATATAGTCGTTGCCGCTGAATCCGAGAGGTATAGCGCAGAGAGGGAAGTTTACCATCGCCTCTTCGCTCTGGTCGAGCATCTTGAGCGCGCGCTCTTTCTGCCCGGCAGCCATGAATGCGACCGCGCAGTTCACATGGATGTTGCGTATGCCCATGACCGCCAGGAAGGTATAGCAGTTCTGATAGTCCACGAACCAGTCCGGAGCCTTAAGGGCATCGAAGCTATAGACCTCGGTCATGTAGTGGTAGAGCTCATCGGTATCCACGGTCTCGAACGACCTGGAAGAAGGACGGTTCTTGTAGGGGACCAGCTTGGACGAGAAGCCGTCGCAAAGCAGATAGTCCTTGATGCCTATGTTGAGGTCACCGCCGAAGCTCAGCAGGTTGAACGGCCTGTCCCACTGGTAGTTCGACAGGAAGTCCAGCACGAAGAGCTCGGGCTTGGTAAGGAAGTCCTTGTCCTTGGGTATCTCGAGTATGATCGTGTCCAGCATCTTGTCGGCCATTGCCTCGGAAACTATTCCGCTGGCGATGGCGTTCGCCTTGTTCACGGGTACCGATATCCTGCGGGATGCAATATAGTCGTAGCGCCTTCCGGAACTCATCTGGACCTTCACCTGCGGGTGCTTGAAGAGCTTCATCACGTCGGAGATGCTCATCACCTTGCCACGCTGGTCGTAGATGGGTATGAACTCGTTGGTGCCATACAGATACTGGTCGGGGCCTACGGTCAGAGGCAGCGGTTTGCTCTCGTTGCAGGCGTATTTCATCTGGTCGATATGCCAGTCGGTGCCGAGCAGGGAAGTGTTGGCTATGCGGACATCCGTACGCACATCTTCCACCTCCTGGGCGTACCAGAGAGGGAAGGTGTCGTTGTCGCCGTGGGTTACCAGCACGCCCTGAGGACCTACCGACTTGAGATAGTTGGCTCCGAGTTCAGGGGCGGTGCGGCGGTTGCTGCGGTCGTGGTCATCCCAGTTCTCGGCGGCCATGATCGCGGGCACGCAGAGGCCGATGGCGGTAAGCAGTGCGGCTACCGACGGGCTTAACTTACCCTTCAGGGCTTCATCTATCGCCTCGTAAAGACCCAGCACTCCGAGGCCTATCCACACCGTGAAGAAGTAGAAGGATCCTGCGAATGCGTAGTCGCGCTCGCGCACCTGGTAGGGCGGCATGTTGAGGTAGATAACTACCGCTATTCCGGTCATGAAGAACATCAGGAAATTCAGCCAGCATCCCCGCTTGTCGCGGCCGAACTGGAGGAAGAGCCCTACGAGTCCGAGGAGGAAGGGAAGGAAGTAGTAGTGGTTCTTGCCCTTGTTCTCGGCCAGCACTGCCGGCGCGTTGCTCTGGTCGCCCAGGCGCCAGTTGTCGATGAACTTCACACCGCTTTCCCAGTTGCCGTAGAAGATGTTCCCGGGGGTCGGGCTGTGGATCTCGTTCTGACGTCCTACGAAGTTCCACATGAAGTATCTCCAATACATCCATCCCAGCTGGAAATCGAAGAAGAAGGTCAGGTTCGCGCCCATCGTGGGTTTGGGAGATGCCGCCCCCTTCACGCGCTTGCCCTTTCCGTTGGTGTAGACCTTGTAGAACTCCTTTGCGTTGGGGTCCGTATCTGCCCACATGCGGGGGAAGAGCATCTTTCCGGCAGGGTCGAACTTCTGCGTGCCGGGGCCATCTACCTTCTTGTACTTCCCGTCGAGCGGAGCCCAGTACTTGGTCTCGTCCACCTCGTAGGGGGCGTCGAAATACTGCCCGTATATGAGCGGGGTCTTACCGTACTGCTCGCGCGAGAGATAGCGGACGAGCGTGAATGCGTTGTCCGGCTGATACTCGTTGGTAGGGGTTTTCGCGGAGGAACGGATGATATCTATGCTGAAGATGGAGAATCCTATGATGATGGTGGTGAGGCAGAGGAGCACCGTGTTCCAGAAGGGCTTCTCTTTCTTGTAGGTCGCAGAGAGGCCCCAGAAGCATGCGCCCAGCAGGGCTACCATGAAGAAGGCCGCGCCCGCGTTGTAGGGGAGTCCGAAGACGTTCACGAACACCAGGTCGGCATAGGCAGCCAGCTTGGGCAGCCAGGGGATGATTCCGAAGAGGATGACCGCGAGTATCACCACGCCCACCAGGAACACCAGGCAGAGTTCCTTGAAACTGAACGGCTCGTCTTCGCGCCTGCGGTAGTAGTACATGAATACCAAGGCGGGGATGGCGAGCAGGTTGAGCAGATGGATTCCGATGCTGAGGCCCATCAGGAAGGCTATCAGCACTATCCAGCGGTTGGAACGGGGCTGATCTGCCACGTCGTACCATTTAGTCATCATCCAGAATACCAGGGCGGTGACCAGCGAGCTCATGGCATAGACTTCACCTTCGACGGCCGAGAACCAGAAGGTATCGGAGAAGCAGTAGGCGAGCGCTCCCACCAGGCCGGAACCGATGATGGCGATTCCGCTGCCGGTCGTGATGTGGCTTACCATCCTTTTCGCGAACCATACTATGGTCAGATAAAGGAAGAGGATGGTGAGGGCGGAGCACAGCGCACTCATCGCATTCACCAGCAGTGCGGCGTGCATGTTATCACCAAACATGGTGAAAATGCGGGCGAAGAGCTGGAAGGTAGGGTTTCCCGGAGGATGCCCCACCTCGAGTTTATACGACGACGCGATGAACTCTCCGCAATCCCAGAACGATGCCGTGGGTTCTATTGTGGATAGATATGTGAACGCGGATACCACGAATGCGAACGCCGCGGCAATCCTGTTCCATAGATCGAACTTCTTAAGAGACATAGTTTACAAAGATAGTAAATCTTTGTTGGTTTCTTTACAAACCTCGTTCCTAACACGCAACCTCAAACGCAGCACTCTCTCGCCCGACCTTTTCCCCGTCCCGCCCGACCTTTCTTTATGTCATGTCCGGCCCCGACCGGGCATCCTTACCCCTACGCCCTGCTGCACGACAATTGTCATCCTGAGCGTTAGCGAAGGATCTTTCTGTGCTAACTCCTTTCCACGGCATTTCAAAGGGCAAGGTCTGATTTCATAGCGGGCACCTTGCCCATTAGAAGGCGTTCTGTTCACCCTATACCTTTTCCTCAGCAT
>JAFZJI010000178.1 GCA_017552105.1 Bacteroidales bacterium | reverse complement strand
ATGACGGGGGGCCGAGCAAGGAAGGAGGTGGAGGCTGTAGTATCAGCGAAGTGCTACGATATGTCGACTTTGAGGCCTTTGGAGAAGGAAAGGACGGTGTCGACGGTGGAGGCGTAGTCTTTCTGCTTTATCTTGAGCTCGAATACGGCCACGCCGTCGGTAAGGGTGAAACTGACAACCTCTGCGCCGCTATTCTTCAGCGACTTCATCATATCCAGCAGCTCCTCGTTCTTCACGGGAGAAAGAGTAATGGATATCTCCTTTACCCCATGCCAGCGAGTAACGAAATGCATGGCCTCCAACACGATTATAGTCATTAATGTGGCAGCTATTGCCACGGGATACATTGCGGCTCCGCAGCTGAGGCCTATTGCCGCAGCAACCCAGAGCCCTGCCGCGGTAGTGACACCGCGTATAGCGTTTTTCTGGAAGATTATGACGCCCGCACCGATGAAACCTATACCGGAAACCACCTGCGCAGCCACGCGGGCAGCATCGAAACGTCCGCTGAAAGCGAACTGCGATATCACCATGAAGAGGGCGCTTCCCAGCGCTACGATGAAGTGCGTACGCACTCCGGCTTCCTTGGCCCTGAACTCTCTTTCGAAGCCTATAAGTCCGCCAAGAAGCCCTGCAATGATTATCCTAAGTATGAAATTCCATTCGATTGTCATAATATATCTGATTTAAAATAGTCCGGGTGTAATATCCAGCCATCTCAGCACGGTCTGGCCGAACAGCAATATAAGCAGCCAGGAGAAGGTCATCATGGTGATGCCGAACTTGAAGGCATCGGTCTGGCTATATTGGTTGGTATTGTAGAGCAGTGCCGCCGGCTTGCTGTTGAACGGCAGCACATAGCAGTGTTCGATAAGCATCGCTACGGGCAGCGAAAGGCTCATGGGAGGGAAGTGGAAGCGGGCCTCCACGCCCAATGCTATAGGCACGAACACCATCGTACGGATGGTCTTGCTCTGGAAGACCAATCCGGAATACATCATAAGGAAGGTAAGTACCACGTAGAGCACCCAGTAGGGGGTATCCGCGGTAATTCCCAAAGAATCGAAGGCCGCGTTCACCATGGTATTCGGCAGGTCGGTCGCGTTGAGACCGCTTCCGAGCACGTATGCACCGGCCGAGAAGAGCATCAGGTGCCAGGGGATGTCGACGTCGTTCCATTTCACCACCCCTATTCCCGGGATCAGCGCGAGCACGGCACCCAGCAAGGCCACGATGGTCTCGTCTATATTATGGAAGGTCCCCTTCGTAACCCACAGGGTAAGCACGATGAGGAAGATGATGACCGCCCTCCATTCCTGTCCGCTCATCTTTCCCATGGCATCCAGCTCGACCTTCAGGCGCTCGATTCCACCCTCGATCTGGGGTTTCTGCTCATCTTTCTTCATGGGGAAGAAGACGTACATCCCCACCAGCACGCCCACCACGAGGATGATGACGCTCATAGGGCCTACCGCCACCAGCCAGTCGGCATAGCCGAAGTCGCATGATCCGAGGAATCCGGCGATGAGGGAGATGGCAAGCAGATGGGCTCCGCTGCCCGTATAGAAAGCGTTTGCGCCAATGTTGACCTGGAAGAGGTTCTGGATTACCAGGTTGCGGCCGAAGTTGTTCCTATGGCCGTCGGAAGCCCCGTAGATGGCACATATCACCATGAAGATAGGCAGCATGATGGTGGCTTTGACGGTGGTGGCGGAGATGAAGGCGGAGAGTACCAGGTTGATGACCAGGAAACTCCAGAGTACGCCCTTCGCGCTCTTGCCGAACTTGATGACGAAGGCCAGTGCCAGGCGCTTGGCGAACTGGGTCTTGACCAGCATCGAAGCCAGCACGAAGCTGAGGATGTTCAGCCACATCACAGGGTGTCCCAACTGCGCCAAGGCCTCTTTCTGGGTGGTTACATTGAACAGCACCACGCCCAGGATGAGCAGCAGGGAAGTAAGATAGTTGGGCAGGGCCTCGGTCATCCAGAGGATGAGACTGGCCACGAATATGCCCAGCATCGCGTAGTTGGCGCGGATGAAGCCATCCAGACCAAGGGCCCCCAGCCGCTTCTGCGCCGAAGCGGCCAGGGTACTTTGGTCAAGATTGTCCAGGAAGCCTATATGGCAGAACCAGCAGATCCACACGAAGGCAATAATCGCCAGCGGACCGCCCAGACGGGCCATCCAAACCTCGAATTTCGATTTCTGCATCTTGGGCAGTTTCTCGATCTTGTAGTTGTTCATGTCCAGCGGGTCGAATGCCGCCTTCGCAGTGGTCTGAGTTGCCATATTACTTCCAGTTCTTGTAAGGGTTCTTCATCAGCATGGAGTTGAAGTACTTAGGGTCGCCGGTAACCTCTTCGCCGAGCCACGCGGGCTTGTCGAAAGGTTCGTTCTCGTCGGCAAGCTCCACTTCGGCGACGGTAAGTCCGTCGTTGTCGCCGTAGAACTCGTCAACCTCCCAGGTATGCACTCCGTCGGTGTTCTTTACCAGATAGCGGGTCTT
>JAFZJI010000177.1 GCA_017552105.1 Bacteroidales bacterium | reverse complement strand
CGCACGCTGACGGGCTTCTCGGGCTTGACGCTGAATGGCAGCTCGTCGTCTTCGAACTTGAGTCCGAGCGAGGGGGCCAGCTGGTTCAGGATCCACCATTCGCGCTCGCGGAAGTTCTTCCCTCCGCCATAGGCAGCGTGGTAGGCCTTGTAGAAGATGAACTCTCCTTCCCCGTCCCAGAGGCCGTACTTCTTCGCGACCTCCTCCACATTGTCCGAGGCCATGAAGTGCTTTTTGTCGGCACGGTCGATGCGGGCTATGCGGGAGATGTTGGCAGATACGGAGATCTCGCCGTCGGGCACGCGCCGGGCAGCCCAGACCGCGCCCTTCTCCCCCTTGCCGGGGCCGAGTATCTCGAAGAACCAGACTTCTTTCGGGTCGGCTACGGTGAGGCATTCGCCGCCGTCGATGTAGCCGTACTCTTCCGCGAAGTTACCCATCATCTTCACCGCATCCCGGGCGTTGTCGCAGCGCTGGAGGGCTATGCGGCAGAGTTCCTCGACCATGAACATGCCCACGTCGCTGCGCAGGGTGTCGGGGCCGGAGAAGGTGGTCTCGCCTATGGCTACCTGCTTCTCGTTGAGCGAGGGGTAGGCGGTGTTAAGGTAGGAGTAAGTCCTGCGGGCCTCGGGGATTTCGCCGGTGAGGCGCACGCCTGTGGTGTCGCCGGGGAAGGCGGTGCGGCGGGTGCCTTTATACACCTTGTGCATGGTGCCTTTGGGGTGCTTGGCGGCGGGCTCCTGGGTGGCCCAGGTGCGGGAACGGCCGTCGCAGGTGTGCGAGGTGATCACGCTGCCGTCGGTGGTGGCGAGCCGGCCGGCCACTATGCTGGTGCAGTCGAGTCCGTCGCTCTCCCAATCCTGGGCGTAGGCACCGGTCAGGCCCAGGGAAAGGGCCGCCAGAAGAAGTAGTCTTTTCATTATATTTCTTTAAGCGAGATTGCGAAGCCTCCGGAGGGGGCCATGGTCATGTTGAGCACGGTGGCTGCGTTCACCTTTTGCTTGGTGATGGTGTAGCGGGCGCATGGGGCGGAGCCGGTCTCGACCGATACGTTCACGCCGTCGGCGTCGGGGGCATCGGCGTAGATTGTGGCTTCATATTCGGAGCCGGGCTTGAGGAAGTCGAGGGCCACGTCGAAGCTGCGGCTCTGCTCGTCGGTGATGCCGCCCACGAACCAGATGTCCTTGTCGGGATCGGGCTTGCCGTTCACGTCGGTGAGGCAGAAGCGGCTGGCGCCGTTCACATAGTCTTTCTTGCCGTCTTTAAGGGCGGCTACGCCCTTGGCCGCGAGTTCCATGGTGGACTTGCGGGGCTGGCGGGCCACTATGATGTAGTCGCCGGGTTCGGCGTACAGGTACTTGCTCTGCTCCCAGTCGACTGCCACATCCTTGATGAACTGGAAAGCGTCGGCGTATTCTTCATAGTGCTCGGGGGTGTCGCAGGCCATCTGCAGCGGCGAGGGCATGGTGAGGTAGAGCGCAAGCTGCTTGCAGATGGTGAAGGTGAGTACGTCGGGGCGTTTGGGATTGATTTCGCGGAGGTCCATCTCCATAACGCCGGGGGTGTAGTCCATAGGGCCTCCCTGCAGGCGGGTGAAGGGCAGCATGGTGAGGTGCTTGGGCTCCACGCGGGTGCAGAATTCACCTCCGCGGGCGGATTCGTTGCCAATCATGTTGGGCCAGGTGCGGCAGAGGCCGGTGGGGCGCACGGCTTCGTGGGCGTTCACCATGATGTGGTGCTGCGCGGCGCGCTCGATCACGTAGTTATAGTGGTTGATGATGCTCTGGCTGTAGTGGTGCTCGCCTATGGGGAGGATGTCGCCCACGTATCCGGTCTTGACCGCATCGTAGCCGTATTCGTTCATCAGCGCGAATGCTTCGGGTATCCAGCGCTCGTAGTTGACGGTGGATGAAGATGTTTCGTGGTGCATTATGAGGCGTATGCCCTTGGAGTGGGCGTAGGCGTTCAGGGCGGGGAGGTCGAAGTCGGGATAAGGGGTCACGAAGTCGAACACGCGCTCTTTCTGGTGGCCGTACCAGTTCTCCCAGCCTATGTTCCATCCCTCTACCAGTATGGCGTCGAAGCCGTTGGCGGCGGCGAAGTCGATGTAGCGGCGCACGTTCTCGTTGTTGGCGCCGTGGCGCTTGTGGGGAGTGGAGGAGGCGTAGTCGGTCTCGCCCAGCACCACCACGTTATGGTCGTCGGTGTAAGACCAGGTGGAGCCGCCCACTATCATCTCCCACCATACTCCCATGTATTTGGTGGGGTGTATCCAGCTGACATCTTCCAGGGCACAGGGCTCGTTGAGATTGAGTATGAGGCGGGACGAGAGCACCTTGCGGGCGTCGTCCACCACCATCACGGTGCGCCAGGGGGTGTGGCTGGCGGCCTGCAGCAGGGCGCCCCAGCCCTCGGCGTCGGGGGTGAGATGGGTGCGGAATGTCTTGCTGCGCATGTCGAGGTCGAGGTTGGTGGTGGGATAGTTCTCCACCGCTGCCTCGTGTATGTTGATGTAGAGGCCGTCATCCGTCTTGAGCTGCAGGGCGGTCTGCACTCCGGTGGAGCTGAAGAGCTGGTGGGAGGCGTTGCGCTCGGTCATCTTGTTGGCCACGGAGGGGATCTGCGAGAGGCGGCAGATGTTGTAGCTGTATTCCTGGGTGTCATAGTCGCCGGGGATCCAGTATGCGGTGTGGTCGCCGGTCATGGCGAACTCGGTGAGCTCGTCGATTATCACGAAGTCGACCAGATTGGGCTGTTCGGGGAATTCGTAGCGGAAGCCTATGCCGTCGTCGAACACGCGGAAGCGGACTATCATCTGCACGCCGTCGTGGTCGAGGGTGACCGCGAGTTCGTTATAGTGGTTGCGGATGTGGGCTTCTTCGCCCCAGACGGTTGTCCATGTTTCGTCGAAGCTGGAGCGCTTGACGTCCTGGATGCTGAAGCCTTTCTGCATGTCCACGGGGTCGCCGTAGCGCTTGGCCTTGTTCTCCATCGTCTTGCGTCCGCGTATCCGCTTGCCGCGGAAGGTGAATCCGAGCTTGCTGGGGGCCACGACCTGGCGGTCGCCGTATGCGAGGCTGTATGTGGGTATTCCGTTGTCGGTGAGGGCGAAACAGAGGTTCAGTTTGCCGTCGGGGCTGGTGGTCGATAGGCACTCGCCGTACTTGGTTGAGCAGGAGGCGGAAACGGCCACGGCCGCTATAATGGTCAGTATGTGTAGTGTGGTTCTCATAGCTTGCAAAGTTAAAAAGATTATTGTTATCTTCGCAGTACTAAACCATTTTAGAAATGACACTAAATTTCAGTATAGAATACCACACCCGCTGGGGTGAAACTCTGGCTTTGGTGGCACCTGACGACAAGCTCTACCACATGTCCTACCTGTCCGACGGCACCTGGACATTGACCATACCTAACGGCAGCGCCGCAATCCTCAAGGACTACTTCTACGTGGTCATGGAGTACGGGCTCTGGATGCGCACCGAGTGGGACCATCATCACCGCCCTGCTGAGGATGCCCGCAAGCCCATCCTGGACAAATGGATCGACTGCCCCATCGAGGGCTGCCCCTTCCCCCGGAAGCATTCGGCCGAGATCTTCGACCGTCCCGGATATCGCGGCGCAGGTACCGCCATCCCCGTTTTCTCCCTACGTAGCGAGGAGGGGTTCGGTGTGGGCGAATTCCGCGACATCCCCAAGTTCGTGGATTGGATGGAGCGCACCGGGCAGAGCGTGCTGCAGCTGCTCCCCATCAACGATACTACCCGCAAGGGCGAGTGGGGGGATTCCTATCCCTACAGCCCCGTGTCGTCGTTCGCGCTGCATCCCATCTACATCCATCTTCCGGAAGTAGGGGTGAAGGAGGATGCGGCCTACAAGAAACTGCAGAAGGAGCTGAACGCCCTTCCGAACGTGGATTATCCGCGGGTGATAAAGTTGAAGATCGAGTATCTGCGCAAGGCGTACAAGGAGCGCGGTGCGAAGGACCTGGGCACCCCGGCCTGCAAGCGTTTCGTGAAGGATAATGCCTACTGGCTGGACCCCTATGCGGAGTTCTGCGCAAAGAGGGATAAGGTGGAGGCCGATTTCTACCGCTGGGTGCAGTTCCATCTCGATAAGCAGCTGTCGAAGGCGGTGAAGTACGCCCACGAGAAGGGTGTGTACCTGAAGGGGGACCTGCCCATAGGCGTAGGCCGGGACAGCGTGGATGCCGCCGTGAATCCTCAGCTCTACAATCTGGATTCCAGCGCGGGCGCACCTCCGGATTTCTTCAGCGTGGATGGCCAGAACTGGGGTTTCCCTACTTATAACTGGGATGCTATGGCGGAGGATGATTATGCCTGGTGGAAGGCTCGCCTGCGCACTATGGCGAAGTATTTTGACGCCTACCGTATCGACCATATCCTGGGGTTCTTCCGCATCTGGGAGATTCCTCTTCCGCATAAGAGCGGCCTGCTGGGCCATTTCAATCCTGCCCTGCCCTACAACCGGGCGGAGATAGATTCGCTGGGCCTGCCCATCCTCGGCCTGTTCATCGAGGATCCGCGCAAGCCGGGCTGGTTCCATCCGCTGATCTCCCCGGACACCTCGGGCCTGCAGGGTTGGCAGAAGGAGCGTTTCGAGAATCTCTACACCGATTTCTTCTATCACCGGCATAATGATTTCTGGGCGGACAATGCCATGCGCAAGCTTCCGAAGCTGCTTTCCTGTACGGGGATGCTGGCCTGCGGGGAGGATCTGGGCATGGTTCCGGACTGCGTGCCCAGCGTGATGGATCACGAGAAGATCCTGACCCTGGAGATGCAGCGTATGGAGAAGGGGCGCGGCTGGCCGTACTTGAGCGTGGTGGCTACTTCGTCGCACGATATGACCTCGATCCGCCTCTGGAACGGGGACGACAAGACCCCGGAGGAGTGCCGCAGGATTGTGAAGGAGAATCTG
>JAFZJI010000176.1 GCA_017552105.1 Bacteroidales bacterium | reverse complement strand
GGCGACCATGCTCATCTGCTGCTCTCCAACCTGCTGAAATACGGCACTCTGGACAATCTCTGGGACAATCATCCTCCCTTCCAGATCGATGGTAATTTCGGCGGCACGGCTGGTATTGCCGAACTGCTTCTGCAAAGCCACGACGGAGTGCTGGAGATATTGCCTGCTCTTCCGTCGGCATGGAAAGATGGTTCCGTGAAAGGCCTGTGCGCCCGCGGAGGCTTCGAGGTGGATATGGCCTGGAAGGACGGGAAGCTTTGTTCTTTGGAAATCCTGTCCAAGGCAGGAGGCGTTTGCAGGTATGTTTTTTGTAGCGGAGGCGGTGATTTCAAGACAATAAAAGGTAAACGATATAAGATCCTATGAAGTTATCTGTTAAAATAGCCGGGATAGTATTCCTGGCACTTGCACTGTTGGATGTAGTTTCCCTTGCATTCGGGAATGAAACGATTCCTTTCTATGTCAAACCTTTCTTGATGCCGACCCTTGCATTGGCTGCATTGCTCCAGCTGTCGCCCGAGGTCAAGGGTTCACGCGTATGGCTCCTGATGGCAGGACTTTATTTCCACACCATCGGCGACATACTCCTGATGTTCGACGACAAGGATTTCATTTATTTCGCGCTGGGCCTGGGAGCATTCCTGATAGGACATTTCTTCTATCTGTCCATACTGTTCAGCGGAATAGGCCCCCTCAAGGGGTTCAAGGAACTGTTCTATGTCCTTGTGCTGCCTATCATCCTGGCTCCCGTGATAGTCGGTTGCTTCGGCGTTGAATGGCCTTTCTCCGTGGCTGTGGTGGCATATGCCTTCACCCTGCTGGTGGTCACCGGAACCGGTTGCCTCTGGAAGATGCGCGGCAGGGAATTCGGGTGCCGTATAATCTTCGGAGGAATCTTCTTCATAATCTCGGACGGCCTAATTGCCGTGAACGCTTTCGCCGGACTCAGTTTCCCCTTCAGGGGCGCGGTAGTGATGGCAACCTATCTGTTGGCAGAATGGCTGCTTGTAAGCGGAATGGTGAGGAATACCATTAACGGTATCCGTCCCAAGGCTTGATTTCGAGATCTTCCTCGCTTAATCTGCAGAAAGCCCGTATGTAGGCGTCGGCAAGGCGGCTGTTGGTAATCAGCGGAACGTTATAGTCGACGGCTGCACGGCGTACTTTGTAGCCGTTCCCAAGTTCTCCTTCCGAGAAATCCTTAGGGATATTGATTACCAGGTCCACCTTGTGCTCTCTTATGAGGTCCAGGGCGGCAGGAGTGCCGTCCTGCGTTTCGTTGGGCCAGAGCGCGCGCTCCGCCTTTACGCCGTTCTCCTGCATGTAACGCCAGGAACCGGCGGTCGCGAAGATCTTGAATCCATTGTCGGAGAGCCTCTTGCAGGCCGGCAGAAGGTCGGCTTTCTGCAGGGAATCCCCGGAAGATATCAGCACTGTGGTCTTGGGGATGCGGTGGCCGACCGAGAGCATGGATTTCAGCAGGGCCTCTTCCAGGCTGTCGCCAAGGCAGGCGACCTCGCCGGTGGAAGTCATGTCCACGCCAAGCACCGGGTCTGCCTTACCCAGCCTGGCGAAAGAGAATTGGGAGCTCTTCACGCCCACATATTCCAGTTCGAAGGGGTCGATATGTCCGCCCTTGGGATGCTCTCCGAGCATTGCCCTGGTGGCGAGGTCGATGAAGTTGAGCTTAAGCACCTTTGATACGAAGGGGAAACTCCTGGATGCACGCAGGTTGCATTCTATCACTTTCAGGCTGTCATCTCCCGCAAGGAACTGGATGTTGAAGGGGCCGGTGATCTGCAGTTCGGAGGCAATGGCGGCAGCGGTGCGCCGTATCTTGGCGGCGGTCACCCCGTAAGTCGACTGCGCAGGGAACTGTATGGTTGCGTCGCCGGAATGGACGCCGGCAAACTCGATATGCTCGGATATGGCGCAGGCCAGAATCTTGCCCCCGTCGGCGACAGCATCGCATTCCAGCTCTTTGCAGCGTTGCATGAAGGAGCTGATGACGACAGGATGTTCTTCCGAAACCTCCACGGCCCTTTCCAGGAACTCGCGCAGATGCTCCTTGCTGTAGCAGACATTCATGGCTGCGCCTGAAAGCACGTAGGACGGCCTCACCAGGACCGGGAAGCCTACCTCGTCCACGAACTGTTCTACCTCGGCATAATTGCGGAGCCTGCTCCAACGAGGCTGGTCGATGCCGCACTTATCTACAATGGAGGAGAATTTCTCCCTGTCTTCCGCCTTGTCGATGCTGTCGGCGGAGGTTCCCAATATGGGAATGCCGGAGTTTGAAAGAGGCAGGGCCAGGTTGTTGGGTATCTGCCCTCCGACGCTTACTATCACTCCCAGAGGCTTTTCCACCGCGCAAATCTCGGATACGGACTCGAAGCTGAGTTCGTCGAAATAGAGCCTGTCGCAGGCATCGTAGTCGGTAGATACGGTCTCGGGGTTGTAATTGATGATCACGGCCTGCTTGCCGCTTTCCCGCACGGTCCTGGCGGCATTTACGCCGCACCAGTCGAATTCCACGCTGCT
>JAFZJI010000175.1 GCA_017552105.1 Bacteroidales bacterium | reverse complement strand
TAGATTTCTTCAAAGCCAGTGCCCCTGCAGCAGTGAAAGTGCCTGCGGAAAAGGTGGACAAGACGTATAAGAGGCTGCGTATCCAGGCCTTCCTGGCCGGTACCTTCGGCTATGCGCTCTACTATGTCTGCCGTCTTTCCATGGGCGTGATGAAGCAGCCGCTTATCGACGCGGGGCTCTTGAATGCTACCCAGCTGGGTATTATCGGTGCATGCCTCTATTGGGCTTATGCGCTCGGTAAACTTGTCAACGGTTTCCTTGCCGACAGTTCCAACATCAAGCGCTTCATGGCCGCCGGCCTGGTGGTTTCGGTGTTGATGAACTTCACCATGGGAATCCTCGGTGTCGCCGCCCTCAAGGGCACCATCGCAACTTCCGCCTTGTTCGTGGTCTTCGCCATCTGCTGGGCAGTGAACGGATGGTCGCAGTCCATGGGAGCGCCGCCGGCAATCATAGCCCTTTCCCGCTGGTTCCCTCTACGCATCAGAGGAACATTCTATGGCTTCTTCAGCTCATCGCACAATATAGGCGAAGGCCTCTCTTTCATATTCGTCGGAATGCTGGTCGCCACCTTCGGTTGGAGGTGGGGCTTCTTCGGGGCCGCCCTTGCCGGTGTGCTGGGCATTCTCATAATAGTCTTCTTCCTTCACGATTCTACCGAAGCCAAGGGTCTGCCTCCGGTCGAGGTGCTTGCAGGCGAAGTGGAGCAGAAGGGTGAGATGACCCCCGAGCAGAAGCGTGCGCAGACCAAGAAGATGCAGGCCGCCGTCATCAAGAACCCCGGTGTGTGGATCCTCGCCCTGGCCAGCGCCTTCATGTACATGAGCCGCTACGCCATCAACGAGTGGGGTACCATCTTCCTGCAGGAAGCCAAGGGATATGATCTTGCCGGAGCTGCCGCCATCATCGGCGTCAACCCCATCTTCGGCATCATCGGTACGGTAGTGTCGGGATGGCTCTCCGACGTGCTGTTCAAGGGCGACAGGAAGTATCCCGCTTTCGTGGCCGGTATCCTGGAATCCATCTCCCTGGCACTCTTCCTCTTCGGAGGTCCTGCCAAGTGGGTGAACATCCTGGCCATGGTTCTCTTCGGCATCGCCATCGGCGTGCTCATCAGCTTCATCGGAGGCCTCATGGCCGTGGACCTCGTCCCCCGTCAGGCTACCGGTGCCGCTCTGGGAATCGTCGGTATGGCATCTTATGCCGCTGCAGGTCTGCAGAACGTGGTTACCGGGTTGCTCCTCGACAACAACATCGTCGAGGGTGCCAACGGCGCCATGGTGCACGACTACACCTACGTGAGCTGGTTCTGGCTCGGTGCCGCAATCATCTCCTTCCTCCTCCCCGTACTCAACTGGAAACGTAAACAACAGGTAATAGCATGAAAAAGTATATTTTCCTGGCCCTGAGCTTGGCGCTTGCCGCCCTGCTTGCTGCCTCCTGCGGAAACAAGAAGAAAGCTGCTGCCGAGGCCGAAGCCGCCCAGGCTGCAGCCGAAGTCGAACAAGCTAAACAAGATTCTATCAAAGTGGAAAAGAAATTCTCGGATCTGGCCGAAGAACCCATCTTCGACCTCGTGACCAACTATGGCACCATCAAGATCAAGCTCTACAAGAATACTCCTAAGCATAGGGAGAACTTCGCCAAACTCGCCCTTTCCGGTTTCTACGACGGAATCCTCTTCCATCGCGTAATCAACGGGTTCATGATCCAGGGCGGCGACCCTCTTACCAAGGATCCCGCCAATGCCGACCGTTTCGGAACCGGCGGCCCCGGCTACACCGTGCCTGCCGAGTTCGTGCCCGAATATGTACATAAGAAAGGCGCTCTTGCCGCTGCGCGCCGCGGCGATGCTGCCAACCCTATGAAGGAGTCTTCCGGCTCCCAGTTCTATATTGTTCAGAACGCCCAGACCTGCGCCCAGCTCGACGGAGACTATACGGTTTTCGGCGAAACTGTCGAAGGATTTGACGTTATTGACAAGATTGCAGCGGTCGAAACCGACCGCCGGGACCGCCCTGTGGCACAAGTGAAAATAATTAGTGTAAAGCCCGAATAATCGTCGTTTTTGGCACGATTTTCGCAATATTTTTCATCGAATAGTTTTTTCATAGGTTAAATTTTAGGTTAGAATTGCGAACGGCCCCCGATGTGAATCGGGAGCCGTTCATCATTTATTGTTTTTATAAATTATTTTGAATTCTTGCGATCCGGTTCCACCAGGGGATGGTAGTTGTATCCAAGTATGTCGAAGACAGGAAGATGACCCTTCGCCTTGTCGAGGAAACGGCCGTAATCGCGGGCCTCGGCGGCGCTCCACTGGACCTCGCTGAGGGCAAGGAGCCTGGGAAGCGTAAGATAGAACAGTTCGTTCTCGTTGTGGATGTATTCCGTCCAGACGTTCGCCTGCACGCCAAGGATATGAGTCTTGGCAGTGTCGTCCAGGTCTTCGTAAGGGTCGTAGCTATATACCTTTTCGAGCGGGAGCTGATGCCTGGAGAACTTGACACCTACGCAGTCGTCCGAAGGGTCTTCCCTATAGTCGAAGTAGCAATGGCTGTTGGGGCTCATAATGACGTCGAAGCCCCTGCCGGCGGCAATCTTTCCGCCCTTGGCGCCACGCCATGACATCACGGTCGCGCCCTCGGCAAGATCTCCCTCCAGCACTTCGTCCCATCCGATAATCTTCCTGCCCTTGCCGGCGAGGTAATCCTGAACGCGCTTGGTAACGTAGTTCTGCAGCTTCTGGCCGCGGGTTCCACGCTCATCTTCCTTGATGCCGAGCTCGTCCATCTTGGCCTGGCAGGCCGGGCACTTCTCCCAGGAAGTCTTAGGGCACTCATCCCCTCCGATATGGATATACTCGCTGGGGAAGAGCCCGCAGATTTCGTCGAGCACGTTGAAGAGGAACTCGAAGGTGGTCTCCTTGCCTACGCAGAGTACCTGGTCGGAAACGCCCCAGCGCGTCCAGACCTGATAAGGGCCACCGGTGCAGCCGAGCCAAGGGTAGGAGGCCATTGCGCCCAGCATGTGGCCGGGAAGGTCGATTTCGGGGATGACGGTGATGCCGAGTCCGTTTGCATATTCCACGACCTCGCGTATCTGGTCCTGGGTGTAGTATCCGCCGTAGCGCTTGCCGTCGTTGACGTTCCTGTCGTAGGTGGTCTGGGTGCCGGAACGGAAGGCGCCTATCTCCGTAAGATAGGGGTACTTCTTTATCTCGATACGCCAGCCCTGATCCTCGGTGAGGTGCCAGTGGAACCTGTTGACCTTGTAGTATGCTGCGAGGTCGAGGAACTTCTTCACCTGTTCGACGGTATAGAAATGGCGGGCGACGTCGAGTAGCAGGCCGCGGTAAGCGAAGCGGGGGCTGTCCTTTATGGTGCAGCAGGGAATGGCCCAGTCGACGCCCTTGACGGCCTCTTTCTTGAAGAGTTCGGCGGGCAGCATCTGCCTGAGGGTCATCAATGCATACAGGAAGCCGTTGTGGCCGGAGGCGGTAATCTTCGCTGCCTTGCCGTTGATTTCGATGCTATATTCTTCGGGGCCCATGGAACCATCCTTCAGGAAGTAGAATCCCTTCAAGGAGCCCAGGGGAGTGCTGGCGCTTACTCCGGTGGCACCTGCTATGCTGCTGGCCTTCTCCGTTGCAACATAAAGGTCGTCTGCAAGGGCTGCGATGGCCTTGATGGTCCTTCCCTCCAGAGAGGAGTCGTAGTTGAAATTGGCTCCCTTCACTTTGAAGGATCCCTTTCCCATGGTGATGCTCTGGGGTTGGGGAATGATGTTGAGGTCGGTCTCGTTCGTTTTCGCCTGGAGGCAGGATGAGCCTAGGGCGAGGGTCAGTGCAAATAGTAGTAATCTTTTCATATATCTAAAATAGTATTAATCCTAGAATGCCGCCTGCGATTATAAGGAGGATGGGGTTCACCTTGAAGAAGAAGGCGGCCGCGAAGCTCGCTCCCATGATTATCCACGAGGCAGGCCCGCCGAAGTTGTCTTCGATGACTTCCATGCGGGGAACCCGGCCATCTACCGAGAACCGGAACATGAGTATCAGGGCGGCGGCTCCGATGAGTCCGGCCACTGCCGGGCGCAGGCCGCCCATCACATCCCCGAAGAGGCGGGTCTTATGATATTTATTATATATGGTGATGATTCCGTAGAAGATGATAAAGGATGGCAGCACCAGCGCGAAGGTCGCGACGGCGGAACCTGCCACTCCGGCCACTTCGTATCCGGTATAGGTCGCGCAGTTTACCCCGATGGGCCCGGGCGTGCACTGGGAGATGGCGATGATGTCGGTGAACTGGGCTTCGGTGAGCCATCCGAACTTGGTGACCACCTGGTCCTGGATCAGGGAGAGCATCGCCGCTCCTCCGCCGAAAGTGAAGAGACCGATAAGGAAGAAGGTAGCGAAGAGCTGGAAGAAAATCATCTACCCGTGCGCGCCTCCTTCGCCATGCTTATGGCCACCGCAATGATGATGGTGACCAGTATAATATAGATGGGGGATACCTTCAGCAGCACGACGGCCACGAGCGACGCGGCCAGCACTGCCCAGCTCCACCATTTGCGGCAGCCCTTCCTGGCCAGGTTGACGGCCGGCACCAGTATCAGCCCAACTGCCACGGGGCGTATCCCTTTGAAGATCTTCACTACCGTAGGATTGTCCTTTATGCCGGTGAAGAGCATGGCGATGAGCAGGATTATGAGGAAGGAGGGGAGGACGGCCCCTATGCTTGCGGCAATCGCTCCACGCAAGCCCCGCAGCCGGTATCCGGAGTAGATGGCCATGTTTACGGCGAGGATGCCGGGGGCGCTCTGGGCCAGCACTATTATGTCGGGCATGTCGTCCTGGGAGATCCACCCGCGCTTGAGCATTTCGGCCTCGATAAGGGGAATCATGGCATACCCTCCACCGATGGTGAAAGCTCCTATCTTGGCAAAGACGGTGAAGATATTCCAGAGAGAAACCCCTTGTTTTGTCATAGGGTACGAAATTAGTAAAAAAAATGCGAAAAAAGTTTGGAGGAATAAAAAAAGTGCGTATCTTTGCAGCCCGTTTCACAAAAACGGCATAGGTCTTTGAAAATACTGGAAGAACAAGTACAAGCAAGTACCGAGAACAAAAATAGATCGAGAGCGTCAATTCTTATTAAGAAATTGTCAGGAAGTCGGAGATCAAGCTAGAATTATAGAAATATACAAAGAAGAGTTTGATC
>JAFZJI010000174.1 GCA_017552105.1 Bacteroidales bacterium | reverse complement strand
CATCATTATGGTTTTACGTTCTTCGGGAGTATGCACTCCTCCTTCCTCTGCAAGGCGGGCCGCCAGATTGCTCTTCACCTCGTCGAAGAGGTTGCGGGCATCGCGACCGTTGCCGAAACTGCGCCCACGGTTATTGTAGAGCATGGTCAGCTTGCCCCTCACAGCATTCTCCGCCATAGGATCCAGACTGTATCCACCCTTGCGGGCGTGAATCATGAAGATCTGGAACAGCTCGTCGGGAGTGTAATCTTCGAAGATGATGCGGTTGCGCTCGGGGAAGCGGGATTCGAATCCGCTATTCTCGGCAATGAAGGCCTGCATCTCGAAGGAATAGCCTGCGGCTATGCAGACGAACTTGCCCCTGTCGTTCTCCAGACGGGCCACCAGGGTCTCCAGGGCAGTCTTGCCATAACCGTCGGCCAGCTGATAGGCTTCGTCGATGAACAGGATGCCGCCCATGGCGGTATCTATCACGTGGGAGGTGATGGCTTCGGTATCTCCCAGATAACGCCCTGTCAGATTGGCTTTGCCGACTTCCACTACATTAGGCGTAGGCAGGGCTCCCATAGAGTAGAGAATCTTTCCCATCAGGCGGGCGACCGTGGTCTTGCCTGTTCCGGGGTTACCCAGGAAGAGATAATGCCCCAAGGGGATTTCGGGCCGGCGGTTCTCCAGCTTGGCGGATTCTATTTCGTTGTTGATGGTGTGGGCGAGCTTCGTGAGGGCCGTCTTCACGCCCTCCAGGCCTATCAGCTGGTTCAGCTCTTCCAGGCATTCATCTACCGAAACCTTCTCGGGTTCCTCGTAAGGGATGTCCTCCGAGTATGCGGTATGCAGTATTTCGTCCGTCCACTGGTCGAAGGGTACCGAGGCTATACGGTTGTTGATGTTGGTCTTTGTCTGGGCGACTTTGTTCATGGCCTCGCGGGCATTCGCGAATTTGTCGTCCTTCCTCGCAACCATGTTCCTGAACATGTTCAGGGCCTTCATCCGGACCTCTTCATTGGCCAGGGCGAAGCCATATTTCTTGGCCTTGGCTCCGCGTTCATATATCTCCAGAAGCTCCTCGGGCGTGTAGTCATCTATATGGATGAAGTGCGAGAAACGGCTACGCAAGCCGTCGTTGGAGTTCATGAAAGTCTGCATCTTACCCTTGTATCCGGCCAGGATCACCACGAACTTGCCAGCTTCGTTCTCCATACGGGTCAGCAGCGTCTGGACTGCCTTCTTGCCTTCGGAACTGGTGCTCTGCCCGGCGGCATCCATAGGCTCCAGATCATAAGCCTCGTCCAGGAACAGGACCCCGCCCATGGCCTCGTTGATGGCCGCGTTCATCAGCTTGTCGCTCTCGTTCACATACTGGGAGATGATGTCCTTCGGCACTTTCTCGGTCACCCGGTCCGTGCTGGTCACGCCCAGGGCCTTGAAAATCTTGCCGAAAGTGCGGGCGACAGTGGTCTTGCCCGTGCCGGGATTGCCGGTGAGTACGAAATTATATTTCGTGAGCCCTTCCGCGGCCTCGCCCATCTCTATCAGCTGTTTCTGGACGGAAATCTCCTTGGCTATGCGGCGGATGGCATCTTTCACGGAATTCATCCCCACGAAGCCGTCCAGTTCCTTCATAATATCTTCTACGGATATCTCTTCGGTGGCATCTTCCCCTACAATGTCTGCATAGCTCAGCACATCATCCTGGGCACCCCTGAGGCGATGCCGTTTCACCGCGAGATCGAAGAGGTTGCGGACTTCGCGCGCGTTGCCGAAGGTGTCGCTGCGCTTCAGGTACATCTTGTCGAATACCTTGGGAAGCATCTCTTCCGCCTTGGGCTCGAGGGTGAAGTCCGTGTGCTCGTCATTCTGTGCGAGATACATACGGAACAGCTGCTCCAGTTCCCTCGCGTTGTAGTCCGGGAATTCGATGGTAACGTTGCATCGGGAGGGAATGCCGGGATTCATCCGCACGAATTCGCCCATCTCCTTGGTGTAGCCGGCCATTATGCATACGAACTCTCCTTTGCGGTTCTCCAGTAGGTTGAGCAGGGTATTCACTGCGTCCATGCCATAGCTGCCTCCGTTGCCTTTCCCGCCGTTCAGGGCGTAGGCTTCATCTATGAACAAGATTCCTCCCATCGCCTTGTTGACGTAATTCTTCACGTTGGCCTCAGAATCTCCCACGAACTGGCCTATGAAATCTTTACCGGAGATTTCCACGAACTGTCCGGTAGGCAGGGCTCCGATGGCGTTTAGGACCTCGCCGAACTTGCGGGCGAAGGTAGTCTTGCCGGTCCCGGGATTGCCGGTAAACAGATAATGGTCCTTCAGGAGCTTGTCTTTTACTCCCTTCTCTTTCTTTGTCTTTATATTGCGGATAATCGCGCGTATTTCATCTTTAACGCTCTGCAGCCCGATATAGTTGTCGAGTTCGGAGAGTATCTGCTCCTCGCTTTTCGGAATGAAGCATTCGGCCGTATCCACATCCTGGGCTTCCACGGTCTTGCTGCCGCGTATGCGAGATTTTACGTACAGGTCCTCGGCAACTTTTTCGGAGAGATGTCCGTTGGTATGCCCGAGGTCCGTCTGACGCATGTACCAGGAGAAGTGGGCATTCAGTTTCGGGGGCAGGTCGTCGGATACTCCTACCTTGTACTTGTCTTTCAGGAAGTCCAGAGTGAGGGCGCTGAGGTCTGCAATCTTGAATGCGGGAAGGATGAAATCGAACTCGAAAAGCCTATGCACGTCCTTGTTCTTCTCCAGGAACACCGAAAGGTCATTGTGCAGGCCGCAAAGCAGCACTATGGGCGCTCCCTCGGTGTTGCGCATGCGGGTGAACAGCTTATCCAGCTGGGTCACGTCGGAGGCTTTGCTCTGGGGGAGGAGTTTCTGGGCGTTGGTAATGATAAGTATCCCGTCCTTCATGGCCGAGATATTCTTGTCGAAATCGTTCGAGAACTCGCCCCAGTCGGCAGCATCCACCACTTTCGGCGCATTCTTGGCGACGCCGGCTGCCAGCATCTTGTCCGCAATGAGATGGGCGATGAAGGTCTTTCCTGTGCCGGAATCTCCAAGGATAAGGCAGTCCAGCCCTATCTTGGTGCCGCCTTGGGCCACCTGGAGTTTCTTGTCCAGGTCGTCCAGCAGGGGAGAGATATCATCCTTGCCTATCAGGCCTTTCTGGGAGGAAGCGCTGGCGAGCACTTCTCCGCAGAAGCGGCAGTACTTGGCCTCGGGCCTGTTTTCTTTACCACATTTCTTGCAAGTCATAGACTATTGGGTTGTTTCTGATTTACTTTGCTTGGCAGCTTTTCTGGCTGCTTTCCGCTCGGCTTTTACGTCTTTGGCCGCTATCTTGTTTATCTTTTCGATGGTCTTGACGCCGGCGCTTCCGCTAGGGTTGAGGCCATTATCTTTCTGGAAAGCCTCCAGGGCCTTCTTGGTGCCGGGGCCGAAGGAGCCGTCAGGCCTGTTCTTGGTATATTCCTTGTCGAGCAGGAACCGCTGCAGCTTCACCACGTTTTCCCCTCTGTCCCCTTGCTTTAGGGACGTGCAGTCCAGGAGGGGCTCCACTTTCTCCGTGGAAGGAATCCAGGTCTGCACTTTCTCCAGGACCGGGGCCGAGTACTTGTCGAAGCGCTCGCTCTTGGGGATCAGCAGGCTGAAAAGACCGAGCACCCAGATGGATCCTATGAAGATGAGCATGAAAGTACGTCTGTATTTGAGGTCCCCCCTCCAGCTGCTTATCTGGCTCTGGTTGAAGGCTCCGTTTAGCGAGGAATCGAAGCTGGATTCGCTGCTGAAGGCAAAGTAGAGGGGTTCCAGCACCTTCTCGTCGAAGCCCGGCCTCATGAACTTCCGGGCCTTCTTGGCGTAGGGGCTGTGGAAGAACACCGTTTTAATGCTGAAGAATATCAGCACGGCCAGCACCAGCGCGGCGAAGATGTAAAGTATGAAGCCGCCCAGCAGCCTGACCAGGAAGAAGACGGCCGTCGCGGCCAGGGCTCCTCCTATCAGGGGAACTACACATCCGTCGATATCCGTCGAGAAGAAGATGATCACCGCCACAATCAAGCCTATGGGCCAGAAATACTTCTCGAGATTCATCCCGGAGGTGTCCAGCACGGGATTGTCTATTATGGAGAAGATAAGCATCGCCAGCAGTATGATTCCGGGCAGTATGGCGAAGATTATGGTAAGGACGTAGTGCAGCACGCTACGGATGCTGAGGCTGCGAATGTCGGCCTTGCCGGAAGCCAGCAGCTTGTCCGCCACTTTGCGGGCGTCGTCGAAACGCCGCACTGGGGTAAGCTGGCTGTCTATCCTGCGGAGGTCTTCGAGATAATTCTGCAGCAGTTTCTCGTAGGCGAACTGGGGCTTCAGGTCGGCACCGGGGTCCTCCTGGTGCTGCGCCGAAAGCCAGCCGCAAAGGCCGTGCATCTCATATTCTTTCTTGAGCTCCTTCTTGTCGAACTTACCGAAGAGCTCTTCGCGGTTGCAGGCAGTCTTGCCTTGCCACTGTTCGTACACCGGCGTGACCCCGTAGCCCTTGATCACCTTCATCCAGGAAATCTGGGCGGCCGAATTGTCATCTTTCGGCCCGGCCTTCTTCTTGAAATCATCGCTATTCCGGTTGGTACAGTAAACGAACCAGGAGCGCTGCTGCTTGAAGCGCTGGCCCTTCAGGTCGAAGAACTCGGTAATGTAGTGAAAATCCTCCGGGGCCAGGAAGTTGGCGGCTATGTTCGAGATTACGGCCAGGGGAATCTCCCGGTTAAGGGGAGCGAACTCATCCGTGTTCCACATGTCCACGAGAGTGTCAAAGTTGCCGTTGAAGCGGTTGAAGAAGATGGTATAGATCTTATTCAGCAATTTGCCTATGGCCTCCTGAGTCATGGCATAGTCGGGGTGAGAAGGGTCGTTGCGGAGATTAATGTCCGACATTGGATCCACGGCCTGCACCCTGAGGAGCATGTTAGTGGAACTGTCGAAACTGCTGGCCAGACTGTCCGCAAGGCCCTTGTTCCTGATGCGCACCCATTCCTTGAAGATGTCCGAGTTGATGGTTTCGGCTGTGTCCACATCCGGCACGGCGGCATTGCAGAAATCTCCTATTTGCTTAAGGGTGCTGGCATTCATGGACACGGCCTCGCCCGTCTCCCTGGAAATGCCTTCGAGGTGGAAGGGCCAGGAGGGGCTGAGGCTGTAGATGGCCGCAAGCAGGCCGGTGTCCTGGTCCTTGGGGTAGCGCTTCTCCACTATATCCTGTATTTCCAGAGCCAATTCCGGATAGGGCTTCAGCCATCTTTCTATCTGGCCGCGATACAGGTATTTGGTGGCCAGGTCCTGATCCTCGGCCATGTACTGGGCCAGTTCCTCCGGGGTGTTGGCTATCTGATGTTTGGATGCGTTGAAGACTATTTTCAGGTCCTCGATTATCTCGTCTTCGTCCGCAGGAACGTCTTCTCCCTTGAGGGCGCGCTCAATCTCGTCGAGGTCCCATCTCTTGTCGGGATTCTTGATGAGCAGTCCGCGGCAGATCTTCGCGAGCGGGTCCGGCATGTCGGCAGGAATGGCTATGCGGCCCTTGGTCTTGTCGATGGCCAGCTCGGCCTCCTTGGCAAGGAAGCTACCTTCTCCCATCCACAGCGAGAGTATGGTCATGCCCAGGGAATAGAAGTCCGCCTTGGGAGTCAGTTCGCAATAGGTCATTCCTTCCTGGAAGATGGTGTTGTTGGTGGCATATACTTCCGGGGCGGCATAGATGGGCGTACGGGCCTGCTCCGTGATGCTGGTCTGCCTGTTGTTGAGGGTGTCGGCAATGCCGAAGTCGCAGAGGACGCTGTTCCAGGATTCCCTGTCCTTGATAAGTATGTTGGCAGGTTTTACGTCCTTGTGGATGACGCCTGCCCTGTGCATGGCATCCAGAGCCAGGGCAGTCCTGACGGTGATGGCGGTGATGGCCTCGGCGTTGCCCTTGATGCCGGCAGAGGCCGCGCTGCCCTCGGAGATGTATTCCAGGAGTTCGAATTCATCCCCGTAATCGACGATATCCGCGATATAGCCCTGGCCCTTCAGTTTCTGCAGGGCCGGCATCACCTTGGTATTGGTATGGAAACCACTGTGGCATAGCTTGAGGGCATAGCGTTTCTTGGAATCATTCACTATGTAGATGTCCCCCTCGGCACCGCTGCCCAGGACCTTTTCCACGGTATAGTTCCTGCTGCCCGCCTTAATGCTGTCGCCTTGAGCATATTTGGCCTCGACCGGCTT
>JAFZJI010000173.1 GCA_017552105.1 Bacteroidales bacterium | reverse complement strand
GAAGAAGCGCAGGAAGAACTCTGCGCCACTTTCTCTCCTTTGGATGCCACCGGGCAGACTCTTAGCTGGGAGAGTTCGGACCAGAGTGTCGCTCAAGTTGCCGACGGCATTGTGACCGGCATTCTCCCTGGCTATGCCGATATAATCGTCAAGTCCGGCGAACTGGCGGATACTTGCCGGGTTACCGTAGTCGATAAGGTTATCGACTGGGATTCTATGGGTCACGTAGGGTCGGGACATGTCGTCAACTTAAATAGAGTCGGTACCGTAGGTGGTACGGAATATACATACGAGTGCTGGACTGAAAAAAGCATTCATTCATTTGTTTATTACGACAACGGCACATTCTCGGCAAGTTGGAACAACATCAAATGTTTTGATGCTTACATGGGTTTCGACTATGGAGCCAGCGGACCGGGCGTCGATCCTGCTACCAAGAAGTACGTTTTAGATTATAAATACTCCAGGTCGGGGTCTGCGTCAACAGGGGGAATAGGTGTTTACGTGCGGTCTGCCGGATTAATCTATGAATCTTATATATTCGATGACTGGTGGGGTAACGGTCTCGCTACAACATTGGGTACTAAGTTTGGCGAGTATTCGCTTGATGGTGAGACTTACACGGTTTATTTGAACTTGAGAAAAGACGTATTTACTGCCTTAGGCGACCGTGGGACCGTCGTTTTTTTGTACGCCTTACGCAAAACAGCGCGCCAATCCGGCCGTATACACATTTCCGAGCACATGAAAAAATGGAAAGAAATGTTCGATGGCGAGGACGTGACCTTGAATGGTGCTTCGGTCCAGCTGCAGTTCGGAAATCTTTACCGGGTTTCAACCTTATGCGACGCATGTTCCATCTCCGGCTCCGGCTCCGGCTCGATTGACTACACCTACTTCAACTTGCGCCAGTAATACTATCGATTCTCAGGCGCAGTATTCCGGAAGGAACCTGCGCTTCTGCGATTTCGCCGACCTTCTTTCCCATCAGTGCGGCACCGATCGGGGATTTCAACGAGATCTTTCCGGCCTCGAGATCCATCTCGTGGGGACTGACAATCTCGAATTCCATATGGGTATTTGTAGAGAGATTCGTAAATCCTACCCGGCTCAGAAGGCTGACCCTGTCTTTGGGGAGGCCGTCGGTGTTGATGATGCGTGAATTCTCCAGGATCTTCTGCAAGAAACGGATGCGGCTGATGGTCTTCGCCTGATTCCGCCGTGCTTCACGGTATCCCGCATTATCGCTCCGGTCCCCCTGGGCACTGGCCTCCGCGAGGTCATCCTTTATCTTGGGATAAACCTCGTTTATAAGGTGCTTCAGCTCGGCTGCAAGCTCGTCGTATCGCTGCTTGGACAGGTATTCCACGGCTCAAATGTACTTATTTTTGACCGGAATTACCTATCCTCATAGTAAAGTCCGACGCCGCAGAGGATGGGGCTCGACTTCGAGGAGAGGATACGGACACGGATGCGGCGCCCACTTACGGGAGGGATCCTGAGGAGCCGCCTGTATCCCACGGTAGTCCCTTCGGCCACGGTGCTCCACTCCCCGTTTTCGCCGGGGACATCCACGGCGAATGACCGTATCCGCTGTCCCAGGGGAATGTATTCCTTGAGTTCCACGATGCTGAAGAGGCGATCCTTGGGGAGTTCCAGTTCGAAGGTTGCGCTTGTATCCTTCTCGGCCGCTGCCCAGAAGCGGTCATAGCGGCTGTCTAGCATATTCTTTCCGCGGCAACGGAGGCTGAACGAGGAGGATGTCTTCACGCGCGCACCCTCTGCGAGGTTCTTCCCGAAGATACGGTCCCGGCGCTCACGGAACTCCATCAGCCTTGCCGAGTCTGCCGGATGGAATTGGCCCGTGGTGTCCGGAGGGACATTGAGAAGGAGGACGGCGTTCCTCCCCACGCTGCCGAAGTAGATATCCATCAGTTCATCCACGCTCTTGACCTTATCGTTCTCGCTCTCTCTCCAGAACCAGCCGGGACGGATGGACACGTCCGCCTCTGCGGGTATCCAGTACCGCCCGTCCTCATCGCCCTGGCGGAGTCTTTTTGTGGGGGGCGCACCCGCACCGGGGGTATAGCCGTCGGCATTCAGGGTGCACCAGTTGGTCTCCCCTGCAAAGCCGCGTTCGTTCCCTACCCAGCGGCACCCGGGACCGACGTCGCTGAAAAGGACGGCCCCCGGGTTAAGGCTGAGGACACTCTCGTGGAAGAGCGGCCAGTCGTACTTCTGAACCTTGCCGCTCGGGCCTTCTCCGCAGGCACCGTCGAACCAATGCTCGAAAAGCACTCCGTACCGGCCGCCATGGACGCTGCGGAGGGCTTCGGCGTATTTCTCATTATACTCCGGCGTTCCGTATGCAGGATCGTTCCTGTCCCAGGGGGAGATGTATACTCCCATCTTCAGCCCCGCCTCGGCGCAGGCCTCCGAGAGCTCGAGAAGGACATCTCCCTTCCCGTCGCGCCAGCGGCTCTCACGTACCGTATGATTGCTTACGGGATTGGGCCAGAGGCTGAAGCCGTCGTGGTGCTTCGCCGTCAGGATGAGCCCCTTTATCCCGGCCCTGCGGGCTATGTCGGCCCACTGGCGACAATCCAGGTCGGAAGGGTTGAAAAGGTCCTCCGCTTCAGTCCCGAGCCCCCATTCCAAGCCGCTGAAAGTATTGGGACCGAAGTGTACAAAGAGGTTCATCTCCATCTTTTGCCATTCCAGCTGCGACTCGGTAGGCACCGGGCCGACGGGGGCCGGGGTCCGGGTACAGGCAAGGAAGAAGAACGGCAGGAGAGATAGTGTAAGTGTCGGTATACGTCTCATAGATTGGCCGCAAATGTAGGCATTTATCGGCTCAAAAGCAATGAAAGCAACACAAAAGGTGACCAAATACCTGTTAAGTCCTAGTAAGACAAGAGAATAATGATTACCTTTGTACGTTGTTATCGCACATTTGTTTTTTGTTATTTACTTTTGATCATGAAATTTAAGATTGGCATCCTGGCAGTGGCAATGCTATGCGCTTCCTGTGGAACTCAAGTCGCCCTCGACAGTTTTAAAGACCTTCCCGAAGAAATCAGTATTGAAACCATCGGAAATCGCGTTGCAGAGCAGCTCCTCGCCTCCGATCCGCTGGACTATGGAAATAATCTTCCGGGTTATCAGGCACCCTATAACTACGGACGTGGCAAGGAAATGAATTATTCCGTGGTAAGCCTTTGGGTTAACGCCCTCGAGTTTGCCCACCGTTCCCATAACAAGAAGCTGGAGAATCGGTTGATCGATTTCTTTGAGCCGTTCTATGGAGAGAGAGCGTCGAAGCGTAATCGCGATAATCATGTGGATTTCTCCATTTTCGGAGCCATTCCTCTGGAGATATATCTGATTAATGGCGACAAGAGGGCATTGGAATTGGGCCTTCGATATGCCGATCATCAGTGGGAAGATCCGACAGGGGAACCCGGCAAGAAGGTGGGTGGCAATGGCAATTACCCTATCGAGGGTCAGCGGGAATTCCTTGCAAACGGTTATTCTCCCCAGACCCGCTTGTGGATCGATGACATGTACATGATAACGGTCCTCCAGACCCAGGCTTACCGGGCCACTGGCGACCGCAAGTATATCGACCGTGCGGCCCGTGAGATGAAAATGTATATGGACACGCTCCAGCGCGACAACGGCCTATTCTACCATGCCGCCGACGTTCCCTTTTTCTGGGGACGTGGAAATGGCTGGATGGCTGCAGGTCTGCCTATGATTCTGTCTTATCTCTCCGAAGATAGCGAGTATCGTGCTCCGCTGATGGAAGCATATATGAAGATGATGCCGACCCTTCTTAAATACCAGCGCGAGAACGGCATGTGGGGCCAGGTCATCGATGATCCGGAGTTTTGGGATGAGACTTCCGGCTCGGCCATGTTCGCCTATGCTTTTATCGAAGGTGTGCGCCAAGGCTGGCTGGAAGAGGCCACATACGGCGCTGCCGCACGTAAGGCCTGGGTATCCTTGTGCGGGAAACTGGATGAACATGCCAATCTTGCAGATGTCTGCATCGGGACCGATCGCCGGAACAGCCGCGAGTGGTATATGGACCGTCCCCGCTCCAACGGTGACCCTCACGGGCAAATGGCCATCATGTGGATTTGCAGCGCGCTGTTGAAATAACTATCGCGTTATAGTGTAATCTCGGAACATCTCAGGCTCGAGGCTTACTCCGAGATTCTTGCCGCTGGCTACTTCAACGTTACAGATGTTGATGACTCCCTTAGCGATATAGGGGAGAAGTCCCTCTTCGTCGATATTGCGCTTGAATCTCCCGAAAATCATGGGACCCTTGTAGTCCTTGTCGCTGACGCGGCTGTCGTCTATTACAAGATTCTGGATATCTATCCTTTCCGGGAGATAGCAAGTGTAACCGAAGTCGTGCTTCCCGGCATTGGATCCGCTCAGCACTGATACGCTTTTGGCCTTTTCGGGAACGATGAGCTTGCAGTTCCTGGCGATGAGTTCGCCTTCCCAGGAACTGCCATAATCGCCTCTGAGGGCGACTAGGGACTTGCGGTGGATGACGCAGTTTTCGATCCGCAATGTGCCGGAACCTACGACGTTGACGCCCGTGTGCCCGAACTCGCAGCCCGTAAGGGTGACGTCCCTCACCCCTTGGTGGGCATCAAAGCGGGAAAAGACGCAGCGGTCCAGGGTGAGGGCCTTGCAGAAGTTGGAGACGAAGATCCCCCAGTATTGCGTATCGTTTATATCGGTGGTCTGTGTGCAGTTCTCCCATCTGACGCCCACGCAGCCATGGGCGGAGATGTCGTATGTTCCCATACTGACGCCCACGCCGGCCGATCCTATGGTCCTGTAAGTCTTGTGTGCTGTCAGGAGGCAGTCACTGACCACGATGTCGGCGGCCGTGTCCAATGACAGGAAGCCGTCGTACGGGGCGCCGTGGTCGAGTTCTCCTTCGATATAGTGGGATATGCCCTCAATCCTGACGTTGGACCTCTCGACGGCTATTCCGCGGCCGTAGTAGGTGTACTTGGAAGGGGCCTGGTTGGCGATGGTGGTAAAAATGCCTCCCTTGATTGTCAGGAGCTTACCGTCAATGGGGTGGGCAGTCATCCGGGTGATTTCGTCGTAATCCCAGATAAGCGAAGAGGAGGGTTCGATGTTGCCGTCGCCATCGACGATGAAGAATTCTTTCTGGCTCACTCCGCTATTCTGGTTCGCGCCGAGTCGGATGTACACTTTATGATGGTCGTTGACCACTTCGACCAGGCTGCGGCAGGGAAGGGTCTTGCCTATGTTGGTCTGGCCCCGCTTCAGGCTTCCGATTCCATCGATGGCAAAGGGCTCGAGAGAGGATTCAACCCGGAAGATATAGTTCTCGCGGTCTTCGAGGCTGACACGGCTGTCGTCGATTATGAACTTGGCGGTACCGAAGTCGACATCGGTGCGGATTACGGCTGTCCCGGCCGTGTTGCCTATGTAATAAGTCTTTCCGTCGGCGGCCCTGACAGGGAGTCCCTTCTCATTGGCGGCCGCGTGGGTCGCAATGATGGCGGGGAGGTCGTCGGTGACGCCATCTCCCTTGGCTCCGAATTGCTCATACGTGAGGCACTTCCGTGAAGCGTACGGGAATTCTATGAGTGCGATTGAATTATTGCATAATTTGACGCTCACGGTTCCGTCTTCGGCAGGGAAGAGAGGAATCTCGGTATAATTGTGCCGATCGTCGGTAAGGTGGCAGTATACCACCTCGCCCGGACTGTATCCCTTGACCGAAATGTTTACCGTCGCGATATTGCAAGCATTGTTGTCTCCGTTGTAACGGGTCAGCATGAGCGTGGTTTTGCCGTCCTTGACGGCTGCCACGGCATAAATATCCCCCTCGCCGCCTTCCAGGGTGCATTCGCACTGATTCCCGCGAAGTTTGTTCCAGGCGTAGAATACATAGTACGTAGGCATATGTTTACGTGTCTGGGGATCGTAGAAACCGCAGAAGGAATCCACGCTCACGCGGAAATCATAATACATCAGCATATCCACCGGAGCATCTTGCATCGCGCACATGACTGCCCCCACGAAGGCAGCCCCCTTGATGTTGAGGCGGGTTTCAAAGTTGTAGTATTCGTATGAAGATTCGGCACTGCGCTTTTTCAGTTGCCAGTAATTCCACTCGGTCAGGAAGAGTTCGGCATCTTCATACCCATATTCCTTCATCCATTCCCTGAGCATATAGGCTTCCTTCACATATAACGACGGCTCGACATCGTATTTATGCCAGGAGATGAAGTCGATAGGGACATTGTGGGCATGCATATATTTGAAGAACTCCGGGAAATACAGATACGTCTTGTCGTGCAGGATCCTGCAGAATGAGGGGCCGCCTATCTTCAGGTCCGGGAAACGCTTTTTCAGATGTTTTGCCGCAACTTCGTAGAACTTGAAGAACTCTTCCAGGGAACCCGCCCAGGTACGGGGATCGGTCTTCCATCGGTCTGCATTCTGGTCCAGGTCGGCCTCGTTCCATATCTCCCAGTAGCGGATGTCGTAATGGAAACCCTTCGCCCAGCCTTCGTTGTAGTGCATTATCACATGCTCGCAGATCCTGGCCCATTTCCTGTAATCCTTTGGCGGATAGATGTTGTATTTAGCCGCCGTGTGGGTTTCGATGGACTGGCCCAGCCTGTACATCACCTTTGCGCCGGAATCCAGCAATGTCTTGATAAAGGCATCGGTTTCGCGGAAATCATAGGAGGATTCCTTGTCGGGATCCTTGCTGAAATCCGGAAAAACCTCAGAAATGTCCACCAGATGATAGCCGTAATAATCATCTACGGTTGAATCGTGGGTCCGGCAGAACGGGATATTCAAAATGCGGAAATCCTCCATCTGCTGCGGGTCGTCTTCGGGGTTGGGCCCGTTGTTTACGGCGTTCATAGGCTTGACAGGTCCCTTGACCGACGATGGGTCGATGGTGGCCTTCACAAGCAATGACGAAATATCCGGATGTGTTTTCTGGGCCT
>JAFZJI010000172.1 GCA_017552105.1 Bacteroidales bacterium | reverse complement strand
GTGTCTCTCAAGTAATATACTGCGGTGGTTTTAGCAGTGTGGACCCACCTCTATCCATTCTGAACAGAGAAGTTAAACGCACTTACGCCGATGGTACTGACCGACCAGTTGGGAGAGTAGGTAGCCGCCGTTTTTCGGATCCCCGGACGAAGCAATTCGCCCGGGGATCTTTTTTTGTGCCCGGCCGCCCCGGCGACGCAGCTTTTTCCCTCCGCGCCACGCGTTATCTTCGCCGCGGCTTTTTCCTCCCGCGCCGGGGAAAGGGCAGGCCCGTGCCGCCAGGAAAATGGAGTCCCGGTACCTGCATTCCCCGTCCGCCAGGCCCTCGCCCGCCGCGGCGCCCCCTTCGCAGCGCCGGGGCTACCTACTCTCCCAACTGGTGGGGGGCAGCTAAGTCGCTGACACACAGCCACTTTCTGGAAATAAAATCGGCAAATTTTGCCGATTTTATTCTCGGTATCTCCCTGACACACAGCGACTTGGCTGCCCGGCCATTTCCGTCGCGGAACAGACGACCTTCCTCATTCTGGCCGACCGCCCTCCACGCTGTACAGGTGTGAATGGTGTAATTTCAAGGGCGACACCATTCCCGCAAATCGGCCTCCTACCCACTTCCGGTGTGAATGGTCCCCGGGCTGAAATTACACCATTCACACCCCATGTCATTCTGTGGCCTTCTGCCGCCTTTCTCCGGGCAAGGTCCTAGCAAATCCGGGCAAGGTCTCATCGCACCTGGGGGGGGCTTGCCCGCCGCGCTGTTGTTTTCGGCCGGTCCGGGCAGGAAATCGGGCATTTTTCTGCCCGGACGGAAGATTTCGCGGGGGATAGGGGGCTGCAGGTGGGGTGTGAATGCTAAAGCAATGAAGTATTTAGTATATTTGCTATATGAAACTGATTATCGAAAGTGGTGCTACGAAGTCGGATTGGACTTTGATTCTGAATGATGGGGAAATCAGCTCTTTCAAGATGGCTGGCCTCAATTTTTCTTCTGGTAACGATGAGTTCCTTTCGCGGACTCTCGAGGAAGCATCGCTTCAGGTTGTTCAGTCTCTCGGCGCCTCGGCTCCAGATTCCATTCAGATAGACGAAATACATTTCTACGCAGCAGGCTTGTTCCCGTCGGAGGATCCCGACTCTCCCTTCCAGCGTCTCGCCACTATGCTTGGGAACCACTTTCCCGGCTCAGCTATCCGTCTGGAAAGCGACCTCCTGGCCGCTGCCAGGGCGCTTTTCGGCCATGAGCCCGGCATAGTCTGCATTCTAGGAACAGGCTCCAACGTATGCATCTACGACGGCACCAGTATCACTTCCAGGGTCAATTCAGGAGGGTTCATCCTGGGTGATGAAGGCAGTGCATCTGCGCTCGGAAGAGCATTCATCTCCGATTATCTGAAAGACCTTGTGCCCGAAACAGTAACAAGATACTTCCAAGAGAAGCACGACATGTCCTATCCGGAGATAGTTCGCAACGTCTATCGTGGGACATCTCCCTCGGCATATCTGGGCGCTTTCGCAAAAGATATCCTCTCCTTCTACGCCACGGAGCATTATATGCAGAACCTGGTAGATGAGAACTTCCGTCTCTTCTTTGCGCGCTGCCTGGCCAGATTCAAGGCGGAGAATCTTCCCGTGGGGATTGCCGGCAGCTTCGGCTATGCCTGCCGCGAAATAATAGCCGCCCTGGGTGAGCAGGACGGCTTCAGGATTTCCAAGTTCGTAGCATCACCGTCCGAAGGTCTGATTGCCTATCACAAGTGATGCGGGAACAGGTCTAGAATCTCTCTTTGATATTATAGTTGTTCCGTTCGCTGCCGGAGCGTGCAATCATCTCGCCCACGAATCCGGCGAGGAAGAGCATCACACCCAGGATAACAGCAACAAGGGCCAGATAGAATAGCGGCTGGTCGGTGACTGCGCGGAAATGAGTGCCGTTTGCCTGATGCACCAGCTTGGCGACGATAATCCAGATAGTCATCACGAAACCTACCAGGAACATAAAAATGCCGGTATAGCCAAAGAAATGCATAGGCTTCCTTCCGAAAGTGGAAAGGAACCAGAGGCTGAGAAGGTCCAGGAATCCGTTCACGAAACGGTTCATCCCGAACTTGCTTTTGCCATATTTGCGCTTCTGATGATGGACGGGCATCTCGCCGATCTTGCAGTATCCCGCATTCTTTGCGAGATAGGGGATATAGCGGTGCATTTCTCCGTAAACCTCGATATCCTTCACTACATCCTTGCGATAGGCCTTGAGCCCGCAATTCATGTCGTGCAGCTTGATGCCGGTGATGCGCCGGGCGGTCGCATTGTAAAGCTTGGAGGGAAGATTCTTGGTGAGAGGATTGTCCTTGCGGTGCTGCTTCCATCCTGAAACTACGTCGAAACCCTCTTCGCGTATCTTGCTGACCAGGGTCGGAATCTCGTCCGGGCTGTCCTGAAGGTCGGCATCCATGGTTATCACCACATCTCCCTGAGCCTTCTCGAAACCGCAGAACAGCGCAGCCGACTTGCCATAATTGCGACGGAAAGATATTCCATGCACATTGGGATCAGCCTCGGCGAGTCGCTTGACGACATCCCACGAGCCATCGTTGCTGCCGTCGTCGATCATGAGGATTTCGTAGCTGAAGGCATTCTCCTTCATCACCCGCGCGATCCACTCGGAAAGCTCGGGAAGGGATTCTGCCTCATTGTACAGGGGGATTATAACGGAAATATCCATGGGTTGAAAGACTAGTCTTCGAAGGGATTTGAAGGAGCGCAGTACTTGTTGGACACTATAGCGGAGATGATGGTTCCGATGAGGAAACACCAGATAAGGTTACCGACGAAAGAAAAGACAGGCATGGAGGACTCCATGTTCATGAAAGCGTCAATCTGGTCGCTGGGGAGCTGGGATGCAAGCCCTGCAGCCATGGCGTCGAAGGCCTCCTTGAAGAAATCGGTATCGATCACTGAAACGTAGAACATGTAGAAGCCTGCATAGATGAGGGCGGAAAGGAATGCCACTGCCATACCGAAGCGGAAGGTGCGACGGCGGTCGGCTCCGTTGTCGGTAGCTTCGGCACGGAGAAGACGGGCCATCAGCCAGATGCAGAGCGCGAATTTACCTGCCCACAGGACGAAATTCATAACCTTGACAAAGGCGCCGCCGTCCTGCCCTTTGCCAACCAGGAGCTGGATAAAGAAATAAGCGATAGCGACACAGGCAAGGATGAGACCGCCCTTGCCGGCCTCATTCCAGAAATTATTCTTGTTGTTTCCCATAAATGCAAAGGTAGCAATAATTTTTATTATCTTTGTAGGCTGATATAATATATACAGAATGATTAACATTACTTTCCCCGACGGCAGCGTAAAGGCCTTTGAACAAGGCGTAACTGCCTACGAAATAGCTCAGAGCATCTCTCCCAGGCTTGCTGCAGAAGTACTCGCAGCGAGCGTGAACGGCGAAATCTACGATCTTTCCCGTCCCATCAAGACAGATGCTCAGATTAAGCTTCACAAGTGGGAAGACGAGGAGGCCAAGCACGTGTTCTGGCATTCATCCTCCCACCTTATGGCAGAGGCCCTCGAGAGCCTCTATCCCGGTGTGAAGTTCGGCATCGGACCCGCTATCGAGAACGGCTTCTACTATGATGTCGACCTCGCCGGAGCAACCCTTACCGAAGCCGACCTGCCCAAGATCGAGAAGAAGATGCTCGAACTTGCCCAGGGGAAGGAAGATTTCAAACGCATCGAGGTGCCCAAAGCCGAGGCTATGAAGTATTTCGAGCAGAAGGGCGACCAGTACAAGTGCGAGCTTATCAGCGAACTCGAAGACGGTTCCATTACCTATTATACTAATGGCGCATTCACCGACCTCTGCCGCGGACCTCACCTGCGCAACACCGAGGTCATCAAGGCCGTCAAGCTGACCGCCATCGCCGGTGCCTACTGGCGCGGCGACGAGCACCGTCAGCAGCTCACCCGTATCTACGGCATCACCTTCCCCAAGAAGAGCATGCTCGACGAATACCTCGTGCTGCTCGAAGAGGCAAAAAAGCGCGACCATCGCAAACTCGGCAAGGAGATGGGGCTTTTCACCTTCTCCAGCCGCGTAGGTATGGGCCTGCCCTTGTGGCTTCCCAACGGAGCGGTGCTGCGCTACCAGTTGGAGAGCTTCCTCCGCGCCAAACTCAAGGAGCAGGGGTATCTCCAAGTCGTTACTCCGCACATCGGCAGCAAGCAGCTTTATGTAACATCCGGTCACTGGGCAAAGTACGGCAAGGATTCTTTCCAGCCCATCCATACCCCTCAGGAAGGGGAGGAGTACATGCTCAAACCCATGAACTGCCCTCACCACTGCGAGATTTACGCATCCTCGCCCCACTCCTATAAGGAACTGCCTATCCGCCTTGCGGAGTTCGGTACCGTTTATCGTTACGAGCAGAGTGGCGAGCTCCACGGTCTCACCCGCGTACGCAGCTTCACCCAGGACGATGCCCACATGTATGTGCGTCCCGACCAGTTGAAGGAAGAGTTCAAGAAGGTCATCGACCTCATTCAGTACGTATTCAAGGTATTCAAGTTCGATAAGGTCAAGGCTCAGATCTCGCTCCGCGACAAGGTGAACCGCGACAAGTACATCGGAAGCGAAGAGAACTGGGAGAAGGCAGAGCAGGCTATCATCGAATCCTGCGAAGAGAAGGGCCTTCCTGCAAAGGTAGAATACGGCGAGGCTGCATTCTACGGCCCCAAACTTGACTTCATGGTGAAGGATGCCCTCGGGCGCGAGTGGCAGCTCGGTACCATACAGGTGGACTACAACCTTCCTGAGCGCTTCGATCTCGAATACACCGATGCCGATGGCAGCAAGAAGCGTCCTATCATGATCCACCGTGCTCCCTTCGGAAGCATGGAGCGCTTCACCGCCGTATTGCTCGAGCACACGGCCGGTCATCTCCCCATCTGGGTTTCTCCTGAGCAGGTTAAAGTGCTGCCAATCAGCGAGAAATTTGAGAATTATGCAAAAAAAGTTTGTGATTTGCTAAAAAATAGCGAAATTCGCGCTTCAATAGACTCTCGTAACGAGACGCTCGGCAAACGAATCAGGGACATAGCCCAGTTCAGAGTGCCTCTGCTTGCGATTGTCGGTGAAAAAGAAGAGGCCGACGGCACTGTCTCTGTACGCAGGGACGGTCAGAACGTGGGCACTTTCAGTGCAGAAGATTTTGTTAAATACATTAAATCAGCGATAGCTGAAGAATTATCCTAGATGCCAGGACCTTACAGACCGAAGCCTTCAGGCTTCAACAAAGCTCGCAAGCCCGACCCGCGATTCCAGCAGAAGCGCGATGAGAATGAGGCACTTATCAACGAGCAGATAACCGCACCCCAGGTTCGCCTGGTTGGAGAGAACATCCCCGAACAAGGGATCTATCCCCTTTCCAAGGCTCTGGCCTTAGCGGATGAGCTTGAGCTCGATCTGGTTCTGATCAGCGATAAGGCGGATCCTCCTGTGTGCAAGATATTGGATTACCAGAAGTACCTGTACCAGCAGAAGAAGAAGGCCAAGGAGATGAAATCCAACTCCGCCAAGGTCGTCA
This sequence comes from Bacteroidales bacterium, assembly GCA_017552105.1. Taxonomy (GTDB): domain Bacteria; phylum Bacteroidota; class Bacteroidia; order Bacteroidales; family UBA932; genus Cryptobacteroides. Next base: position 12,222 of record JAFZJI010000172.1, on the reverse strand, counting down.
TGAAGGAGATCCGGTTCGGCCCCAATACCGACGAGCACGACTTCCAGTTCAAACTGAAGCATGCCCAGGAGTTCCTCCAGGAGGGCTCGAAGGTTAAGGCTACGATATTCTTCCGTGGTCGTTCGATCATGTTCAAGGATCAGGGCGAGAAGCAGCTTCTGCGTTTCGCAGTGGAGCTCGAGGAATTCGGCCGCGCCGAGAACATGCCTACGCTCGAGGGCAAGCGCATGCACATCATGATTGCCCCGGTTAAAAAGAAATAGTCCGCAGTGTTGCGGTAGATAATAATTATTAATAAAAACAAAAGAACAATGGCAAAGCTTAAAACCAATTCCGGTGCCAAAAAGCGTTTCACGCTTACCGGGTCGGGAAAAATCAAGAGGAAACACGCTTACCACAGCCACATCCTCACCAAGAAGACCAAGAAACAGAAACGTAATCTTGATCATTTCGCCATCCTCGACAAAGTCGACGAGAAGCGAGTAAAAGAATTGTTGGTTCTCTAAAAAAGTTCAATTATGCCTAGATCAGTCAACTCAGTCGCCTCAAGGGCGCGCCGCAAGAAGATTCTCAAGAGAACCCGCGGTAATTTCCTCTCCAGAAAGAATGTCTGGACCGTAGCAAAGAACACTTACGAGAAAGGTCTCACCTATGCATATCGTGACCGTCGTCGTAAGAAAGGTGCATTCCGTGCACTGTGGATCCAGCGTATCAACGCAGCTGCCCGTCAGTACGGCCTCAGCTATTCCCAGTTCATGGGTAAACTCGCAAAGCAGAACATCGGTCTTAACCGTAAGGTGCTTGCTGACCTTGCAATGAACAACCCTAAGGCGTTCGAAGCAATCATCAACTCTGTAAAGTAAAGTGAAGTGAATCTGAAGGATGTAACCCCGAAAGGATGGGCCAAGTTCATTATCTGGACTTTGCTTTATACTCTTTGGGTTATCTGGTTGGGAAATTATTGGTGGCTTTTCGGACTCGTCATCATCTTCGACATCTTCATCAGCAAGAAAGTCAAGTGGCGCTTCTGGAAAAAAGACGGATGGTTCGATGATATATTCTTCGCCGTCGTAGTCGTAACATTCATCAATATATTCTTTCTCCAGGCCTTCAAGATACCTTCTTCCTCAATGGAGAGCAGCCTCTATACCGGAGACCATCTCTTCGTGAGCAAATTGACATACGGGCCACGGGTTCCCCAGACTCCGCTGACCATCCCGTTCACCCACAATACTATCTTCGGAAAGGAATCGTATTCGAAACTGATCCAGAACAAGTATCGCAGGTTGAAAGGGTTCAGGGAAGTAAAGAGAGGAGATATCGTGGTATTCAACTTCCCGAACGGTGATACCGTCCTGCGCAGAGATCCGGCAGCGGATTATTACATGCTCTCGCGCTATTACGGAAGAAAGCAGATCATTGAAAATTTAGGCCCGGTCACAGTCCGTCCCGCGGACAAGACCGACCACTACGTCAAGCGCTGTGTTGCAGTTGCCGGCGATACTCTCGAAGTCCGTGGAGGGCTTGTGTGGGTCAACGGTGAACAGCAGACAGTATGGCCCGGAGTCCAGCTCAGCTACAAGGTCGTGACCACGGGCGGCAAGTTGAACACCAAGACTCTCGAAAAGCTTGGTCTCAACATGTCGGAGCTTGCCTACAGCAACCAGCTTCCCGGCTACGAGGCCATGCCTCTGACCGCGAGGATGCTCGAGCAGGTCAAGGCGCTCCCTTCGGTAGTGGAAGTGACGCTCAACGTGGATTCGACGGATACATTCGTCTTCCCTTACGAAGGTGGATACGGATGGACGCGCGATGAGTTCGGCCCGCTGTGCATTCCTGCAAAGGGTGCCACGGTCGAAATCAATGCCAAGACCCTGCCGCTCTACGAGAGGATTATCCGGGACTACGAGCACAACGATCTGAACCGTGCGATTGAAGAAGGTAAATACACTTTCGAACAGGATTACTACTTTATGATGGGAGACAACCGGCACAACTCCCTTGACTCCAGGTACTGGGGATTCGTTCCCGAAGACCACGTAGTCGGAACGCCGGCGATAGTATGGCTCTCGACCGATGCGGGGCGCAAGTTCCCTTCGAACATAAGGTGGAAAAGATTTGGAAAAGTAAAATTTTAAAAAGTATAAAACTATGTCAAAGGTTTGTCAAGTAACCGGAAGAAAGAGGATGAAAGGCAACAACGTTGCCCACTCCAAACTGCGCACCAAGCGCGACTTCTCCTTGAACCTCAAGAACAAGAAGTTCTGGAGCGAAGAGGAGCAGAGATTCGTAACTCTTAAAGTATCCTGCAAGGGTATCCGCGAGATCGAGAAGAACGGTCTGGATGCCACGCTGGCAAAAGCCCGCAAAGCAGGTCTTGTTAACCTTGTTTAAATTATCGCATTATGGCAAAGAAAGCTAAAGGAAACAGGGTGCAAGTCATCCTCGAGTGCACAGAGCAGAAAGAGAGCGGTGTTCCTGGAATGAGCCGCTACATCACTACCAAGAATAAGAAGAACACTCCCGACCGTCTCGAGCGCAGGAAATACAATCCCTACCTCAAGAAAGTCACTGTTCATCGTGAAATCAAGTAATTAAAGTTAAAGGAGATTAAGTTATGGCAAAGAAAGCCGTTGCAACCTTCGCAGCCAAGGCCGGTGCTAAGAGCATGGTCAAGTGCATCCGTATGGACAAGTCCCCCAAGACCGGCGCTTATGTTTTCACTGAGCAGCTCGTCGAGGCCGAGAAAGCAAAAGACTTCTTCAACAAGAAATAATTTGCTCGATATATCTGAAAGGGAGCCGTTCCGCAACTGGAACGGCTCTTTTTTTGCTGATAAATGACTATATTTGTAAACTATATCAATCATTGTTATGGCATTCAGTTTCTTTCAGAAGATATCCAGGGCGATCACCGGTAAATCGAGGGTCGACGACGACACTCTCGACGCTATCGAAGAGGCTCTCGTGGAGTCCGACATGGGCGTAGATACCACCCTGAAGGTGGTCGACGCCTTGGAAGAACGCGTGGGCAGGGACAAGTACACATCTTTCGACGAATTGGTAGGATTCCTCCGCGAGGAGATTTCCAACCTGCTCGAAAAGGGCGGTAATGCTCCCGCGGCCGACTTCTCCAAGAAACCCTATGTCATCCTTGTAGTAGGGGTGAACGGCGTGGGCAAGACCACCACCATAGGCAAGCTCGCACATCTCTTCAAAAGTCAGGGCAAGAAGGTCATCCTCGGTGCGGCAGATACCTTCCGCGCAGCGGCGGTGGATCAGCTTGTGATCTGGGCCGAGCGTGCCGGAGTGGACATTGTCCGTCAGGCCATGGGCTCCGATCCCGCTTCGGTTGCTTTCGATACCGTCAAGGCAGCAGTCGCCCGCGGTGCCGACGTGGCCATAATCGATACCGCCGGCCGCCTGCACAACCGCATCGACCTGATGAACGAACTTGGGAAGATACGCAGCGTATGCGCCAAAGTCATTCCCGATGCCCCTCACGATGTGATGCTCATCCTCGACGCCTCCACCGGCCAGAATGCTTTCCAGCAGGCCAAGGAGTTCTCGCGCGCTACCCAGATCAGTTCCATCACCGTCACCAAGCTCGACGGCACTGCCAAAGGCGGCGTCGTAGTAGGGCTTACCGACCAGTTCGGCGTGCCGGTCAAGTTCATAGGCACGGGCGAGGGGATAGACGATATAGCATATTTCGACAGGGACGCCTTCGTGGCCTCTCTTTTCAACCCGGAAGATTTGAAATAAGATATGAAACTTTCTTACAATTGGCTCAAGGATTATCTTGAGATGGATCTTACCCCGGCACAGGTAGCCGAGGCAATGACTTCGATAGGAATTGAGGTAGATAGCCTCGAAGAGCAGGAAGAGATTCCCGGCGGGCTCGCAGGAGTCGTCGTGGCCAAGGTCGTGGAGTGCGAAGCACATCCCGACTCCGACCATCTTCACATCACGAAGGTGGATGCCGGCGGGGAGGAGCTTCTTACCGTCGTCTGCGGTGCTCCCAACGTGGCTGCAGGGCAGAAGGTGCTTTTTGCACAGATAGGCACCGTACTTCCCGGCGATTTCAAGATCAAGAAGTCGAAGATCCGCGGAGTAGAGTCCTTCGGTATGATTTGCGCCGAGGATGAACTCGGAATCGGCAATAATCACGACGGCATCATGGTGCTCCCCGAGGATGCTCCCATAGGCACCCCCGCCAAGGACTGGCTGCACCTCAAGACCGAGGCCGTAATCGAGTACGAGATCACTGCCAACCGCGTAGATGCTGCATCCCATATCGGTGTAGCTCGCGATATCTACGCCTATCTCCGCTATAACAATCTTCCTTGCAAGTTCGCATACCCGGACGTGTCCGCTTTTGCATCCAAAGGCAAGTCCAGCCCCATCTCCGTGGAGGTCAAGGACAGCGAAGGCGCTCCCAGGTACACCGGCCTTACCATCAAGGGCGTCAAGGTAGGCCCTTCACCCGAGTGGCTCCAGAAGAAACTCCTCAGCATAGGGCTGCGTCCTATCAACAACATAGTCGATATCAGCAATTTCATTCTCTTCGAGCTCGGGCAGCCCCTGCATACCTTCGATGCCGGCAAGATCGGCGGCCGTAAGGTCGTGGTCCGCCGCGCAGCCGAGGGAGAGGTCATCCGTACTCTCGATGGCGCCGACCACAAGCTCTGCGCCAGGGATATGGTCATTGCCGATACCCAGCGCCCCATGTGCATCGCCGGCGTGTTCGGCGGCGAAGACAGCGGCGTTACCGAGGCAACTACCGAGGTCTTCCTCGAGAGCGCATACTTCGACCCCGCATCCATCCGTAAGACTTCCAAGAGCCAGGGCCTGCAGACCGATGCCTCCTTCCGTTACGAGCGCGGCGCCGACCCGGACATCACCATCTACGCACTCAAGCGTGCCGCCCTGCTCATCTGCGAGCTCTCCGGCGGCCATATCGACGGTGATATCGTGGAAATCTATCCCAAGAAGATCGAACGCAAGCGCATCGAACTTGACTACGACCGTATCGAGAATTTCGTAGGCAAGAAGATCGGCCACGACAGCATCGAGCGCATACTCGAGGCTCTCCAGTACGAATTCGTGAGCAAGGATGGCTCCAAGGCCACCGTACTTGCTCCCAGCTATATGATAGATGTCTATCGCGAATGCGACGTGGTCGAGGAAATCCTCCGTATCTACGGATACAACAACATCGACCTTCCTCATCACATGAAGATGAGCGTGTCCGCATCTCCGACCCCTCAGCCCGAGGCTATCCGCAACCAGATCTCCAACTTCCTGGCAGCGAACGGCTTCGCCGAGACCATGAACAACTCCCTCACCAAGGCAGATTACTACAAGGATCTCAAGACCTTCCCGGCTGAGAACCTGGTACATATAGTGAACCCTCTCAGCTCCGATCTGAACGTGATGCGTCAGACCCTTCTGCTGAACGCCCTCGAGGTCGTGGCATACAATGCCAACAGGCAGGTGTCCCGCATCAAGACCTTCGAGTACGGTTCCGTGTACCGCAGGATTCCCGAGAAGAGCTCCGAAACCTTGGAAGGCTACGAGGAGCATCCTTGCTTCTCGATGGTCATCAGCGGTGCTCCCGAGAAGAACTGGAAGAACGCCGCATCAAAGGGTGATTTCTATCAGCTCAAGGGCTATCTCGAGCTCCTGCTCCGCCGTTACGGTGCAGACCTCTACCAGATGTGGGCCGAGGCCGCTCCCTCCGACATCTTCTCGGAAGGGACCGTGTATAGCCTCCCCGGCGGAAAGCAGCAGTTGGCAGTCATAGGCGTTGTCAATCCCGCACTTGCCCGCAAGTTCGGGGTGAAGCAGCAGGTCGTTGCCGCCGAAATCGACTGGAACACCCTGTTCACCATAGTCAAACGCGACAAGGTCGCCTTCAAGGAGATGCCCAAGTTCCCCGAAGTACGCAGGGACCTCGCCCTCCTTCTCGACGAAGAGGTCAAGTATGCCGACCTGCGCGCCGCCGCCTTCAAGAATGCCAAGAAGCTTCTCAAGCAGGTCAGCCTCTTCGATGTATATCGTGGCGACAAGATTCCTGCCGGCAAGAAGCAGTACGCCCTCAGCTTCACCCTTCAGGATGTGGAGAAGACTCTCACCGACCAGGATGTGGAGAGGGTGATGGAAAGGCTCCTGGATTCGTTCAAGAAAGAATTCGGAGGAATCCTCCGCTAGGGTATATGCGAAAATCTCTGGAATATATCCTCCTTTGCCTCGCGGTCTGTGTCTGCCTGCTACCTTCGTGCCGGCGGGCCAAGATCATGAGTCCGAAGGACATGTCGGATATATATGCCGAGATGTACCTCGCCGACCAGTGGCTTTCCGACAATCATTCGTTGCGCCGCAAGGCCGACACCACCCGTTTCTACGAAACCATCTTCCGCAAATTCGGATATACTTTCGAGGACTATGACGCCAGTGTGAACTACTACCTGCACAAGCCCGACAAGTATGAAAAGATTCTCGAGCGTGCTGCGAAGAAGCTACGCTCGGGCAGCACCGCCCTGGAGCTGTTTGAGAAGAAAATCGAACGCCAGAATCAGATCCTGGCCGGGTTGGGCGTATTCCATCTTCCGGTATTCGCGGCCGACTCCATACGCGTGGACACTGCTCTGATATGGTCCCCTTGGAGGGACACCCTCGCATTCCGCGACTCCCTGAGGCGCGATTCCCTTGCCATGCGCGATTCCTTGAAACGAGATTCCCTGCTAGTAGAATAATGCTGCGCGAAGATACTGTATTCGGACCCATTTTCAGCCGCAGGCTGGGGAGTTCCCTGGGAATCAACCTTCTTCCCAGAAATGGAAAGATATGCAACTTCGACTGCATCTACTGCGAATGCGGATGGAACAAGGACGGCACCGCCGACAAGGCCCTTCCTTCCGCCGCCCAGGTGCGCTCTGCCCTTGAGGATAAGCTCCAGGAATGCCTGCTGGCCGGCACGCCCATCGATTCAATCACTTTTTCGGGAGATGGCGAACCGACCCTCAATCCGGATTTTCCCCGCATAGTCCGGGATACCATCCAGCTCCGCGACGCTTTCTACCCTGATGCCAAGGTCTCGGTACTAACCAACGCCACCCGCATCGGACGGAAAGAAATCTTCGATACCCTCCGCTTGGTAGATAATCCCATCCTCAAGCTGGATGCTCCTACCGCCGCGTTAGCCGCCAGGATCAACAAGCCCACCGGACCCTACGAACCCCTGCAGATTGTTGAGCATATGAAGGCCTTCGAAGGCAAGTTCGTGCTTCAGACCATGTTCCTGCGCAGCCGGGACTTCGATTCATCTTCGCCGGAAGTGCTCCTGCCCTGGATGGATCTTGTGAGGCAGATGCGCCCCCGCGAGATAATGGTTTACACCATCGACAGGCCTACCCCCGCGACAGGATTACAGAAATTTACCGAAGCAGAGATGCGTGCCTTGGTGCAGCCTCTGCTCGATGAAGGATTCAATATTCAAATAAAAGGATAATTATGAACCAGACAGAAATTCTCAAGAAATGCTTCTCCTTCATGGACCTCACTACCCTCCATCCCGAGGATACCCCCGAGGCCGTGAAGAAACTCGTGGACAAGGTTACCCTTCTCCAGAAGGAGTATCCTTCCTACCCGCTTCCCGCATCGGTCTGCGTTTTCCCCAATCTCGCCAACGTAGTGCGTGAGAACAGGCCTTGCGAGGCCCTTCACGTGACCGCCGTTTCCAGCTGCTTCCCTACGGCCCAGAGCTTCCTCGAGGTCAAGGTCCGTGAGTGCGAACTCGCAGTTGAGAACGGTGCAGACGAGATCGACATAGTTCTGGCACTGAACAAGTTCCTCGCAGGCGACGTCAAGGGCGCAAGCGAAGAAATCGTAGTTATGAAGAAGGCTATCGACGCCGCCGGAGCAAAAGCCGGCCGCAAGATCGTCCTCAAGGTCATTCTCGAGACCGGTCTTCTCAAGACCCCCGAACTCATACGCAAGGCATCCATGCTTGCGATGGAGGCCGGTGCCGATTTCATCAAGACTTCTACCGGAAAGGTCAGCGTGAATGCCACTCCCGAAGCCGCAAAGGTGATGTGCGAGGCCATACGCGACTACTATAAGGCCACCGGACGCAAGGTCGGCTTCAAGGCTGCAGGCGGTATCGCCACGGCCGAAGACGCCCTGGTGTACTACAATATCGGTCTTACGATACTCGGAGAGGAATGGCTTAACAAGGATTACTTCCGCTACGGTGTGAGCCGTGTGGGCAATGCGCTTATGAGCGCCATCGAAGGCAAGGAAGTTACATTCTTCTAGAGCAGTACTCTTTGAAATCTTCCCATCTGTAGTATGGGCCGCTGTAAGAAGGGATCGCCGGAATGGTGGTCTCTTTTTCATTTTCCAGCAGCTTGACCAGCACTTCTCCCTTGCGGTTGCGGTAGAACACCATGGCCAGATGGCAGGCCATGAAGATGTGCTTGTAGTTGGGCCAGGTGATGTAGGTGTCTGCCAGGGGAGCATGCTGCTCATATCCCTCGGTATGGAGGAAGCTGAACATGGGTGCCACCCCCGAGTCGTGCCCGAAGCGCAGGTCCGCGCATATGCCGTTGCCTGCTATGGCCTCGTCGGCCCTGCAGATGAATTCATTTATGAGGGGACGTCCTGCGTTAGTGTCGCGGAAGACTCCCGTCTCCTTGCTGTGGAGGAACCAGGCGGCCGCCCTTGCATTATGAACCACGGCATACTGGAAGATCTCGTCTTCGCTGAAGCACTCGAAAGGATCCGCCTCGGAATCCAGGCATTTGCTGATGCTCAGGATATGGATGAGCATATACTGGAGCTCGTCCACGCCGGCGCCTTTCGCGTTAAGGAACTTCCTGAGGACGGTGGTATCCTTGAAGAACTTGGTCATGAACGACACCGTGTCGAACCTGGCGCGGATCAGGGAATCGGTCACGTTCTCCTCGGCCCTGTCCACGGCCTCGTTATCGTCCCAGCGGGTGAAATAATACCTGTCGCCGGCCTTCACGTCGAAATCGAGCTTGGGGAAGTGCCTGCGCATTTCCATGATATAGCTGGTGCCGGTGAGTGCGCTGCGGAGTATGGGCGAAGAGCGGCTCACCACCATCCTCCTGCTCCTCTGTCGGAAGATGCGCCTGTATCTTTTGGCATAGCGCTGGCTGATGCCCTGTTCTTCCTTGTAGCCTATGCTGGTGAGCGTGCCCATGTTGTCCTTGTGCTGTTTTCCTGTCCACTGCATCCAAGTTCTCAGTTTCTCTCCCTGCTCGGTAAGGGCACCCTGCCCGGAAAGCTCGTCAAGAGCCTTTACGATGCCGTCGATGACTTCGTAGGTCCCGCTCATATATCGGCTGCCATGCCTTCCGTAATACGAAAAGTAGAAGGGTTTGAATCCTTTGGGAGCCTTGGTGTCCAAGTTTTTCGGATTTGTTTCCTCCGGGGCTATATATGGGTGCAGGTTGCCGGCTGCCAGGTACGGATCGCGCCTGATAGCGTCAAGCATTTCATTATCAGTGGGTAAGATTGCGGCAAAAGCGAAAAGCAGGCTGATCAGCAAATTCATTTTTGTGTTCTTTAAAAGATGAAAATAAAGTTAGCAAATAATCACGGAAATCCAAAGAACGGGCATTATGTCAGATAAACGTTTACAAACCGCTAAAACTGCTACGGCTTCCTACTTTTGCCATCGAGAAAAACATATCGTCATGAAAAGGATTTGGAATGTATTGAAGATTATGTCGGTGTTGCTGCCGGTCTCTTCCTGCAATATGGGTGAGTGCTTCGCCGACAAGAAAAAGAACTCCTCCGAGGATGGAGTTCTTAGCCATGGGATGATGGTCCTTGGCAAGCAGTTGGAGGATCCATATTCCGTCAAGAACATAACCAAGGCCGTGGAGGCGCTGTATCCCACGAAAGCAGGCAGCGTGGATGTCTCCACGACCGATCTCTATGTGCGTTTCTTGCCCGAGAGCCAGGAACAATACGACATGCTGGAAGCCTATGGCGTGGAGATGCTCGACCACCCCGTGGACTTTGAAATCATAAAGGAAGGGGACTATTACCATGATCCTTCCATACCGGAGAATGAGATAACCTGGCAGTATGCGATCGTGCCACCGGATTTTGACTTCCCCGACGGGGTGAAGTATGAGATACTGGACCATTGTCATATCACGGAGCACGACGTCATTACCCGGTCGGGATGGGAAGACATAGATTGGGATGCCGTTGAGAGAGAGTCTTTCCGCCTGACCGGAAATGCCGGGATGCTGGAGGATGCTGCGCAGAGCAAGGGCGGAGCCGCCAAACCATCCGGGAGGATTACCTTGGTAGATGGGCGATATCCGGACAATCCTGAGGGAGTGAAGGGTGTGCGTGTTGCCTGCAATGTTTTCGTGAAGATTGCCCAGACTTATACCGACGACCAGGGGAATTACGAGATTGGAAAGAAATTCTCGAGCAAGCCCCGTTATTGGCTTGTTTTCAAGAACAAGAAGGGCTTCGGTATCGGATTGAACCTTATCCTTGTGGGCGGGTCGGTTTCCACCATGGGGCGGCATTCACAGGAGGGCTGCAGCATGGAAATCAGCAATAAGAACGATAAGAGTCTGTTCGCACGTTGCGTGGTGAACAACAGCGTGTGGGATTACTTCGAAAACTGCAAGACCCAGACTGGCAGCATCAAGGCCCCTCCGGCCAACATCCGTATCTGGATTTTCAACATGCTGAATGCGAGCAGCACTCCCATGATGCAGCACGGCGCGGCTCTCGACAATACCAAGATCAAGGAGTTCCTGGGGGAGTGGGCGACTATAGTAAAGTGGTTCCTGCCGGATATCACCCTTGGGCTTAAGGGAATTAACGACTATGAGGGCATCTACGCCACCGTTACTCATGAGCTGGCGCATGCCAGTCATTTCCAGCAGGTGGGCATACAGTGGTGGGACAAGCTTATGACCCATGTGCTGACTTCGTTCGTCACTTCCGGGATGATGGCCTATGGCACGGGGGGAGAGCAGTATGCGGGATACTGCGAGGTGGCGGAGATGTGGGCATACTATCTTTCCACCAAGATGTTCCGCAGGCGTTATCCGGAAAGCGAGATTATGTTCGGCACAAGCTGGTGGTTCTATCCCCAGATATTCTATATGCTCGATGACCGGGGGCTGGATCAGTTCAAGATTTTCCAGGCCCTTATCGCAAGCGTGACCGACAGGGATGCTTTGCAGCAGAAACTGCTGTCGCTCTATCCTGAATTCAAAACCAATATAATGCTGGCTTTCAACCGATATCTGTAATATGAAAACTAAATATCTTGCAGCTGTGCTGCTTTCCCTCCTGCCTTTGCTGGCGGGGGCGCAAGAACTATCTTTTTCGACCAATTTCATCGACTATGCAAGGAGCGGCTCGGCTAATCTGGAGGCATCTTACGGGTTCTCCCGCCATTGGACCGTGAGCGCCGGAGTCAAGTATGATGCCGGGGGCAATAACCGCCAGCAGCTCTATTCCTTCGGGGGGCGTTACTGGCCATGGCACATCTATTCGGGTTGGTGGCTAAGCGGAAAGATGCAATACCAAGAGTTCAACGAGGCGAGTGCGCCCGGGCAGGCTACTTCGGAGGGGGACCGTTACGGGGCCGGCTTTGCCGGTGGCTATTCCAAGATGCTGGGAAAGCACTTGAACCTCGATATGGGGATTGGTTTCTGGACAGGGTATTCGCGTTACGTAACCTACGCTTGCCCGTCTTGCGGGCGCATTACGGATAACGGCAATAAGCTTTTCGTCCTGCCCAATGACCTGATGGTCGCGTTAAGTTATATTTTTTGAAAATAAAGAAAAAAAATTACTATCTTTGCACTCCCTGAACGCGGGAGTGGCGAAATGGTAGACGCGCTAGTTTCAGGAGCTAGTGTCTGGTGAAGACGTGTCAGTTCGACTCTGATCTCCCGCACAAAAAGAGATGGCTATTTGGCCATCTCTTTTTTATTTCCGATACTGCTAGTTCCAGGGGCGTTTTTCCGGATTGTCGAACTGCCATTGGGTGAGGTTCGATCGGACATTGTAGCAGTGGTTTTCTGCATTTATGAAGAACTCTGCGAAACGACGTGTCGTAGTGGTCTTGCCTTTGGTTTCGTAGTCCGTGTCGAACATACCGAAGTGGGTGTTCTCGGAGGTTGTCGTTTTGATAACGGTCTCTATGTCT
>JAFZJI010000171.1 GCA_017552105.1 Bacteroidales bacterium | reverse complement strand
GGCCGCATAGGAGTTGTAGAAATCGATGTTGGTCTTGTACTCCGACCATCCGTCGTGGGTGGCAATCATTTTGTCGCTGCCGCCCTGCTTAAGATAGACGGTGCCGCCGGAGATATAAGGGATGTACATCTTCGAAATCTTGGAGTACTGGCCCTCGGTCTCGCCCGTGCGGTCCATGCTCATTATGAAGATGTGCTCGGGCCCGTCAGGATAATCCACGTCGTAGATATGCATCAGGTCGGGGTCGAAGCCATAGGTCGTCTGGGCGGGATTGTCCACGACATCCGCGGCATACTGTGCGGCCTTGGCGTAGTAATCGGCCACGCTGAATGACATGTCGGCATACTGCGGAACATTGTAATTCTTGGCAGATGCAAGGTAGAGATAGGTCTTGGCGAGCAGGGCCTGGGCTGCCACCTTGTCCACGCGGCCGGGTTCGGGCTTGGTATAGCAAGGAAGGAGTTCGATTGCATCTTCGAGGTCGGAGATTATGTATCCCCACATCTCGTCCAGGTTTTCGGGGAGGCCGGCCTGGGTGTCTTCGAGCCTGGAAACCATGCTCATATGGATGGGCACGCGGCCGAAGTTGCGGGCAAGGTTGAAGTAGGAATAAGCACGCATGAAGTAGGCCTCGCCGGTAAAACGGTTGCGGAGACCAGCGTCGATGTTCATTCCGGGAACGTGCTTGATAACCGCATTCGCACGGTTGATGGTGATGTACGAATACTTGAAGAAGTTACCAAGGGTGGTGTTGCTCTTGAAGTTGTTCTGGCTCCAGGCGTCGAGGTCCTTGGTCGACGGGGTAGCGTCGCCCTTAGGGTCGAGCTCGTCGGTATTCATACCGCCGAGGAACACTATGGCGCGGGAGTACTCGATGTAGTTGATGGCATCGTAGATGTACAGGGTCGCAGCCTCCGCATCTGCGGTGGTCTTATAGTAGTTACGCTCCGAGTAGAAGCCGTAAGGATACTCTTCAAGAGAACAGCCCGCAAAGAGGATTGCTGCAAATATCAATGCTGTGATCTTATTTTTCATGGCTGCAATCATTAAAAGTTAAAGTCGATTCCGAAAGTCCACCTTCTCAGACGGGGATATCCTCCGCTGTAGATTCCAAGCGCACTGACCTCGGGGTCGTAGCCTGTAAATTTAGTGAAAGTGTAGAGATTGTCAATGTTCACATAGAAGCGGACGCTTTCCATGAACGAAAGTCTCTTGCGCAGAGGCAAGGTATATCCGAGGGCTACGGTCTGTATGCGGACGAAGGAACCGTCCTCGATCCACCAGTCGGAGAACTTGACCTGGCGGTCGTCGCGGAGCTTGGGATACTTGTTAGTAGGATTGTCGGTCGTCCAGCGCAGAGGGTTGTTGGAAGGCTGTCCGAAACGCTGGGTGTTGATCACGTCGTTGCCGAACACTCCGTTGAAGAAGATGCTGAAGTCGAGATTCTTCCACACGACATCGAAGTTGAGCGAAGCCAGGAAATCAGGGTTGGGATCGCCTATGATGCAACGGTCGTCCTCATCGACGGTTCCGCTGCCATCGACATCCACGTACTTGAATTCACCGGGCTCGGCATCGCTGCCGGTAAGTCCGGCGGAGAGTCCCTCGTCAAGGGCCTGGACTATTCCGTCCACCTTGTATCCGTAGAATACGAACATAGGTTTGTCGATGGCCAGGATATTGGTGTATCCGCGGTACTGGCCGAGACTGTTGCCATAGTACTCATACTGCATTCCGGTGCGGTCGTCGGTCATAAGGCCGGCCTCTTTGGCATTGCCGAGGCTGAGCACCTTGTTGCGGTTGCAGGAGAACACTGCCGTAGCGCCGACCTTCCAGTCTTTGCTGGAATAGATGATGCCGTCCAAGGTCGCCTCGACACCTCTGTTCTGGATCTTTCCGTCGTTTACCCACATACGGTCGAAACCGGATGAAGGGGCAATATTGCGCTCACGGAGCAGGTCGTCGGTAACCTTGTCGTAAACATCTACCGTAAGGTTGAGCCTGTTGCCGAAGAGGCTTACGTCAACGCCGAAGTCAAGCTGCGTGGTGCTTTCCCATTTAAGATTTTCGTTGGCTATACCGCTCCAGACCGCGTAGATGCCGCCTTCACCGGTGGTGCCGGACTTGTAGCCGGGGCCGATGGCTGTCATCCAGGAACCATTGTAGTAATACTTGTGCTGGCCGAAACGGCTGAGGGTCTGGTAGGGAGAAATACCCTGGTTACCGGAAACACCGTAGGATGCGCGGAACTTCAGGGTGTTGATCGCCTTCACGTCTTTGAGGAAGGATTCGTTATGTGCGTTCCAGCTGAATGCTCCGGAAGGGTAGAAAGCCCACTTTTCGTTTAAACCGAATTTCGAGGAGCCGTCGGCACGGGAGGTGAAGGTGAACAGGTAACGGTTGTCGTAGCCATAATTCAGACGCATCAGCCCGGAAACGAGTTCGCTCTTGGAAAGGCCGTTGCCTATCCTGTAGAGCTCGGGGTTACCGGCCTGAAGGTTCTCGTTGCCGAGGGCCTCGTTGACGAATTCGACGCCGGTGAGGTCGGAAGAACGGCTTTGATAGTTCTCGTAGGAATAACCGAGCATGGCGGTCACGTGGTGCTTCTCGGCGAGCACCTTGTCATAGGTGCCGTACACATCAACCACCATATTGTTGTCCTGCCAGTTGCTGATCTTGCCGTAACCATTGTTGAAGTTACCGGTCTCGGAGTATACGTTGGGATTATAGACATCCTGTATGGTCTCTCCGTGCTTGAAGTTGAACTGGCTGGTAAGGGTGAATCCGTCGAACATCCTCCATTCCACGCCGGCATTGGCAATCACGTCGGTACCCTTGGTGACATTGGTGGAAAGCTCCTTGAGGGCGACGGGATGGTAGTAGTCGCTGGCGCTGTAGAGCCAGTAGTTGCCTTCGTCGTCATAGACGGGGAATATAGGATTACGGTTGAAGGAACGGCCGGGGTTGTAGTTGCGGGCCCCGCTCACCACGTTCGCGCCCAGCTTGAGCGTGAAGTTGGGGTATATCTTCTGGTCGACGGAGAACTTGCCGCCGAACTTCTGGTAGAAGTCGTCCACGAACACGCCGTTGTTGCGGTAGTAGTTGGCGCTGGCCACGAAGTTGGTCTTGTCGTTGGAGCTGCGCACCTGAACGGTTGTATTGTTGGAGACGGGAACGTCCCTCAGCACTATGTCTTCCCAACGTGTATTGGTTGTCCAGGTGGTCTGGAGTTCCTCGATGGAAGGATAGTAGATACCGTTGGCATTCACCGCGCCCACATACTGGGGAGTGAGGCCTGCATTGATCTTGGA
The DNA here is from genome assembly GCA_017552105.1 of Bacteroidales bacterium. Taxonomy (GTDB): domain Bacteria; phylum Bacteroidota; class Bacteroidia; order Bacteroidales; family UBA932; genus Cryptobacteroides. The sequence goes on along the minus strand of JAFZJI010000171.1, from coordinate 152 downwards.
CTCGTTCTGGGTGATGGCCATCAGCACGGGATCGTGCCAGAGATCGAGTTCGGAGGTCATCTGCGAGAGCGTAGTCTGCTGACGCACGCTGATGCTGGTCTTGTTGGCGGAAGCCTTGGTGGTGGTGATGAGGATGACGCCGTTGGCACCTC
>JAFZJI010000170.1 GCA_017552105.1 Bacteroidales bacterium | reverse complement strand
TAGCGCCTACCTGTTTTACAAGGAGTCGGATTATCATAATGAATCATCCTCCGAAACCACGCGGGAAGGCGTTTTCGTGAACCGGGCCCGGAACGACGACGGCGGCCGCGAGAAAAAGACGGATATGGGTGTGTCCGGCGATTTCACTCTGGGAGAAATCTTCGGCCGCGAGGGCCGTTCCATCAACTTCTCGGCTGGAATTAGCAGTTCCCGCGGGAATAAACAAAGCCTGGAATCCTCCCTGCTTACTACCGTTTCGGGAGAGGAGGACAGGAGGATGAGATATGAGGCCGACAACGATTCGGACCAGATGTCCTGCTCCCTGAGCTATTCCGAACCTTTGGGCAAAAAATGGAAGCTGGCCGCCGAAGGCTATTTCAGCAGAAGGATAACCGATTATTCCAGGGATGCATTCGACGATGCCGGGAAGAATGACTATTTTTCGTCCGTCAACCACAGCGACTGCCTTAAGCAAGACTACAAACTGACCGCCCAGTACCAGATCGGGAAGCAGCATTACCTGTCTTTCGGCGCCATCGCAGGCGGGATTCTGAACGAGACCTTCTCGAAGAGTTTCGGCGTGGAGGAAACTACGGGAAAGGGGGAGTGGTACTGGTCGCTGGCTCCGGACATCTCCTATCAGAGCCGTTCCGGCGACAACCGTATCCGTTTCAGGGCCAGAAGCAGATCATACCGGCCTTCCATTATCAAGATGCTGCCGGCGCTGAACATCGCCAATCCTTCCCGGCCGGAAATAGGAAACATATATCTCAAGCCTTATACGGAGATGTTCTGCTATTTAAATTGGGATAAGAGCAACAAGAAGGATTTCTCCACCATCGAAACATATTGCAGCGGAGAGATTGTCACAAGGCCCGTTACGCAGGCTTTGTGGAGCGATGCCGACGGAGTGATGTATGGTGTGCCGGTAAACTCGAAGGCTCCTAAGTACCGCTTGAGCTTGAGCATCGATTATACAAAGGCCTTTGGCGAAAGCAAGCTATGGTCGCTTTCGGCTTACTTCTATTCCAGATTATCTTCCGAACTTTCATACCAGGCGACCAGCTCTATGCCCGCCTTGGACAAGGAGAATTTCGATTATGGCAGCTTCATCGACTCTTTCTGGGGGAATGCAGGCGGGGACCGCTTCTACGGAGGAATGAGTGGTATGAAAGAGAGCCGCAACATCCAGTTCACCCCGGCAGGCTCTCTGAAGCTTAAATATAATCAGGAACGCTATTCGTTGCTTTTGGGCGCGTTCGCGTCTCTGGACGCCTCCCGCTATTCGCTGGATCCGGATGCCAATATGGATGCCATCGACCTTGGTCTGAACCTGGAAGGCTCTTATATCCTTCCTCTGGATATAGAGCTGGAGAGCAGTATCGGCTATAATGCCTACAAGGGATACGCCCTGGGTATGGGCGAGCCTGAATGGATATGGGACGCATCCATATCCAAGACCGTCGGTTCCTTCGTGCTGAGCATAAGAGGAAACGACCTCTTGAATCAGAGAAGGTCCCTCTATCACGAAGCTACGGCTAACTATAGGGAAGACAGCTACAAGCTTACTCTCGGGCGCTATGTGCTTTTCGGACTGAAGTGGAATTTCGGTAAGATGAATGCCGTCAACAGCGCCAAAGCCCAGAATGCAGCCTGGCAGATGATGTGGTAGTTTTTTTTCTTATCTTTGCCTTATGTCGATACTGAACCGGAAATATCCCCACGAAGAGAATGCCCTTTGGATCAGGGACAATGTCCTCTACAGTGTCCTTGTCGTGGCAATATTGTATTTCTTCCAGCCTTTCGGTTTCAGTTCCTACAGTGGCAACAAACTGGTGGTTTCCCTGCTTTTCGGCCTGGTCACCTTCTTCTGCTGCATGGTTTATCATCCATTGACCCACTTGATCATAAGGAAACGGGTGAAGTCCTGGAAGATATGGAAAGAAGGAGTGTATCTGGTGTGCCTTATCCTTTTCATAGGCCTTGCCAACTTTCTGCTGTTCTCGCTGGTATTCCATTACACGCTTTCGCTCGGAATCTTCCTGGCCTTTCTGTACTGGACCTTCCTGATCGGGATAGTCATTACCGTCGTTTCGCTCAGCCTGAGGTACCACCGCTACCTCCGCAGCAAGCTGGATGCCCTCCTTCCCGACACGAAAGAGGAGCAGGCGGGCGTCAAGGTCATCATACACGATACCCGTGTGCGCGGGAATGACCTTGCCCTGCAGTTGAACGACCTCCTGTACATCGAGGCGCAGAAGAACAACGTCGCCGTATTCCACAAGTCGGACGGCAAGGTTTGCAGGGATGAGATACAGACATCGCTTTCCGCCGTCCTGGCCGACCTCGAAGCCTACGAGAACATATTCCAATGCCACCGTTCTTTCGTGGTGAACGTGAACAACATCAGTTCCGCCAAAGGTAATTCCAACGGCTATACTTTGGTGATGGGAACCGCCCCCGGAACGGTTCCGGTATCCCGTTCATTCGTCAGCAAACTCACGTCATTCGTCCGCTGAAACAGCATCTCCTAGCTATTCGTCCGCGTTTTTAGTTGTCGGTCCTGAATATTTGCAGGAGTGATTTTCCATGCTCATTTTTGCGGCATGAAAAACATTCTGTCAATAATCGCCATTCTCGTCGCGGCCAGTCCGGCCGCCCTTGGCCAGACCCGTATCAGCGGGAAAGTATACGATGATCTAGGACCTCTCGCAGGTGTCAATGTATTTATCATGGGCAGCATCGAAGGTGCGGTCTCCGACACTGCCGGTCGCTTCTCCTTCGTGAGCACACGCAAGGGCGAGCAGACCTTGATGGCTTCGATGCTCGGTTACGAAGATTATAAGAAGGTCGCCGACGTGGCATCCATGCAGGATCTTGACATACGCATGAAGCTCAGGGCTGCCACTCTCGACGAAGTAGTGGTATGCGCCAGCACCTTCAGCATGGGAAAAAGCTACCAGTTCAAGTCGATGGACGCCATAGACGTGGTGCTGTCCGGGAATTCCTGCGGAGATGTGGTAGCGGCTATGCAGAGCCTCCCCGGCACGCAGAAAGTAGGGGAGAACGGCCGTCTTTACGTGCGTGGAGGCGAGAGCTGGGAATGCCAGACCTATGTCAACGGCATGCACGTGCTTGTGCCCTACAGCACGAATGTCGAAGGCCAGAGCCAGAGAGGACGCTTTTCTCCCTTCCTGTTCAAAGGAATGAGCTTCTCCCTTGGTGGATATTCCGGCGAATATGGCCAGGCCCTTTCCTCCGTCCTGCCAATGGAGACCACCGACGTGGCCAGCGACGACAAACTGGGCGTAAGCGCCTCGCTGGTGGATTGGAACCTGGGCGGAACCAAGGCTTTCAAAACCAGCAGCCTCTCGTTCAATGCAGCCTATACCGACCTCCATCTCTACAATGCCCTGTTCCCCGACCGGGTAGATTGGACCCGCCCCTACGGCAAATTCGCTGCCGAGGCCCAGTACAAGATGGAACTATCCAGCAGCAGCGAGATGAAAACCTATACCGGATATGACTATACTTCCGTAGCCATGAATACGGAAGGCCGGGAACTCTCGCTGGGCGAGCATAACGTGTATGCAAATGCAGTCGTGAGGACATCCCTGGGCAAAGGGTATTCCTTCTTCGCAGGAGCTGCCGAATCGATGGTACTGAGCGACATCCAGAGTGCCATTGTAGCGGGCGACCATTACCACAACCGCAGGAACGAGGTCCATCTCAAGGCGGAAATCAAAAAGAGCGTCTCCCCGCTGCTCAAGCTTTCGGCCGGAGTGGAAGATTATATAAGGAACAGCACCACTTCCTACGAGGCCACCGGCTATGACCTGGCCTACAATGTGGCTGCAGCCCATCTGGACGCCAATGTCCGTCTGGTTCCCAAGCTCTTCCTGAACGTGTCCGTGAGAGGGGAGAACGTGGATTACAACAACGAATGGATCGTGATGCCCAGGGCCACGCTCAGTTTCGTGCCCGGCGGCAAGTTCCAGACCTCGCTCATGCTCGGCCGTTACAGCCAGAGCCCGGAAGATGACTATATCGCCCGCAGGAACGGAAAACTCTTCCAGAGCATTGCCGACCACGCGATACTCAGCCTGCAGTACAGCGGCTCCAAGACCGTTTTCAGAGTAGAACCCTATTACAAGAAATACAGTAACCTGCCCCTGCTTTCAGGAGGCCTCTATAGCTCGGACGGATATGGCATGAGCCGCGGTTTCGATATCTTCCTGGAGGATGCATCCCTGATAAAGAATCTCAGCGTCACCGCAGCATATTCTTTCAACGATTCCGAGAGGCTGTACCTTGATTTCGATGCTCCCAGGGCCCCGGAATATGCCTCCAGGCACAATTTCCGCCTCTCGTTCAAGTATGGCATTGGAAAATGCATAGTGGGCCTCGCCGATTCCTATGCCAGCCCCCGCACCTTCGCGGCAGGAAAGACCCCTTACTATAACAGCCTCGATGCTAACTTTACCTATCTTCCACATCCGAAGGTAATCATCTACGCATCCCTTAACAATATCCTTGGCCGTACCAATGTGTACAGGATCAACCCCGACGGCTCGCAGATGGCCGCCACCAGGGACAGGTTCTTCTATTTAGGAATAATGGTTTCACTTAAAAACAAAAACGCATATGATGTCTCGAATTTCTAGAAAAAGCGTTCTCGCTTTCGTAGTTGCCTTGATGGCAGTTCCCTTCACCTGCAAAGCTCAGGGCCCCGCCGGCGTAGCCGAACTCAAGCGCATGGAGTACATGTATCCCGACAGCCTCGCTCTCAAGCAGCAGATTGCACTGCTGAGCCTTAACTACTCAATCTCCAACCCTAAGGCAGAGGGAGTGGAAGCTGTGATGGGCGATGCCGAGAAGTACATCCGGATCCTGGACGAAAACCCTGCGGCCGACCCTTCCGACGTGCTTACGCTGAAAGGTTTTTACTATCTGGTGCGCATAGTACAGGATCCCGCCGTGAACGGCAGGAAGTACTATATGGAAGTATCCCAGAACTTTGATAAGGCCCTTAAACTCAATCCTGAGAACAAGCTTGCGCAGGTTCTTCAGCAGAAGTTCTACGAGGGTATGAATGCTTCCCGGCCTTGACCTCGTAGGAGCAGCCGTCCGCTATCAGGGTAAAAGGCCTGTTGGATTCGACTTCAATGGCCTTGGCACTTGCCACGATGTTGCAGACGACATTTCCGAAGCGGTATCCTAGCACTCCTGCTTTGCCTTCGGGATTCTTCTCGAAGTCGCAGAGCAGGGTGTTTGCGTAAGCATCCGCTGCTTTTACGCCTATCACATCTTCTATGAACACGGCGATGGGCCCAAGGGCGGACCAGCCGCAGAAGTCCGGGCGTACCCACTCTGCTTTCTTGTTCTTGGCCGGCTCGTAGGAAGTCGGGCTGTAGCATTCCCATATGGTGTGGGGAGAGAATTCCTTGTAGGTCCTGTACATACATTCCAGGAGCCTTGAACTTATGCGGCGGGCCAGGCCATAGTCCCCGCACAGGTCGGTGGCCTTGAGGGCCATGTATGTGGTGGGGAGCCAAATGGACCCGCGCCAGTATCCTCCGTCGTCGAGGAAGTCGGGGTCGGAGCGGGAAAGGGAAGGAGTGGGCAGGAAACCGCCGAAGCTGAGGGAATCGCCCAGATGGGATTTCATCTTCGCTGCGCGGTCCTCCCCGGACATCTCGGCCAGCACAGGCCACCATGATGCTATGGTAGGAACCTTGCACTTCTGCCCGTCGGGGAAAATGTCGTAATAGAATGCATCCGCCTCATCCCAATACAGGTCATTCAATTTGGAGCTCAGAGAGGCGTGCACGGCCGCCCAATGCTCCTGCTCTTCGCTCTGGCCCAACAAGGCCGCTATACGGCTCATATACAGGGCTGAAAGACCCTGCTGTGCCAGGGCATCTACCCAGCGCAGATCCGGATTGTCCGGGCAGGAAGGCCTTTTGGTTGTCGGAGTGGTCCTTCCTCTGGGGGTATTGTCCATTCCGCTCTGGCAGCCTCCCCAGGCGTAGCCGTCGTCGTATTTCTTGAGCAGTACCTTCACTTGCGAACCGTAGGGCTTAACGGCCGGGTCGAAGGAATCGAACATGTCGAACCAGCGCTGCAGGTAGCGTTCTTGGGTAAATACCTTCTTAAGGCGGCTCTTGCTGCCGGTCTGCAGGGCATATTCATATTCGGCCCATGCAAAGAGCGGTGGATTGTCCGCGTGATGTACCAGGAACGGCAGCATCTTACCTTCGTCTTTCCCGCAATGGATATTGCCCAGGACCATGGGAAGGGGAGTGTTCTCGTCGGAAAGGAGTATCCCGTAGAAGTTATCCAGCGACTTGACGCCGGGGAAGATGGAAGGGCAGTATTTGCAGAAGTGGCCCATGAATGCGGTATCCCATATCCATATCCTGTCGGAACGATGGGCCTCGTCCATATAGACGGGGGCAGGGATTCCGGGGATGGTGTCTATGTGCTGGTAGGAGAGTTCCCAGGCCTTATTGTACAGTTCTATATATTCCGGGTGAGCATCATACACGGGAGCGGGCACCAGGCTGTGCCAGTCGAATCCCTTCCTGCCGGCCTTGGGACCTAGGCGGAGACGGAAGATGCCATCCTGACCCTGGATATAGAAACGGCCCTTGTGGTAGGAGATGTCCTCGAATTCGCCCGTAGTCCTGAGCGAAAGGTCCAGGGAACGCATCTGATGCTTCTTGAGGTCCCAGATAAAGAGGATGGAAGGTGTCTCGGCCTTGCCTACGCCCGTGGGCATATACAGGCGGCCGTTCCTTATGTAAAGCCCCTGGCC
>JAFZJI010000169.1 GCA_017552105.1 Bacteroidales bacterium | reverse complement strand
TGGTCGTTGGGCTAAGGCCGCCGGCGAGGAGAACCTTTGCACTTAGTTCCCCGCAGCCGGCGCCGCCGTAGCTGCCCGCCTTGCCCTTCGGCGGGCAGCGTTGCCCAATAGCCGCACCTCATTTGTAACCAAAAACCCGTCTCTTTGGGCACGGAACTTTCAGCAAACCCCATTCGTACCCAGGAATGGTTGTTTTTGGGCACGGACTTCGCGAAGAACGCATTCTGATGGGCAAGATCTATTATTATGCCTGGGACCTTGCCCTCATATCGGCCTCCTACGTACTTCTGGTGGGCAAGATACCCGCCATGAAATCAGACCTTGCCCTCTGAAATGCCGTGGAAGGTTTGTGGGTGTTCCCGGTCCTTCACGCAATGACAGACCGGGAGCACTTAGATCCTTCGCCAACGCTCAGGATGACAATTATCGTGCAGCAGCCAAGTGATTGATAGATAGGTGATAACCGGAAAGAGAATCGTCGAAATTCGACGATTCTCTTTCGGGGAAAGTGTTGGTAATCAAATGGTTAAGTGCTGCATGGCGGGCCCTGAGGGTAGCTGTGGTGAGTGGTGTTAGCCGTGCTGGGTAAGTGGTTGTGGTACTAGGGCCGGGGCGGTGGTGGGGGTTTTCGCGCCACTGGCGGAGACGCCACTGCCGACGTCACCGTTCCCATCACCATCCCTACCACCGTAGATGCGACTGTCATTGAAGGAGTAGAAGGATTCGTCGCTGATGATCACGTGGTCGAGGAGGCGTATGTCGAAGGAGGCGCAGGCACGCTCGATCTTGCGGGTCCAGGCGACGTCGACCGAGGACGGTTTCGGGTCGCCCGAGGGGTGGTTGTGAACTACCACGATCGAGACAGCTTTGCGGCGGATGCATTCTTCCATCACCATCCGGACATCGATGTTGGTAGAGTCGATGCCTCCGCTGAAGAGTTTTTCTTTGCGGATGAGCCGGCTGCTTTTGTTCAGAAGAATCACCCAGAACTCTTCATGGTCCAGGCCCTTCATAACAGGAATCATGAGTTCGAAAACGCGCCGGGCAGTAGTCACGGGCGCCTTGGGCATCCTGGCTCCTTCTTCCAGAAAGCGACGGCCCAGCTCACAGGCAGCCATCAGCGAGCAAGCCTTTTCGGGGCCAATCCCGGAGATGGTCCGGAGTTCATCCAACTTCATGGCAAACAGCCCCACAAGGCTCCCTCCGGAAAGAATCAGCAGGGAATTCGCCAGATCCATCACTCCGTTCTCCTTGGTCCCGCTGCGCAGGATTACTGCCAATAATTCCGCCTCGCTCAGGGCGGCGGCCCCCTTGATGAGCATCTTCTCCCGAGGACGCTCGCTCACACAAATCTCTTTCATCTTCATAACATCCGCAAGAAAGCAAAAACGCCTCTCGAATGCAAGGAAATAAACGTTTGAAGCGTTTAACTTATACCTGTTGATAACTTTGTGGAAAAAATTGTAAACAAATGGAAGAAAGTGGAAAAATTTCACTAACTTTGCATCATTGCGTATACGAATTATGGTCACATTCATCGGAGAATACACATCCAAGATCGACGACAAGGGGAGAATGGTCTTCCCGGCGCCGCTGAAGGGTGTATTACCGCCTGGGAGCGACCAAAGGTTTGTCATTAAGAAGGATCTTTTCGAACCCTGCCTGCAGATGTACACCATGGAAGAGTGGGAGCACACCAGCGCAGAGGTAAAGAGTAAGCTCAATTTCTTCAACAGACAGCACGCAATATTCTGGAGAGAATATATGCGCGACCGAGATGTGGTGGAGCCCGATGCCAAACTTGGGCGTATCACCGTTTCGCGCCGGCTTCTTGACGCTATAGGTGTAACCAAAGAAGTGGTTTTCTCCGGCAATGATTTCAAGATCGAGATCTGGGCCAAGGAAGAATTTGAGAAGAAGAGAATCCCGAACGAAGAATACATTGCCATTGCAGAAAGCCTTTCCGACAAATAGGAAGGAGCAACTGCCATGAGCGAGTATCATAATCCCGTATTGCTCCGCGAGAGCCTTTCCGCATTGATTACAGACCCCCAGGGGAACTATGCCGATGCCACGTTCGGTGGCGGCGGCCATAGCGCCGGTATCCTCAGGCAGCTCGGTCCCGAGGGCCGTCTGATTGCATTCGACCGCGACGCCGACGCAGCCCTCAACGCTCCGGACGATCCCAGATTCACCCTGATACACAATAATTTCAGATTCATACATAACTACACCCTCCTGCACTGCAAGGAGGGGCTCGATGGCATCCTGGCCGACCTCGGGGTGTCGTCGCACCAGTTTGATACGGCGGAGCGTGGTTTTTCGTTCCGCTATAGCGCCCCGCTCGATATGCGAATGAACGTGCAGGGCGACAAGACTGCCGCTGACATTGTGGCTTCGTATACGCAAAACGAGTTGGAAAAGATCCTGAAAGTCTATGGCGAAGTGGACAATGCCCGCAAGCTGGCTTCCCTGATTGTGAAAGCCCGCGAGCAGAAGCCCATTCTCACCACGGATGACCTTTACAATGCCATCGCAGCAGCCCTGCCGTCTTTCGCCGAGCATAAGTTCCTTGCCAAGGTCTATCAGGCCTTCCGCATCGAAGTCAACCAGGAGATGCGTTCGCTGGAGAAGTTCCTCTCCGGCGCAGCCGCATCGCTCAAGAAAGGTGGCCGCTTGGTCATCATCACTTACCACTCCCTCGAAGACCGCATGGTCAAGAATTTCTTCCGTACCGGCAATGTCGAGGGTATAGTGGAAAAAGACATCTACGGCAGGAGCAGCGCCCCCCTGAAACCTCTGGGCGGCAAACCTCTGCTCCCTACCGAAGAAGAGATCGAACATAACACCAGGGCACGCAGCGCCAAACTCCGCGTGGCCGAAAAACTTTAGGCAGATGGAAGAGAAAAGAAAATGGAAGGTTTCCGATATATGGAAACTCCTCAAGAACGGTATCGCGGCAATCGTTACCGGGAACCTGCTCCTGCGTCTGAATGCCGGGAAGTATTTCGTGCACATCGCCTACACCTTCCTGCTCTTTTGGATACTCATATTCGAGAGCCTGGTAGCGGACAATGTCCTCAGCAAGGTGGAAAACAACAACGGAAAGATCAAGGAGATGGAAATCATCTATGCCGACAAGACCTTCGAGGTGGCATCGATGAGCAGGCGCAGCGCAGTACAGAAAAGATTGGAGGCAATGGGTTCTTCCGTGCAGGAACCCACGGCCCAGGCAATAGTAATTGAATGATGGAGCAGGACGGCAACAACATGCGGCAACTGCCGCAGCAGACCACAAAGAAGAAACGGGACAGGATTGGAATGGTCCTGTACGTCTTCTATGCCCTGCTGCTCATTATTACCGTCGCGGTACTGTTCAAGCTCGTGTACTTCCAGCTCATCTGGGAACCCGAGCCCAAGATTGCCAGCGCCCTCACCCCCCAGATCCAGAAGCGCATCGTCGAGCCAGTGCGAGGCAACATCATCGACTGCGAAGGCAGGCTCCTGGCAATGTCATATCCCGTTTACGACATCCATATGGACTGCACGGTAATGAAGGCCGAGTATGCCAAGATGAAGAACAAGGAGAAGGGCAAGATGAAGGAAGCCGAGTGGCAGGACAAGGCTCAGCAGCTCGCCGCCGGCCTCGCGGAAATAGTGGAAGGCGTCGATGCAGCTCGCATGTACAAGCAGATAAAGGACGGCCGCGCCAACGGCAGGAAGTATCTTTCCATAGCAAAGGGCGTAGACCGCAGCACCATGCTCAAGATCAAAGCACTCCCCCTCTACCGCGAAGGCGCAAACCGCGGCGGCATGATAGTGGAGACCCGCAACATACGTAAATATCCCTACGGGCGCCTTGCCCGCCGTACCATAGGCTTCGTCCGCGACAACCAGGGCCTGCCCGAAGAGGAAATCAAGGGCAATCCGGGTCTGGAGGGCCGCTACGATGCCATCCTCCACGGAAAGGACGGCCGTGAGTACCTCAAGCAGACCGATCGCGGGCGCGTGCGCAACTACGATAGTTCCTACGTACGCGCAGTGGACGGAAAAGATCTGCGCACCACCCTCAACATCGATTATCAGGACGTGGCCGACAGGGCCCTACGCGAGAGGATAGATTCCCTCGAGGACCTCAACGGCGCCTGCCTTGTGCTGATGGAGGTGAGCACCGGCGCCATCCGCGCCATGGTCAACCTCTCCCGCGACCCCCACAGAGGGAATTCCTTCGAGGAGATTACCAACTTCGCCATCGGCCGCCGTTGCGAACCCGGTTCGGTATTCAAGACCGTGACGCTTCTCAGCGTGATGAGCGACGGCATCTACAAGAGCTTGGACGAGACACTTCCCACCAACCACGGCATAGTGAAGGATACCAAGATGAAGCAGGATATCCACATCCTCGACTGGGAGCGCGAGAACAAGACCCACGAAATCAGCATCCTGGACGGATTCAAGATATCTTCCAACTACGTGTTCGGAACTCTCGCAGTGCAGAACTACGCAAAGAACCCTCGGCAGTACGTCGAGAAGGTGTATTCCTACGGTCTGGGCGATTCCTTCGACTTCGACCTCGAAGGGCTGCTCACCCCGCTGATTCCGGATCCCAAGTCCAAGTACTGGTCCAATACCACCCTGGGCACCATGGGTTTCGGATATGCTACCGAAGAGACTCCCCTGCACATTCTTACCTTCTACAACGCAATTGCCAACAAGGGCAAGATGGTCAAGCCCTACCTGGTAGAATGCATCGAGAAGGCCGGCACCGTGACCGACAGGCGCGGCCCCAGCGTGCTGAACGCATCCATCTGCTCGCGCGCCATCGCCGACACCATGACAAGGGCCCTGCTCTCGGTTACGGAAGATGGTACCGCCCGCAGGCTGAAGAGCGCCAAGTGCAAGGTCGCCGGCAAGACCGGCACATCGTTCGCGACCTTCGCCAACGGCAAGTACAGCGACGAGAACGGCCGCAGGCAGTATCAGGGCACCTTCGTGGGATATTTCCCTGCCGAAGATCCACAGTACAGCATCATCTGCGCCGTCTATTCGAGGCCTACCCGTACCAGCTACCAAGGTGGTGGAATCCCCGCCGCTGCGGTAAAGACACTGGTCGATTACGTTTATACCAACGATCCCCGTTTCCGTACAAAACTCCCGAAGAAATGAAACTTGAGAATATCATAAAGAATACTGGCGCAAACATACTGCACGGCAGTCCCGCTACGGAAATCAGCTCCATCACGAGCGATTCCCGCAAGGCATGCCCCGGGGCACTCTTCATCGCGGTGAAAGGTTGCAGTGCCGATGGCCACGCATTCATAGACGACGCCCTCGCCAAAGGTGCGGCCGCCGTGGTGGATGCCGACCGCAAGGGCCTGGCTCTTTGCGCCGACAATTTCTACGGGCATCCCTCCGGCAAGCTCCAGCTGGTGGGAATCACCGGAACTAACGGAAAAACCACCACCGTGACCCTCCTCTACCATATGTTCAGGGGGTTAGGATATGAATGCGGACTGCTCTCCACCATCGCCAACTACGTGGGGAAGCGCCGCAGCGAGACCGAAAACACCACCGCCGACCCTATCACCATCAACTCCCTTATGGCGGAGATGGTCGAAGAAGGCTGCCAGTACTGCTTCATGGAGGTCAGTTCCATAGGAATCGAGCAGGAGCGCACCGCAGGCCTGGAATTCAAGGTGGGAATATTCTCCAACCTCACGCACGACCATCTCGACTATCATAAGACCTTCGCGGAGTATCTGCGCTGCAAGAAAATGTTCTTCGACTCACTGCCCAAGGACGCCTTCGCCATCATCAATGCCGACGACCGCAATGGTTCGGTAATGGTGCAGAACTGCGCAGCCAAGCAGATCAGCTATTCCTGCCGCGGCGCAGCCGACCATCGCTGCAAGATACTGGAAGAGAGTTTCGAGGGGATGCTGCTCCGCATCGACGGCATCGAGGCTTGGACCAAGCTCACCGGTGCCCACAACGCCTACAACGCCCTCGCAATCTACTGCACCGCAGTCGCCCTTGGAGTACCCGCCGACGAGGCCCTGCTTGCAATCAGCAAGCTCGATCCAGCTCCCGGCAGGTTGGAGACCCTGCGCGGCCCCCGCGACCTTGCAGTCGTAATCGACTATGCCCATACCCCCGACGCCCTGCAGAATGTCCTGGAGACCCTGCGCGACATAGCACCCTCCCGCGAGCTTGTCTGCCTCTTCGGCTGCGGCGGCGACCGCGACCGTAGCAAGCGCCCCGAGATGGCCGCTATCGCCGAGAAACTCGCCGACCGCATCTTCGTCACTTCCGACAATTGCCGCACCGAGGACCCCGACGCCATCATCGACGAAATTAAGACAGGCTTCAGCAAGAAGGGCCTGCTCAAGGCCGTCTGCATCACCGACAGGGCAGAAGCCATCAAGGCTGCCATCACCATGGCAAAGCCTTCCTCTACCATACTGATTGCAGGAAAGGGTCACGAGACCTACCAGATAATCGGAAAGGTGAAACACCATTTCGACGAAAGAGAAATTGTAACTGAAATATTTGACCTGATAAAGTAATGCTGTACCATCTATTCACACATCTTAAGGATATCGACTTCCCCGGAATGGGGCTCATGACCTACCTGAGCTTCAGGGCCATGGCGGCCATAGTCATTAGTATGCTCATCGCTTTCTTCGCCGGCGGCAGGATTATCCGCTGGCTCCAGCGCAAGCAGATAGGCGAAAGCATCCGCGACCTCGGCCTTGCCGGACAGATGGAGAAGAAGGGTACCCCTACGATGGGAGGTATAATCATACTGGTTTCCCTCCTCGCCACCGCCCTGCTGGTGTGCGACCTCAGCAACATCTACGTACAGCTGCTCATCCTCACCACACTCTGGTGCGGCGGAATAGGATTCACCGACGACTATATCAAGGTATTCAAGCATAACAAGGAAGGCCTGTCCGAGAAGGCCAAGCTAGTAGCACAGTTCGGCCTCGGCCTCATCATCGCCCTCACCGTATGCCTGAGCAAGGACATCCCTACCGACCAGCTCATCACCACCAT
>JAFZJI010000168.1 GCA_017552105.1 Bacteroidales bacterium | reverse complement strand
GCCACCTCGCAGCGCTTGCAGTTCAGGCAGTATTTCAATGCATAGTCGAAGAAGGCCGGGTCCTTCAGGCGGTAACGCTCCCCGTCGGGGCCGGCTTTCTTGGGCCCGGGATAATCCGGATTGACCTCCATCATCGGGCAGACCAGAGTGCATAGGTTGCACTTAAGGCATTGTTCAAGATTATTTATCCCTTCGAGCATAGTCTTCGATCAGTTTAGTAACATTCGCCTCCTTGCATCCCTTCGCCACGATATCTCCGGCCGCATAAAGGTTCTCCAGAGCCTTTCCGTCCACCAATACGCGGGCGGATGCATCGGTCTTTACCCCGAAGTCCATGAAAGGCTGAGGAGCAGAAAAATCCTCGTCATACCAGGTGGTGCGGTCGGAGCTGTATTCGACGTCGGCCCCGAATACGGGTTCCCAGATATGTTCCTTGTCGGAAAGGAGCCCGCGGGAGAAGAACTTACCCGTGGCCAGTATGTAGAAATCCGCCTCCAGAATGGTTCCGAAGCCCAGATTACGGGTCTCGACACCAAGCACGCGGCCATCCTGCACCTTGGCACCCATGGCGCGGTCGCCGCGGAGGACCGTCACACCATGCTTCTGCAACGCCGCCTGGGCAGCGTAGGGGGTTTTGGAACCGCTTACGGCAAGGGACAGCCCCTCGGACACGACGCACACCTTCAGGCCGGCATCCGACAGGATCCCGGCAACCGTGCATCCGGCATATCCGCCGCCTATGATAACAGCATCAAATCTCATTGCCATTCACTTTTTGCATATACTCGGCTTCCCTCAGGGTATCTCCCCACAACACGGGGGTAATCCCCTTCCAGCGCTCCTGACGGTACTGACTTACGAATTCATCTGAGAGCTTGGCAGCGGACCGGGGATCCGGAGAAAGGATCTCGGCCAGTGCGGTGGCCACGCTGCGTATGCAGAAGGATCCCTGGCAGGTACCCATTCCGATGCGGGTATGCCTGCGGAGATCGGAAATATTGCGTACCCCGAAATGCTCGACCGCATAGGCGATCTCCGCACGGGTGACGTGTTCACATTCGCAAAGAATCTCTCCGCCCTTTCCAAAGTCCATCCTGGACACTTCGGTGCCGTGCCGTCCTATTGCGGCCCTCTCCACGAAGGGGTCCTCGAAGCTGGGCTTGCGGCCCTCCGAGCCGGGCAGGGGCAGATCCGCCGTACGACACACGGCAGAAGAACCCACTTTCTTGCAAACCAGGTCTGTGGCCATCTGGGCCATAAGCCTGGAGGTGGTAAGCTTGCCGCCCGTGATGGTTATCAGACCGGGCACGCCGTCACGCTCCTCGTGGTCGAGAAGCACGATTCCGCGGCTGACATTGCGTCCGTCCCCTGCGGGATCGGCGACTACCAGCGGCCTTACACCGGCATAGGCACGTATGATACGGGTATGTGCGAGGGACGGGACCAGCTGCTCGCCTTCGCGCAGCAGCAGATCCACTTCGGCAGGAGTGGCCCGCATATCATCGCAGGTCTCTATGGGCACCTTGTCCGAGGTGGTCCCGAGCACGCTGACCACGTCGCCGGGGACAAGAATGTCGGCATTGGCAGGCTTGCGGCAACGGTTGATGACCATATTCGCTATCCTGTGCCCGAATATCACCAGAGCACCCTTGCTGGGCATCATTCCTATGTTGACGCCGGCCTCGCGGGCAAGGCCTGCGGTCCATATGCCTGCAGCAAGCACGACCTCGCGGGAGCGGATTACCTCGCCGGCCGCAGTCTTGACACCGACCACCCGGCCGCCTTCCTTGACAAGGCTGGCAACTGCCGTAAACTTCTTTATATCAGCTCCGTGGCGCTGGGCATCCAGGATGTGGGCATCGACCAGACGGAAGGGATCCACGGAAGCATCAGGCACCTTTACTGCACCTATTATGCGGGGATTGATGGCAGGTTCCAGGCGCAGGGCCTCAGCCGGGTCGATAGCCTGGGCATCGATGCCGGCCTCGCGGCATTTCGCGATGAAATTGGCCTGGTAATCCAGCCCGTCTTCGGGAAGGGAGATGAAAAGCCCTTCGGTGGGTTCTACGCAGTTGGAAGCTATACGGCGGAGGATACGGTTCTCGCGGATGCATTCTTCGGCACCTTCGCGGTCGGTGACGGCGTAGCGGGCGCCGCTATGGAGAAGGCCGTGGTTACGGCCCGATGCTCCGTCACAAATGTCTCCTCTTTCTATCAGCAGGGTGGACAGACCGCGCAAAGCGCAGTCACGCGCCGTAGCGGCGCCGGTAATTCCTCCCCCCACTATAATGACATCATATTCTTTAGAAGTCATCGAGTTATTGTTTCTTATCCAGTTTCGTGTACACGGAATTGTTGCTGACGAATTCGGGAACGATTTCCTTCATCTTGGCAACCGTGGACATGGGTTCATAGGTCTTGGCAATGGTGAAGAGCTCGTCGAGCTGCTGGGCCGCAACTTCATAATCGTACTTGCGGACCTGGGCGACGCGTATCTTGTCGTGGAAAGAAGGAAGCGTGTTCTCTTTGTCGCTGAGCACTTCTTCATACAGCTTTTCGCCGTTACGCAGCCCTGTATAGACGATTTCTACGCCTTCAGCCCCGGAAAGCCTTATCATCCTCTTGGCGAGGTCGGCTATCTTCACCGGCTCTCCCATATCGAATACGAGTATCTCTCCGCCTTCCCCGTGCGCACCTGCCTCGAGGACGAGCTTGCAGGCTTCAGGAATGAGCATGAAGTAACGCACTATGTCAGGATCGGTGACGGTCACGGGACCTCCGTGGCGTATCTGCTCCTCGAAGAGAGGGATCACCGAGCCATTGGAGCCGAGCACGTTTCCGAAACGTGTGGTAACGAACTGGGTGTTACCCTTGACCTTGCCGGAATTCTCGGCCTCCTGCAGCGCCTGCACATAAATCTCGCAGATGCGCTTGGAGCAGCCCATCACATTGGTGGGATTCACGGCCTTGTCGGTGGAGACCATCACGAACTTGCGGGCTCCGTACTTGACCGAAAGGTCGGCAAGTATCTTGGTGCCGTAGATATTGTTCAGGACGGCCTCCGGCGGATTGTCTTCCATCATGGGCACGTGTTTGTACGCGGCAGCGTGGAATACGTAATCGGGCCTAAAATAATTGAATATCGCATCCATCCTGGAAGAATGGCATACGGACGTGACTATCGCGTTGGACTTGATGTTAGGGAAATCCCTGGCCATCATGATACGGATGTCGTGCTGGGGCGTTTCGGCCTGGTCCAGGAGCATCATCTCCGCAGGGCCCAGCTTGGCGAGCTGGCGCACAAGTTCGCAGCCGATGGAACCGGCAGAACCGGTAACCAGGACCTTGGCACCCTTGATCATGGAGCCGATGGCGTCCATATCTACCTGTATCTGGTCCCTCGGAAGAAGGTCTTCGATCTTTACGGGCTTGAGGTCGGGCACCTGCTCGGGCGACCATTCATCCGGCTTGTGCATCATGTAGATCTTGGCTCCGGTAGAGATGATAAGATCCTGCAGATGCTGGTTGCGGCGGAAGGTTTCGTGGCGCAGCGGCGAAATCAGCACGGCTTTGACGCCGTTCTTCCTGATGATGTCGGGAAGATGCTCGTCCGCCTCATAAACTTTTTCGCCGAGGAGGTGGGCATATCCCAGGGTAGGATCATGGGAGATGAAGCCCTTGATGCTGAAGCGGGCCGGTTTCTCATTGCGTATGCTCTTGGCGAGGCCTATACCGCCGCTCTGGATGCCATACACGAATGCAGGTTCGGCTTCGGAGGACAGATAAATCAGGTCGTAGAGGGTCTTCACCACCACCCTGATAAGTATCATGAGCACCGATGAGACAGCGGTGGAAACCAGTATCTGCACGGTACGTGTCTCGGCGAAGAAGCGGCCGGCACACTCATTGAGCCCGTAATGGATACCGATGGCTATCACGCCGCCGAAGACCATCGCGTAGCAGATCTGCAGAAGGTCCACGAAGGAGGAGTAGCGCACCACGGCCCTGTAGGTGTGGAAAATCCTGAAACCTATTATGTAGGGAACGAGCAACACAAGGAACGTGAGTATCAGCTGGGGGAAAGCCTGTTTGGTTTCCACGACACCCACGAACGAAACATAAACAACCAGCGATGTCGCCAACAAAAGTATGGTATCCAGCAGGATCAGCGCCCAGAACGGCGCGACCCGCCTGTTGAAATACCAGTTGACGATATTGCTGAGCTTATTAGCAACTTTAGGTCGAATCATAACGGAAGCTATCTACCTTTATACATATCATCATAATACCGTTGGTAGTCACCCGACGTAACATTGTCCATCCAATCCTGATTGTCGAGATACCAGCGCACCGTTTTTTCGATGCCTTCTTCGAACTGGAGGCTGGGTTCCCAGCCTAGTTCTCTCTGAAGTTTGCGGGAATCGATTGCGTAGCGCAGGTCGTGCCCGGCGCGGTCGGTCACATAAGTGATCAGATCGTCGTCGGCACCCTCCGGACGCCCAAGGAGCCTGTCCACCGTGGAAATCAATAGCTTGACGATGTCGATGTTCTTCCACTCGTTGAAACCTCCGATGTTGTAGGTTTCGGCGGTCTTTCCCTTATGGAAGATGATGTCGATGGCGCGTGCGTGATCCTCCACGAACAGCCAGTCCCGCACATTCTCACCCTTTCCGTACACGGGGAGAGGTTTACGATGGCGGATATTGTTGATGAATAAAGGTATAAGTTTTTCGGGGAACTGATAAGGCCCGTAGTTGTTGCTGCAGTTGGTCACTATCGTAGGCATTCCGTAGGTATCGTGGAATGCACGGACGAAATGGTCCGAACTGGCTTTGGCTGCACTGTACGGGCTATGTGGTTGGTATTTTGTTTCTTCTGTGAATAAGCTGCCGTCCATCTTGAGGGCTCCATATACCTCGTCGGTGGAAATATGGTAGAAACGCTTCCCTTCGTACTTCTCCGGGAGGCTTTCCCAATATATCTTGGCGGCTTGCAACAGGCTGAGAGTCCCCATGACATTGGTGCGCGCGAAAGTGAAGGGATCCTTGATGCTGCGGTCCACATGGGATTCGGCGGCAAGGTGGATGATTCCGTCGACCTTCTCCTCCTGCATAAGGGACAGCATGGCCTCGAAATCGCATATGTCCGCTTTAACGAAACGGTAGTTGGGCTTTTGCTCTATATCCTTGAGATTCGCAAGGTTACCTGCATAGGTCAACTTGTCGACATTGATTATCTTATATTCCGGATACTTGTTCACGAACAAGCGCACGACGTGGCTGCCGATGAATCCAGCTCCTCCGGTAATAATTATAGCCTTGTGGTTCATTATCAATCCTGTATAGTTCCACAAAGATATAAAAATCCCTTATAATAAACAACCCGATTTCAGTTTGTTTTGCGGTAACGATAAAGTTCCCAAGAGTTTACGAGATTATGCCAGATGGCATAGAGCCCGCCGGCGACGGAAGTTACCGGGGTCATGTAGTTAAGACCGAGCCATATGATGAAGCCTGTATTCTTCTGGCCCAGGGCCTGCCCGGCGGTGACGGATTCGCTGTGGGAATAGCATCTTGCCACCCTCCTGCCCAGCCAGAACTGGAAGAGACAGCAGAGCAGCGACACCACCGCGATACCCAGGGCGGCCAGCACTGCTATGCGGCTGGTGACCAGGGCTCCGGTAGAGAGAGAAAGTGCCAGGGCCAATCCTATCCCCCACACATAAAAGGCCCATCCCACATACCTAGCGAGCCATTTCTGCACTCCGGGAAGAGCATAGCGTATGAACCACGCCAGCAGCAGCGGAAGCACCAGGATGGAGAAAACCTTCCTGATTATCACCCAGAATGCCGAGAAGAAACTGATGTCGGCGGAGGGATGCACCAAAGGAATCATCAGAGGAATCAGCACCGATGCCAGCAGGTCGGAAAGGATCGTATAGGTCATTATCCCGGGGAGATTCCCGCCTATCTTGGCAGTTATCACTCCTGCGGCGGCGGCGGTGGGGCAGATGAAACATAGCATAGCGCACTCCAGCATCAGGCGGACGTTACCCTCGTGCACCTTGATGGAGATGAAAGCGGCGGCGGCGAAGAAAAGGGCCTGCACCGCAAGGAGACGGAAGTGCCATCTGTGAAAACGCAGGTCGGTAGGAGCGACCACGTTCAGCTGCAGGAAAAGCATTATGCTCACCAGAAGCGGCTGCAGCTTGCGCGCTATATTAATATATGAAGTGTCGTCGAACGAAGGGACACAGTGCAGGACGAGGTACACGGCCACGCCGGTCGTCATGGCCAACGGCAGCATCCAATTCTTCAGGAATCTTTTCTCCCTATCCAGCATACGGGCTGCAAATTTAGAAAAAACTCAAAAATTTTGGATTAATATTTGCAGAATAAAAAATATTGTCTACCTTTGCGGTGTAATAGTAAACTAATACACTACGAAATATGAACACATCAGTTAGAAGTTTGTTGATTGGAGCCACCTTGATCCTCTCCTGCATCTCTGCCAGTGCGCAGCACATAGTAAAAGGCAAAGTGGCCGATTCTGTCACCAAGGATCCCGAACCCGGCGCAGTCGTGCAGGTTTTCGCAGGTGAAGCCAAGAACGAGAACCTCGCAGGCTACGCACTCAGCGACTCCCTGGGTTGTTTCTCCATCAAGCTCCGCACCATCACGGAAGCCGACTATTTCCTTAAGGTTATCAATATGGGGCGCATCACCGAGGAGCGCACCTTCGTCCCCGAAGGCGAGAGTACCGATTTCGGAACCATACTCCTCCAGGACGATGTCCAGGCCCTGCAAAGCGCCTCTGTCGCCGCTGCAAGGCCCCTCATCAAGATGGAAGCCGACAAGATTTCCTATGATGTGGAGAATGACGTGGATTCCAAGGCCAGCACCGTGCTGGATATGCTGCGCAAGGTCCCTATGGTCACCGTGGACGGGCAGGACAACATCACCGTGAACGGCAGTTCCAGCTTCGTGGTCTATGTGGACGGCAAGCCCAACCCCATGCTCAGCTCGAATCCCTCCCAGATTTTCAAGGCTATGCCCGCTTCCGCGGTGAAGGGTATCGAGGTCATCACCAACCCTGGTGCCAGGTATGATGCAGAAGGCACCGGCGGCGTGCTCAACCTCATCATCGCCAAGTCGGAGAACGGTGCCAGCGCCATTCCCGATGGCATCAGCGGATCCATCTACGCAGGAGCCGACACCCGCACCGGTGCGAACGGCGGCCTGTATGCCAATGCCAGGAAAGGCAAATTCAGCGTAGGAGTGAACGGCTATGCCGGCAACTCGAATGTCAAAGGGCTCAGGCAGTTCAGCACATACAAGACCAGCGACGGAATGTTATTGAAGGAATCTGCCGACGGAGTCGACCAGAAGGGCTCATATACCTTCGGCAACCTTACCGCCAGCTATGAAATCGACACCCTCAACCTGATTTCCGCCAACGTGGCACTCCGCAAGTGGGGCGGCCGCCAGATAGGTCCCTGGGATGCCGAAGCCTCGATGGCAGGCGCACCCGTGTACAGCTACGATGGAAATATTAACGCAGAAAACAAGTCCAACGGCCTTAACGCCAGCATCGACTGGCAGCACAACTTCAAAGCGAACAAGGCAAGGATGACCACCCTTTCCTACCGCTTCGCTTCCTCGCCTTTCTATAGAAACATGGAAGACAGACGCAGCAATCCGGTTGGCATTTCCGTCTTCGACCGCAAGGTGATAAGCGACAACTGCAACCAGGAGCACACTTTCCAGGGAGATTACACCACTCCCATCGCCCCCGGCCACACCGTCAGCACCGGCGTCAAGTACATCTTCCGCGACAACAACGCCACCAACAAGGAATACAACGACCTTGGCGCAGGATATGTGCTGGTCGATTCCCCCAACGGGAAATACACTCACTACAACCATATCGGCGCAGCCTATGTGGAGTATGCCGGAAGCTTCGGGATGTTCTCCCTCAAGGGAGGTCTCCGCTACGAGCACACCTTCGTGGATGTACGTTTCGACGATGGGAACAAGTACGACAGCAACTACGACAACCTGGTGCCTGACCTGAGCCTCCAGTACAACCTGGGCGCCACCTCGAACATCGGTCTTACCTACAATATGAGGATCTTCCGTCCGGGTATCAACTATCTGAACCCCTTCGTCAACAGGACCTTCCACAATTCCATCAGTTACGGTAATTCCGACATCGAGCCCGAGAAGAAGCACAACATCGCCCTGAAGTACAACTCCTTCTCTCCCAAGTTCATGGTCAGCGCAGGCTTGAACTATCGCTATGGCGAAGGCGGAATAGAGAGCTACCGCAAGTTCGGTCCCGACCCTGAGAACCCTGCAGTCAATGTGATCCAGACCACCTACGGCAACATAGTGGATTCCCATAGCTTCGGACTCAACGCCTTCTTCAACTGGAACCCTGTCAAGGATACCAGGATCTACGCCAACGCCGAACTCGATTACGACCACTTCAACAGCAAGGTCCTCGGGCAGGAGAATCACGGGTGGAGCCCCGACTTCGTAATCGGCGCACAGCAGACACTCCCCTACGATATCAGGCTCAGTGCAAATGTATTCGTGAGTGGACGCAGCTACAACCTTCAGGGCTGGCAGTCAGGCTTCAACGGAGCGGCGCTGTCGGTATCCCGCAATTTCTTCAAAGAGAAACTCGGCGTAACCCTCCAGGGATTCAGCAACTTCTCGATGAAAGACATGAAAATCGAGTTGTACACCAATGGTGACGGCGTAGAAGTCAATCAAAAAGTCTATATTCCGCTCAAATCATTATCTTTGCAGTTGACATACAATTTCGGAAAGGGCAACGTCCAGGTCAAAAAGACCCAGAGATCCATCACCAACGACGATGTCATAGACGCCCAGAAGGGCTCGGCTACAGCGGCCGGTGGCAGCGGGATGGATTCCCCGAAGAATATGTAGAGCATTGCTGATCAGATGAAAAAAACCACACTGACATTCCTTGCGGCTGCCACTCTCCTGGCAGCCGCTTGCAGCGCTCCAATGCCCAGGGGCAACTGGAGCGAAGCGCCCTACAAGGCCTTGTGCAAACTGATGAAAGATTGCAAGAAGGAAAGCGCCGGCACAGAATACAATATGAATTACGCCGTGTTCGATTACGACAACACCACCGTGATGCAGGATGTCGAACTGGCCGTAATGGGCTGGCAGCTCGAGAATCTCCGTCTCCGGTTTACGCCGGAAGAGGTCTGGGGCCTTTTCGCCCCTCAGATTCCCGACCTTGACACCGTACTCACCGGTGCCGGTGCGGAAGGCATCACTGCAAGGATGCTCATCAAGGACATAGAGTCCGACTACAGGGCCATCACCTCCGCCGCTGGAGTCAGATGTGGGGAAGAAATCACCGAAGAGCAACTCGCCGAAGCCAGGAAGACCCCGGAATACGAGGACTTCCGCGCCAAGCTTATGGCCCTGTACGAGGGTACCTACGAGACCTTCGATTACCGGGAAGGCCTTATGATAATAGTGGCCCTTTTCCACAATATGACTACCACCGAAATGAGCGCCCTGGTCAAACAGGCCGTTGCCGACCAGGTGGCGAAGGAGTGTCTGCAGGAGCTTGTGTGGGAGAGTCCCGAAATGGGTGCCGCCGGCAAGGTCTCCATGCCCGTATCCGACGGCCTGGCCCTCAGCCAAGAAATGCGCAATCTCTATCGGGCCCTGGAAGACAATGGCATCGACGTCTACATATTCTCTGCTTCCCTGGAACCCGTAGTCGAAGCAATGGCCTGCGACCCAGAGTATCTCGGGCTGGATACTACGAGAGTATTTGCAATACGTCTGAAGCATAACCCCGAAGATCTTGTGAAGCAGGAATATACTCCCTTCTTCATCAGGCCTTACAAAGAAGGTAAGACCGCCGCTATCAAATCCTATGTCTCCCCTCTCTACGGCTGGCGCGATCCCGTGCTCGTAGCCGGCGACAGCAACGGAGATTATAGCATGCTAACCGAATTCCCTGATATGCGGGTGGGCCTTATCATCGACAAGAATCAGACCGGTCAGATAGGAGAACTCAGGCAGAAAGCCTTGGACACCGAAAACGGCGGGCCTGCCAGCCCTTATGTGCTGCAGAGGCGGGCCGATCCCAAACCGGAATTCAGCAGAGAATAAAAAATGAGGGCGCTCAAGCGAGCGTCCTCATTGCATTCAGGACGGCGATTACCGTCACTCCTACATCGGCGAATACTGCCAGCCACATAGGTGCAAGCCCGAAGGCTGCAAGCAGCAGTACGGCCAGTTTAACGGTTATGGCGAAGCAGATATTCTGCCTGGATATTCCTACGGTCTTGCGGGCTATCCTGATAGCCGTGGCTATCTTCCTGGGGTCATCGTCCATAAGGACAACGTCCGCGGCCTCTATGGCCGCATCGGAGCCGAGCGCGCCCATAGCTATTCCTATGTCGGCCCTGGCAAGCACGGGAGCATCATTTATGCCGTCTCCGACGAATGCCACCGTCGTCTTCTTATCGGCCGTATCTATCAGAGTCTCCAGTTCGGACAGTTTCTCCGCCGGCAGCAGCCCGGCCCCGTAACTATCCACCCCCACGGTCTTGGCGACGGATTCAGCAACTTTAGCGGAATCGCCGGTAAGCATCACCGTCCTGCCTGCTCCCGCGGCCTTGAGCATGGCTATTGCCTCGGCGGAAGAAGATTTCACGCGGTCGGAGATAAGGATGTGCCCGACATATTCGCTGTCCACGGCCACGTGGACTATGGTTCCGGCGCCGCCGCATTTTTCGCAACCATGCACCTTGATTCCAAGTTCCTCCATCATCTTCTCGTTACCGGCGCTTATCCTGCGGCCGTTCACGGTCGCCTGCACGCCCTTCCCCGCGAACTCGCGGACATCCTCCACGTTGCAATCGTCCGCCTCTTCAGGATAAGCCTTGCGGAGAGCCTCCGCCACCGGATGCTTGGAGTGCCTTTCCACGTGGGCGGTCAGATGCAGAAGTTCCTTTTCTTTTATTATTTCGGGATGCACGGCCGTCACCTCGAACACGCCTTCGGTCAGGGTGCCGGTTTTGTCGAATACGACGGTGCCCAGGCGGGTCAGGGCCTCAAGATAGTTAGCTCCCTTGACCAGGATACCGCGGCGGGATGCACCTCCGATTCCTCCGAAGAAGCTCAGCGGCACGGATATCACCAGTGCGCAAGGGCAGGATACGATAAGGAAGGTCAGCGCCCGATAGAGCCAGGTTGCGAAACTGCCACCTCCCGCAAGAGGAGGAATTATGGCCAGCAGCACGGCGGCACCGACCACTATGGGGGTATAGATCTTCGCGAAGCGGGTTATGAAGGATTCGCTGCGGGACTTGTTGCCGGCGGCGTTCTCCACCAGTTCCAGCACCCTGCTGGCGGTAGATTCCCCGAAGGGTTTGCCGACCTTGACCCGCAGCAAGCCCCAGAGATTGATGCAGCCGGATATGATGCTGTCGCCTGCAGAAATGTTCCTGGGCACGCTTTCGCCGGTGAGGGCCTTGGTATCGAGGGCGGAGTTTCCTTCCAGCACCACACCGTCCATAGGCACCTTCTCGCCAGGTTTCACCACGACGGTCTCCCCTACCGCGACGCTGTCGGGACGTACCACTTTGAGGCCTTCCGGAGTCTCGAGGTTGGCAGTATCCGGGCGTATGTCCATAAGTGCGGAGATGCTGCGGCGGCTCCGGCCTTCAGCGATGCCCTCGAAGAGTTCGCCCAGCTGGAAGAAAAGCATGACGAACACAGCTTCGGGGAACTGGGTCCCGGCTCCGGGCAGGAAACCTATGGCCAGGGCTCCCACGGTGGCCACGCCCATCAGGAAGTCTTCGTCCAGGGCTTCTCCTTCCAACAGTTTCTCCGCCCCTTCCTTGAGGGTTTCCCAGCCTACTATGAGATATGGGATAAGATAAATCAGGAGGTACTGCCAGGTTTTGAGATCGGTATTCTTCTCGATGATTATGGCCACCACCAGCAGTATGGCCGAAAGCACAAGTTTGACGATGGTTTCGCGAAGCTCCCCTTCCTCGTTATGATGGTGGTGCTCATGGGCATGCTCACCGCAATGCCCGTGGCAGTGTTCATGGGCGTGATTATGTATGTGATCGTGTGACATATTGCGTTAAATTTGTTTTCCAAGAGCTAATTTAGGGTATTTCTGACAGCTTTTGGTAAGCTATCATAATAAATGATGATACGCCCCTTTTGGAATTACGAAAAAAACTCTATATTTGCGCGAATTTCGAAAACGGATACTACTATGTTTTGGACACTTGAACTCGCCAGCAGCCTGGACGACGCACCCTGGCCGGCAACCAAAGACGAACTGATCGATTACGCAAACCGCTCCGGCGCCCCCGAAGAAGTCATCGAAAACCTTCAGGAGCTCGAGGATGACGGCGAAATATACGAAACCATCGAAGACATATGGCCGGACTACCCGACCAAAGACGACTTCTTCTTTAACGAGGAGGAATATTGATTTGATAATCAAATAGTTATGTAAAAGCCGCGGATAATTCCACGGCTTTTTTTATCTGTTCCAGGTAGGCTTGTTGAAATCGGATTCCAAAGCATCGGACCGGGTGACTGTCCCATCATCATTAATGCGGATGAAGTAGTACCATTCCGGGCTATTACCATTCTCATCAATCATATCTACGGCGGTGTTAGACACCACAAAAGTGTTCCTGGAAATCCGATTGGATTCTTTTGCATCCCACAATCCATAACCTTCACAAGCCAACTGGACCGACCCCATAGCCCTACCATTCTTGACCAGCAGAGCAAAGGCATCACAGTACCCCACCTGTTCTATATCTTCTACCGTGTATATGTAACAATCCAGAGAATCAGAAACATCAAGAGTGCCACAATACACATACTCTTCATCTGAGTCCATAAGAGAATTCACCCATTCACTTCTGGACTTGATCAAACTGGAATCATAATGGTTGACTTGGTCGAGGCATAGAAACTCCTTTAATGCATCCCCACTGATTCTTACTCCTTCAGGCATTGGAATCTTGGTCACTTGTTTGCCAGTGCTTCTGCACCCCCATTCCTTAAATGACCATATCTTTAAGGACTTCGCATTTTGGGAAAGAAAGGCTTGAAGAGTCTCCCCTAAAAGGTTGCAGTTATCTTCGCTAATCACTTCAACATTATTTGTCTTCTCATGCTTCTTAGTTCCACAAGAATAAGCACAAGAAAACACAATGGTCAATAGTATGAGGATGATTCTTCTAAACATATCTTTACAAAGATACAATAATTGTTTGGCTTGGGAAGTAACTATGATTTGTTATTGTCATTTCAAAGCATCTCAGCCTGCCTTAGGCTTCCCCTGTGACTATCAGAGTTTTTGAACACAAGTGTAACTAGCTGATAATGACCAGCATACAGAAGTTGCACCATATGTGGGACGAGGAAGAGTATTAATAGATTGATAATCAATAAGTTGTAAAGAAAACTCGTAGAAGAACTACGGGTTTTCTTTGTTCTTATG
>JAFZJI010000167.1 GCA_017552105.1 Bacteroidales bacterium | reverse complement strand
GTTTGGCGTGGTGGTGCTGAACTGCCTGAAGATTGCCCGGGAGAACCCGGTGGAATCACTGAAGAATGAATAAAGACATATGAAATCTTACATCAAATCCCTCTCCCGCAACAAGCTGTACACCGCAATCGAGGCGGTGGGGCTCATCGTGAGCCTGGCGTTCGTTATCCTGATCGGCTCGTACGTGCGTCAGCAGTGGCAGGTCTCCAAAGGCGAACCGGAGTGGAAGCATTATTATGCCGTCGGTATACTGACAGATTTTGTCAATATGGCGCCGGAAGGCTTAGCCGGAGCGATCAAAGAAGAGATTCCGGGTGTGGACAAAGCGTCGGTTTTGACTTCTACCCGTGGAGGCAGTCCCAACGTGGGCGATATCTGCTTCCGTCGAATGGGGGTCAAGGTCGTAGAGCCGGATTTCTTTGATATGTTTCCCATTCCCTGGGTGGAAGGCAGCGAAGCAGACTTGGGGGGAGACCATGTCGCTATCAGTGAAAAGGTTCTTGCGCAATTAGGACCAGCTGAGGAAGTCCTCGGGAAGCGGCTTACCACCGAAAGGGACACGCTTACCATCTCCGCGGTGTTCAAGGATATGGGGACACCTATGTTCCAGAATGTGGATTTCCTGTGTGTCCGGGACCCCCAACCCTTGTCGCCAGGCGCTTTTGGTGGGACATACTGCCTCATTTCCTCTTCGATGCCTGAAAAGGATCTCCGGGCAGCCGTAAACTCCTTTTTCAAGGCGCATGATATCAACAAGTGGTCCTGGAGCGATGATTTGGACCTGAACGGCAGCCTGGTCCGGATGGATCAAATGTATTTTTCCGACCTGAACCGGGCCGGTAACGGAATAGCAAAGGGTAACCGCTCGTTGCTGGTTATGCTGTCAGCCGTCGTTCTGCTGCTGCTCCTGTCCTCGGTATTCAATTATATCAACCTTAGTGCGGCCTTTGCCGGAAAGCGCATCAAGGAAATGGGGACACGTGCCATATTGGGAGCGTCAAGGGGCAGCATCGTAAGGACTTTCCTGGCAGAATCGCTCCTGTTCACGGCTGTGTGTGCGGCGCTTTCAATCGTACTTGCCTACTATTTAACCCCGGTTCTTACCCGGTATGTAGAGACACGCTCCGGGTCAGATGCTATATCAGTGCCGTTTTCCTGGCAATGGGATTGGATCTCTGTGGGAGTGCTGGTACTGCTGGTTCTGGCCCTTGGCTTGCTGGCCGGTTGGATTCCCTCACGGATTGCGTCCAAATATGACGCGGTCCAGGTCGTTAAGGGAGATTACCGGCTCAAGAACAAACGTTTGTTCTCCAAGGTTTTCATCGTTTTCCAAACCGCGCTTGCGGTCCTGCTCCTCTCATTCGCATTGATCCTCGAACATCAGTTTTCCCATATGGTCCATCGTCCTTTGGGAGCCAATGTCGATAACCTGTATTTCCAGTATTTGGTCTCTCAAGCCCATGCTGACGCGGTGGAACAGCTTCCGTTTGTCACTGAGTCCGGCTATTCTTCAGGTTACCCCGGTGGGCCGGGGTGGAAAGTGGGCATGACTTTGCAGGAACTCTCTCACAAGCAAGTAACGATTTCTCATTTGCAATGCAACCCCAAGGTTTTCGAGATGTTCCAATTCGACATTGTGGAAGATTTCCATCTGTCGTCCGGGGATGGTGTGTGGGTTACCGAATCCACGCTCGCCGAGTTGGAGATGGATCCCGCCCATCCGGTTTTCCCGCAGGGAGTCGGTTATGTTGCCAATATGGAATTAGCGGGCATCCTCAAGGATTTCGCCGTTACGGACGCCGCCCACGTGGATGGGCGGGAAACAGGAATCGTTACCGTTGATAAAGACTTGGAAACTGAGTTTTTGGTACTGAAGATTGACGGAGACCATAAGGAAGCGGAAAAGACATTGCGGGAACTGTACACCCGCTTCAGTATGGAGGAGGACGGATACGAAGGGATTCCCGAAATGAGCGGCTTCATCGAGGACAAACTTACACAAGGGCTCGACGAAGCAAAAAGGTATATGAGGCTGATGGAATTGTTCATGTACCTGGCCATACTGGTCTCGGTGTTGGGCCTGCTGGCGATGTCGGCGCTGTTCGCCTCGGAGCAAACCCACGACATCGCCGTCCGCAAGGTATTCGGCGGAACGGTCGGCGGAGAAGTGCTGCGCGGCGTAGGTACATATATGCTGCTTGTCCTTATTGCGTGCGTGATTGCCGTACCCGTTGCGATATGGCTGTCCGGCCGCTATCTGGAGGGCTACAACTATCGCATAAGCGGTTATGGATGGATATTCGCCGTGGCCGTGGTCATTACCCTTGCTATCTCCTTCCTCGCCGTCCTTTGGCAGACCCTCAAAGCCGCGAATACCAATCCGGCTGTCGAACTTAAGAAAGAATAACGATGAAATCATACCTGAAATTCTTGTCCCGCAACAAACTGTACACCTTCATCGAGGCGGTGGGGCTGGCCGTGAGCCTGGCGTTCGTGATACTGATAGGCAGTTACGTGGTACAGCAGTACCGGATGGCGCACGAGAACCCGGCGTGGAACCGCATTTATGCACCGGGGACCGACAGTTTCGCCGGCCTGAGCTTCTGGGATAAGGAAGAGATCGAGATTTCCATTCCCGAAGTGGAGACCGTAAGCCGGATGTCGCTTATGCAGAGTTCCTTCGTAGAGTATGCCGGTCAGAAATGGCCTGGTGTTTCCACCTGGGGATTTGAAGTGGACCCGGAGTTCTTCGACATCTACTCCTATCTCCAGTGGCGGGAAGGCTCGGTGGAGATGTTCAAGGTCAAGGACGCCATTCTCCTCAGCGAGTCAATGGCCCGGCGGATTGCCGACGGGAAAGATATATCCACGCTCATCGGCGGGACGCTCAAAATCAACGACAAATCCTACCAGATCGTCGGCGTGGTCCAGGATTTCGAGAACTGCATCCTGCCTCCGGTGGACGTGTTGGCCAACATCGAGTCAGTCGACGAGGCCAGCCGCGAAAAGAACTTCAACAGCATCGGCAGTTACACCACCCTGTGCCGGGTCCGGGAAGGAACGGACCGTGCCGAGTTCGAAGCCAAGCTGCACAACCTCATCGTCAAGAACTACGAGCCCATCTGGGGCAAGCAAGTGGAAGGCTGGCGCTCCTGGCGGCTCGACGAAATGTTCTGGACGCCGGGAATCGCGACCAACGGCAGCATCAGAACCGGCAACAAGCAGATGGTCCGGCTGCTGACGGTCGTAGTCCTGCTCCTGCTGCTGTCAGCCGTGTTCAATTATGTCAATCTCAGCCTGGCGCAGGGCGGGAAACGGGCCAAGGAGCTGGCTACACGCCGCCTGCTTGGGTCGGACCGCAAAGCCATCCTGTGTAAGATCATCGGTGAGTCCGTGGCCTTTACGGCGGTTTGCTTCGCCGTGGCATTGGTCCTTGCCCGCTTGATGGTGCCTATGTTCAACAACCTCCTGACCACCCAGGACGACTGGATTTCCATCGAAACGGACATGAAGCTCCAGTTCCTGATGACGCCCGGATACATCGCGGCTTACGTAGCGGGAATCCTGATTCTGGGCACCCTCTGCGGCATCCTTCCGGCCTTGCTGGCCGCCCGGTATGAACCGATCGACATCATCAAGGGAACCATGCGCCGGCGGAACAAGATGGTCGTCAACAAGGTGTTCATCATCGCCCAGAACGCGCTGGCCGTGTTCCTGATTGCGATGGCCCTGGTGATGGAGCTCCAGATGCGGCACATGCTGGACCGGCCCACGCATTCGCAGGTGGAAAACCGCTATTACATCGACTATTACGCGACCTCCTACGACGAGATGAAACTGTTCAAGGACAAGGTGGAACAACTGCCCTTCGTGACCGCGGTGGGTGTCGGGCGCAACCTTCCGGGTTTCATCAGTATGTCCGTGAGCATCAAGCAGGACGATG
>JAFZJI010000166.1 GCA_017552105.1 Bacteroidales bacterium | reverse complement strand
CATAGGCAGCGACGGTGTGTCCATCCTGCCCTTCGGCAATGGTGCCGAGCGTATGCTGCAGAACGAAGAAAAGGGCTGCAGCGTGCACGGCGTCAACTTCAACCGCCACGGCAAGGCCCACCTGCTGCGCGCTGCGCAGGAAGGTATCGCGTTCTCGTTCCAGTACGGTATCGAGATCATGGAGCAGATGGGTCTGAAGGTAGATAAGATCCACGCCGGAAAGGCCAACATGTTCCTTTCCGAAATCTTCCGCGAAACCCTTTCCGGCGTTTCCGGAGCAACTATCGAACTGTACGATACCGACGGATCCGTGGGCGCGGCCAAGGCTGCGGGCATAGGCGCCGGCATCTACAGCGGCCGCGACGAGGCCTTCTCCACCCTGGAGAGGCTGGCGGTCATAGCCCCGGCTCATCGTGATGAGTACCGCGAGGCATACGAAAGATGGAAAACAATCAACAATAAATAATCAAAACTATGGCAAAAGAGTACTTCCCTACAATCGGCAAGATTCCCTTCGAGGGAATCGATAGCAAGAATCCCCTGGCCTTCCATTACTATGACGCAAACCGCGTGGTGATGGGCAAGCCCATGAAGGATTGGCTCAAATTCGCAATGGCCTGGTGGCACACCCTCGGACAGGCATCCGGCGACCCGTTCGGCGGACAGACCCGTTCCTACGAGTGGGATAAGGGCGAATGCCCCTACTGCCGCGCAAAGGCCAAGGCCGACGCAGGCTTCGAAATCATGCAGAAGCTGGGCATCGAATACTTCTGCTTCCACGACATCGACCTCGTAGAGGACACCGACGACATCAAGGAGTATGAGGCCCGCATGAAGGATATCACCGATTATCTCCTCGAGAAGATGAAGGAGACCGGCATCAAGAACCTCTGGGGCACCGCCAACGTGTTCGGCCACAAGCGCTACATGAACGGTGCCGGCACCAACCCTCAGTTCGACGTGGTTGCACGTGCTGCAGTCCAGATCAAGAACGCCATCGACGCTACCATCAAGCTGGGCGGTTCCAACTATGTGTTCTGGGGCGGCCGCGAAGGTTACTACTCCCTGCTCAATACCCAGATGCAGCGCGAGAAAGACCATCTCGGAAAGCTTCTCACCGCAGCCCGCGACTATGCCCGCGCAAAGGGATTCAAGGGAACCTTCCTCATCGAACCTAAACCCATGGAGCCTACCAAGCATCAGTATGATGTGGATACCGAGACCGTTATCGGATTCCTCCGCGCCAACGGACTCGAGAAGGATTTCAAGGTGAACATAGAGGTCAACCACGCCACCCTCGCAGGCCACACCTTCGAGCACGAGCTAACCGTAGCGGTCGATAACGGCTTCCTCGGCAGCATCGACGCCAACCGCGGCGACGCCCAGAACGGATGGGATACCGACCAGTTCCCCGTGGATCCTTACGATCTCACCCAGGCCATGATGCAGGTCATCCGCAACGGCGGCTTCGGCAACGGCGGCACCAACTTCGACGCCAAGCTGCGCCGCTCTTCCACCGATCCCGAGGATATCTTCATCGCCCATATCAGCGCCATGGATGCAATGGCACACGCCCTTCTCAACGCAGCTGCGGTTCTGGAAGAGAGCCCTATCTGCAAGATGGTCAAGGAGCGCTACGCCAGCTTCGACAGCGGCCTGGGCAAGAAGTTCGAAGAGGGGAAGGCCTCTCTCGAAGACCTCTACGACTATGCCTGCAAGAACGGCGAGCCCGTTGTTGCATCCGGCAAGCAGGAGCTCTACGAGACCTTCCTCAATCTCTACGCAAAATAGTATCTACTGATGGAAAAAGACTGGAGATGGTTCGGTCGCAAAGATAGGATCACATTGCCCATGCTGCGCCAGATTGGCGTAGAGGGCATTGTGACCGCTCTGCACGATGTACCAATTGGAGAAGTATGGACCGTGGCCCAGATCTCGGAGGTGAAGGATTTTATCGAATCTTTTAGCCTTCATTGGTCCGTTGTCGAAAGCCTGCCCGTAAGTGAAGTAATAAAGTATGCCGGTCCCGATAGGGATGTTCTCATAGAGAACTATCGCAAAAGTCTGACAAATCTCGGGAAATGCGGCATCCGGACGGTCTGCTACAACTTCATGCCCGTCATCGACTGGATCCGTACGGACTTGGAATATCCGAGTCCGGACGGATCCACCAGTCTTTATTTCGACATGGCGGAATTCGCCTACTTCGACATCTATATCCTCGAAAGGAAAGATGCCCGCAAGAGCTATTCTGCCGATGTGCTGAGGCGCGTCGAGAACCTCGCTGCCCGCTTTACCGAGAAGGACCGCGCCCGCCTCGTGGATGTAATCATCACCAAGACCCAGGGTTTCGTGAACAGCAATTTCGCCGGCACGGGATTCGACCCTGTGGCCCTTTTCCGGGACATGCTGAAGCTGTTCGAGGGTATCACCAAGGATCAGCTCCGCGAGAATCTGCGCTACTTCCTCGCCGCCGTCATGCCGGTGTGCGACGAGTACGGGATCGACCTCTGCATCCATCCCGACGATCCTCCTATGCCCGTGCTGGGCCTTCCGCGCATAGTTACTTCGGCGGAAGATATCGACTGGATCCTGAAGGCCGTGGACAATCCCCACAATGGCCTGACTTTCTGCGCCGGCAGCCTGTCTTCCGGTGCCCATAATGACCTGGTGCCGATGGCAAAGAAGTTCGCCAAGCGCACCCGCTTCGTTCATCTGCGTAGCTGCGACGTGCTTCCCGGCGGAAACTTCGTGGAAGCTTCGCACACTGCCGGACGGGCCCATCTGGTGGAGCTCATCCGCATCTTCGAGAAAACCAATCCCATGTTGCCGATGAGGGTGGACCATGCGAAGACCATCCTCGGCGACGGAGACCGCGGGTACAACCCGGGCTATGGTTTCTACGGCCGTATGCTTGCCCTGGGGCAGGTGGACGGGATGATGGCCGCCGTCCGTAATGAACTTGAAAAGAAGATAATATGAAAGATATCTACTCCATAGAAGGCAAGGTCGCGGTGGTTACCGGGGCCGCCGGTGTTCTGGGCGGATCGCTCGCCCGTCATTTTGCTGCGCAGGGTGCCAAGGTGGCTGCCCTGGTGCATCGTCCCGAGCAGGTGGAAGAGGTCCTTTCCGTGCTGGGCAAGGATAATCTTGCATTCGCCTGCGATGTGATGGACGTTAAGGCGCTGGAAGATATCGCCGCGAAGGTGGTGAAGGCCTGGGGGCGGGTGGATATCCTTTTGAACGTGGCCGGTGGCAATGTGCCTGGGGCCAACATCATGCCCGACCAGCATTTCTACGACATGAAGCAGGAGGATTGGCAGAAGGTGCTGGATCTGAATCTTAACGGGACCATCTTCCCTTCGCAGGTGTTCAGCCGTATCTTTGCTGAGCAGAAGGAGGGATGCATACTGAATATTTCTTCGATGGCTGCTTACGATGCGCTTTCGCGTGTGGCGGGCTACAGTGCTGCCAAGAGCGGTGTGTCGAATTTCACCAGGTGGCTCGCTGCCGAGATGGCCATCAAATATGGCGAGAAGATCCGCGTGAATGCGCTCGCGCCGGGTTTCTTCATCGGCAAGCAGAACCGTGCTGCGCTTCTGAATCCGGATGGCTCCCTTACCGAGAGGTCGGTGAAGGTTCTGGCCAAGACTCCTATGCGTCGCTTCGGTGACATCACCGAGTTGAACGGCGCCGCGCAGTTCCTCTGCTCCGACGCCGCTGCCTTCATCACCGGCGTCGTGCTCCCCGTCGACGGCGGTTTCTCCAGCTTCAGCGGAGTGTAACCCTGCGCAATCCTTCGCTTTTTTGGCGGGTACTTTCGTCATGCCCGGCGTTTCCTTGTCATGCCCGGCGTTTCCTTGTCATGCCCGGCTCCGACCGGGCATCTTCTGTCGCATGCTCGACCAGTGCCCGTGGCGGCTAATTGGTTGATACACAGTAGTTAAGCATAAAGTCTCCCCCTCATTTTCAAGGGGGAGACTTTATGCTATCAGCCTGATCCCCAGGCAATTAAGCGCCACGTATAGTCAATTGCGGCCCCTGGGTCCGGGCCGCAATTGACACCCCGTTCATTCACTAGTTCCCAAATACTTTTTTTGTCATTCCGAGCGAGCGCAGCGAGCCGAGGAATCTGGTCGCTGGGCTAAGGCCGCCGGCCGCACCCCATTCGTGCCCAGGAATGGTTGTTTTTGGGCACGGACTCCGCGCAGAACGCACTCTGATGTGCAAGGTCTAATTT
>JAFZJI010000165.1 GCA_017552105.1 Bacteroidales bacterium | reverse complement strand
GTTTCTGATGCTCAGGGATGCATTTCCGGAGGCAACTGCGGTCTTCTGCGCCGTGGCGGTCTGCTGTACCTGAGAGGCAACTGCCGTCTTCTGAGGCGCCACCGCGGTTTTCTGCGGGGCTACTGCGGTTTTCTGGATCTCGTTGTCTGCCATGGACTATTCGCGTTTATAAACTTTCCTTTCAATTCTGTCGATGTACATCTGGGCTCCTGCCGTGCCTTCTTCGACAACTTTGCACTCCGTGCAGGTAATCCATTTCCCTCCGAATTCCTTGACGGCGCATTCGGAAGGATTGTTATGCAATACATGACACTTGTTGCACTCCCATCCCATAGTCTTCTGGATAGGGATGCCATACCATTTTTCTTCTATTATTTCCATTACCGCAACCTTGCGGGCGGTGTAGAAATTGCGTTGTTCCTGGGGAGTGGATCCTGCAGGGGGAAGCATCTCTTCCATGGCCTTGTTGGCCTCTTCCAGGGCCTTCTGATATTCGGCCATTATCTCCTCGCGGCTGCGCCCCATCTTGCGTTTGGTCGCTTTGGGCTTCTCTGCCTCGGTAAAGCCTACCTTGGACATCATCTCCCGGAACCTAAGCTCGCTCTCCGTGGGTTCGGACGGCCCTTCCTCGTAGGAATCCGCACCATCCAATTCGGCCTGCAGTTCGGACACCCTGACCAGCAGCCTTGCCGCTTCCTGCACTTTCGGGTCCTGCTTGGCCTTTTCCACGGCCTTGCGCGCAGCCCTCGATAGAGGCTTGCCGCACTGGCGGCAGAAAGGCCTGAAATTGCGTATGTTGCAGTCCGGGCAGATGACGCCGTCTGCAGGCATGCCGCATTCCGGACAATCTTGGTCGCCTGGAAGCATGGGCGCTCCGCAGAAAGTGCAGTAGTTCACCAGCTTCCATCCGCATTCGGGGCATATCTCGTACTCTGGCTCTATGTGTACCCCGCAATTAGGGCAGTGGCCACCGGTATCAGCCGAATCCTTGGTCCTTGTCAGAACCTTGCTATCCTCGGCGAGCCTCTCTCGTGTTCTTGTCTGTCCGTTGTCCATAATCGTCATCCGACTCTAGTCAAACATTACCCGCGGGTTCATTATGTGCGGGGATTTCCAGTCTATTCCGTATTCGGCGAGCACGGCATGCTTGGTAGCCCAATATCCGAAGCAGAAACCCATTCCGCGGGGCTGAGCTTCCAGGCGCCTGTCGCATTCGGCCTCCACCTCAAAGTAGATTTCTTCCCATCTCTTGGTCCTCTCCACCGGATCGAACAGCAGGTGCCTGCCATATTTTTTGCAGAATTCTTCCATGCCCAGGGCTTCCGTGTCTATGTAGGCCTCCAGCCTGTCGATATCCTCCTGCACATCCTCCGGAAACAGCCAGTCGCTCTTTTCGGAAGATTCCTCCAGCCAGGCAAGCTCCTGCCGGAGTATCCTCAGGACGAAACGGGGCGTGTCGTATTCGGGAAGTTGCTCTATCATGGCATTGCAGGCATAGGCCTTGCCCAACGGCCCTTCTTCCGGGTCATCCAGCTCGCGTATCAACTTGAAGGTCTCGGCGGCCAGGGGCAGGTTCTTGAATATGGCCTGTTCCTGTGCGTTGGAGCGCATCTGCTCCACGTTCTTTACTATTTTGTCGACGCTTTTCATGGGGTTATGTCATTCAGTCCTGAGAAGACCGTCCACGGCCTCGTTGATGGCGTTCAGAGCCTTATCGAGCAGGCTTCCGCTGTGGAATCCCTCGATATTGTAGCCCTGGTCGGTCTCCAATGCGAATACTATGTTTCCGTAAATGGGATAGCCGCCTCCGTAGAGTATGGTCGCGGGCATGTTATCGCCGACCGTCTTGTCGCCATAACCATTGCGGGCTACCATGAACACCAGATGCCTGCCTTTGAGTTTGAGCTCCTTGCTCAGGGCATTCAATGCGGGAGTAAAGCGGACTACTTCCACCCCGTTGCCTCCAATCCACTCTTCGAGCTCATCCTTGAGGCTGTTCCAGTCCTCGTTTTCGCTCTGCCTCAAGCTGGCTATGCCCCGGTAGTTCACGTGCAGGAAGGCCGGGATTATCTCCTCTTCTTCCTCTTCTTTGTGCCTTTCCACCGGCTGGTCCGGCTCCGGAAGATCGCAGGAAGAGCAGATGGCGTCGTATATTTCCTGCTCCTCGCTATTGAGCTCTCCGTCGGCGCAGATAATCTTGGCAAAGAGATTGGAAACCTGCTTTTTGCCGGACGGCTCCAGATTGGAGACACGTTTCATTGCCTCTTCCGGCTCCATTTTATCGGCCAGGTCGGTAATGAATTCCAGAACCTGCTGATTCATTTCCCCGAAACTCTGCAGGAAATCCCAGAGCGGTCTGATTTCTTCTTCGGTCGCATCTCCGTCAACGGTGGCCAGATCTCTTGATAGCAAATAGATGGCGGCAAGGTCGTCTAGATTTACGGTCATGGTTGATGTAGTTTTAGATTAAACATACGGGTCCCAACGGCTGTCATCCTCCTCGTAGTCATCATAATCGTCCGGCAGCCAGTATTTCTCTATTTCATCTTCATATTCTTTAAGCAGGCCCCTGCGGTAGGCCAGGATTAGTTTGGACAGCACTGATTCATTTCCGCGCCTGAGAGCCTCCAGGCGGAACTTCGCCGCATCCTTCTTGTCCTCGGCACTTGGCTCCACGCTTTCCAGTATGTCCGCAGCCAGACTGTAGCAATTGGCATCTCCCATTGCCATGCCTATATCCAGATAATACCCGCACCGCTTCCCGTCACTTTCAAAGCCGACATATCCGTAATAGTAGTTGAGTCCAAGCCAATAAGCACAGCTTTCTTCTCCCTGTTTCAAACCATCCTCCAAACGTTTTTGAACATAGGATTTGACGATCTGCTGTTTGTAGGGAGGAAGTGTCTCGAACTCTTCTTCGGGGTAGTCGCAGTCCAGCAGGAAACACAGGCCGCAGCCGGCATCCATTCCTTTCATCATGGTCTCGCGGTATTCATCTTTAAGACCTTTGCCAAGATAAAGGAAGGCGAGGTCCCCATAGCAGCGGATGCAGCCTTTCTCAATGCCGGCCTGATAGGTTTTTTCGGCTTCTTTCTCACGGCCCAAGCTCTCGTAGGCATAGCCCAGGACGGAGTACCAGTCGGAAATCATGTCAGGATTCTCCTTGATACCCGTCTCTATCTCTTCCACCACTTTACCGGCTTCCGGCTCCAGTCCGTTTATGCCTGCTATGCGGTTCCGGGCATATCTAAGCTGCGCAAGTTCGCTGCCCATCTCGAGGGCTTTCCCGCGCAGACGGGCTGCTTCTTCAGGATCGTATATGCCATCTTCGCCCTCACCGTTGGATTTCATGAACGAAAGCATCTCATAGGCGTCGGCGATGCCCTCGGCTGCCGCTTCCTTGAAAAGATTCCAGGCCTTCAGCACGGAGCCCTTCATCTCCGGGACCATGATATAATGCCAGCGTCCAAGTGCATACTTCGCACAGGGATCCCCGGAAGCTTTATATTGCTCCAGATCCTGCCGGGTCATATTGGCAACATCATATTTGGAAAGAAACTGTCGGAAGAATTCCTTGCTATTCTCGATTTTTGTGAGGAACTGCAGATGGACGTTCAGTTCGAATTCGGTATAGTCCCTCCCGCCCGTATCCAAATGGGCATAGGGCTGCCCAATGCTTAGACTGAAGGCATTGTCTCCATAAGTCAGGACCAGCTTGTCGTCATCGCATTCCTGCACGGTAATGTTCCCGAACAATCCTCCGGGATCCTTGTAGCCAAGCCTGGCTCCGGCTTTGATCTCTTCTTTGCAATGAGTCGTGCTTTCGCAGAACCAATGGCACATCCCGGGATCGCAAGGATGATAGTCCACGTCAATGACGAGTTCATTCCAATAGCTCATTTACGCAAATGCTTGATTTTCGTAAATATAGTGATATTTTTCCCAATTATAGCTAAACAATCAGCTAAGGCGAATATTTTTATGATATGCGAGGCTGAGATGTATGGTCCTTGCTGCAAGATGGGCAAAATATGCGGCCATCAGAAGATGGATTGCCGCCGGGGCGGAAAGA
The DNA here is from genome assembly GCA_017552105.1 of Bacteroidales bacterium. Lineage (GTDB taxonomy): Bacteria > Bacteroidota > Bacteroidia > Bacteroidales > UBA932 > Cryptobacteroides. Next base: position 2,379 of record JAFZJI010000165.1, on the reverse strand, counting down.
CCGGGCAGAAGCACTCGCCCGGCGTACCAGATTCCGAGGAAGGCCACCAGCGCCCAGATCATGGCGTTGCGTATGGCCTTGGAGGCAGTAGCTCCTATGTAGATGCCGTCCCAGGTAAAAGCAGCGCATCCCACCGGCGGCATAATCAGCAGCCAGGGGAGATATCTCCTGCAGGCCTCCAGCACGGCCGCATCGTCGGTCATCAGCCCCAGCATGCCGGGGCCGCCTATCCAATAGATGAGCATCCAGAATCCCGCTACCCCGAAACTCCATTTGAAGGTGCCCCGCACCGTCCTCTTCAGCATCTCCGGGTCCTTCTCCCCGATGAAACGCCCGGTCAGGGCCTCTCCCGCATAGGCAAAACCATCCGTGAAGTAGGAGAAGATCATCAGCAGGTTCATCATTATGTTGGCGCAGGCCAGCAGCACCTCCCCGAACTGCGAGGCTATGATGGTGTAGCCCAGGTAGATGCCGCTGAAGCATAGCGAGCGGATGAAGAGGTCCGAATTGAGTTTGAAGAAGTCCTTCATACTGCCGGCCTGGCTGCTTTGTATCCTGCCCGCGAAGGCGTGGTATTTAAGCCAGCATATCATCATTGCCAGCAGCAGCCCGGAATATTGGGCGATAACCGTTCCCAGGGGGATTCCTATGAATCCCAGGCCGTCCCAGCTGCCGATTCCGAGGCTGAGTATTATGCTGGCGGCTATGTTCACTGCGTTCACTGTGAGGTCGGTCAGCATGGAGCTGACGCTGTCCTGCATGCCTATGAACCAGCCTTTCAGGGCCATCAGGCTGAGGGTGGCGGGTGCTGCCCAGATGCGTATCAGTATGTATTGTATGGCCAGCGCCGCAACGCTTGGCGTCGCGTCCCGGAAGATCAGCGCCAGCCTGGACAGTGGCCATCCCAGCGCTACCAGCAGCAGCGCAAAGCCCATCGCCAGCCCCAATGCCCTCCTCAAAATCCCCAGACATTCGGATATATGGAGTCCCGAAGATGGTAGTCCCAAGCTGACGAGCCGGCCATAAGCCTGGGCCGTCAAACCGCCGGTCGAGGCCCGCAGGAAAGCGAAATTCCAATAGACTACGCTAAGTATCATCGCGCCCACAGAGATACCTCCGATGAATTCCGCACCACTAGCACCTGCGCTATGCAGATGCCCGGCAACCGCAGTATCCACCAAACCCACCAACGGCACCGTGATATTCGCCAGAATACTCGGCACCGCCAGCCTCAGGATCTCTCTGTCAAGCGATTTCATCTTCCCTCGTATCTGTCCAAAGCCTCGGCCATAAGCATACGGCCTATATCAGATATCTCCTTGGCCCTGGAATAACCGGAAACCCCATGATAGGAATCATAGGGGAGATTTACCAATATGTCCGGCTTGCAAAGCTCTATGCCCATGCGGGCGATGGTATGGTTCATTATGCCGAAGCTGCGCTGCAGGATTGAGGCGTAATTGTCGTCCGCTGCTGTGGGGATTCCGCTCTCCTTGCCCTTCTCCTCCAGCTTCCTGCTCTTCTTGCTGGTATCCAGCTCCATCTTTATCAGCACCTTCGCCCTCTCCACCGAAAACGCATCCGTAAGAAGCTGGCGTGCCTGCTGGCGGATGGATTCCTCAGTATCGTTCAGGGCCTTTTTGTTATCCAGATACCCTCCTATCTCCTCCGCATCTATACGGTTCACGTTGAAGCCTACTAAAATGTCCCCCGGAGTGCGTTGGACGCGGTTGAGGGGGAAGGTATTCACCATGCCTCCGTCCACGAGGGTGCGGCCTTTCCATCGCACGGGCTTGAACATCGAAGGTATGGAGATGGATGCCCGGATGGCATCGAACAGGGGCCCTTCCCGGAAGATGACTTCTTCCCCGGTGAAAAGGTCGGTCGCGATGGCCGTGAAGGGGATTGGAAGATCCTCGATGTTCCTCTCCGGGACCATCTTCTTGATATCCTTGATAATCCTTTCGCCCTTGACCAGATAGCTCTTGCTGAGGGAGATGTCCATCAGTTTGACTATCTTCACCGGATCCAGGCCGAACAGCCAATCCTTGAAGGTGTCCAGGCCTCCTGCAGCAAAGATTCCACCAATCAGGGAACCGGCCGAGGAACCTGCCACGGAAGTGATTTCGTAGCCGCGGGACAATAATTCTTCGATGGCCCCGATGTAAGCGAAGCCCCTGGGGCCACCGCTCGCCAGGGCAAGAGCAACTTTTTTCTTTTTCATCTTATCAGCCTTTTCGGAATTTTCCGTCTTCTTCGAGCATTCCCAGATAAGAATTGTAGCGCTCGGCGCTGATGGTCCCGGCATCGACTGCGGCCTTGACGGCGCAGCCGGGTTCGTGAGTGTGGGTGCAGGGGACGAAGCGGCAGTCATCCGCC
>JAFZJI010000164.1 GCA_017552105.1 Bacteroidales bacterium | reverse complement strand
TATTATCCTGCCGGGCAGCAAGAGTACGCTGGCAGACCTCTACGAACTTCGCCGCAACGGAGTGGCGCCGGCCATCCAGCGCGCACGCCGCGACGGAGCCTCTGTGCTCGGCATCTGCGGAGGCTACCAGATGATGGGCCGCATTATACGCGATCCGCACCGCGTCGAGGGCGATATCGAGTCCCTGCCGGGGCTCGGCCTGATTCCCACCGTGACCGAGATCCTGCCCGAAAAGGTGACGCGCCAGGTGCGATTCTCCCTCGCATCCGGAAGCGACAGTATGGAGGGATACGAGATTCATATGGGAGACACTCACCCGATGGATGCCGTAGTTCCCTCGCCGCTCAATGTGCTGGAAAACGGCCAGCAGGATGGTTTCCTGGCCGATTCGAAGTGTATGGGAACCTATATCCACGGCATCCTGGACAACCCTGCCTTCGTGGATTTCCTGCTTGCGCCCCACGCTGCAAAGCTTGAAAAGGCGGCGGAGGAATTCGACTACAAGTCGTTCAAGGAAAAACAGTATGACCTTCTGGCTGACCACGTCCGGAAATATGTGGACGTACCGCTACTTTACGATATTATGAAATGCAAACGATGATCAAGGGGCACGGCGACGACGCATATCTCTTCGGGCGGCCGATAGTGGCCAATTTCAGCTCGAATGTCTATGGACGGGTGGATCTTTCCGCCCTCAAGGCGCATCTGGCTTTGCGGCTGGATGCCATCGGCAGCTATCCGGAGCCGGAACCTTACACGCTTGAGGCGAGGCTGGCGTCGATTCACGGATTGAGTGACCCGGATTCCGTCTGTGTCACCAACGGCGCTACAGAGGCGATTTATCTGATTGCCAAAGCATTCAGCTTCAGCCGCACTGCGGTGCTTCAGCCCACTTTCAGCGAGTATGCCGATGCCTGCCGGCTCAACGGCCACGAAGTTCTTACGGTCTCCGGACTTTCCGGGCTGCCCGGGGATCTCGATATGGTATGGCTCTGCAACCCTAACAATCCTACCGGAGGAGTCATCCCCAAGAGTAACCTTCTGGAGGTGATCGACGAAGCTCCGGATACGGTATTCGTGATAGATCAGTCCTACGGCTTTTTCACCCGCGAGGAACTGATGAGCGCCGCAGAGGCAGTCTCCAGGCCGAATGTCATCCAGTTGCACTCGATGACCAAGCGCTATGCGATGCCCGGCCTGAGGCTTGGCTATATCGTGGCGGATCCTTCCCTCCTTAAACGCATCAGGGGAGTACGGATGCCCTGGTCGGTGAACGCCATTGCAATAGAGGCGGGGCTTTTCCTCGCTGAGCATCCCGATACGGCTCCCATTGACCTGGATGCCCTGCTCGCCGAGACAGCCCGTCTGCAAGGGCTTCTGCGTGCTATTCCGGGCATTGAGGTGGGAGATACATCCACCCATTTCATGCTCTGCCACCTTGATTCCGGCAGCGCCGGCGAACTGAAGGATTGGCTTGCGCGCGAGAAGGGGCTGCTGATCCGCGACGCCTCCAATTTCGAACTGCTTGGTCCGGAATATTTCCGCATTGCGGCCCAGACTCCTCAGGAGAATGATCTGCTCGTTTCGGCAATCCGGGATTATCAGGAGGGGCGCCTGTGATACGCGTTATTTCGCTTCTGGCCGGATGGCTGATGGACCTGCTGCTGGGCGATCCCGCCTGGCTGCCCCATCCCGTGGTAGGCTTCGGCAAACTGATTGCGGCGGGGGAGAAGCGTTGGAACAAAGGGGAGAATCGCCGTCTGAAGGGCGCCTTGCTCGCCGTAGCTTTGGTTCTCGGCGCCTTTCTGTTTACCTGGTCGCTGCTCTGGCTGCTTCGCGCGCTCCCATCCTTGATCTGGAGCGGCAGCGCAATCCTGAGTTCCAATGGCGCCTGGGGTTCACTGTCGTCGGCTATGCGCATCGGACTCTGCCTGGAAGGCATTGCATCCGCCATACTCATCTTCTATTGCCTTGCCGGCACGACTCTAATCCGCGAGGTGAGGGATGTGTTCAAGGCAGTGGACCGAAGCCTTGAGGAGGGGCGTGAGCAGGTGGCCCGGATAGTGGGCCGCGACACTTCGCAGCTCTCCGCACAGGAGGTGCGCACCGCCGCTCTAGAGACTCTCGCTGAGAATCTCAACGACGGAGTAATTGCACCGCTCTTCTGGCTGGCGCTGCTCGGCGTGCCCGGGATGGTGGCCTACAAGATGATCAACACTCTCGATTCGATGATAGGCTATCGTAACGAGCGCTACCTCGAATTCGGACGCTTCTCAGCCAAATTGGACGATGTGGCCGGCTGGATTCCAGCCCGCCTGACGGCATTCCTTATGCTGCTGGTTTCCGGCAAATTGCGCCTTCTGCCTTTCGTCCGTAAATATGGCCGCGCCCACTTGAGCCCCAATTCCGGCTATCCCGAGTCTGCTCTGGCCGGCATCCTCGACTGCCGTTTCGGCGGCCCCCACAACTACTTCGGCAAGGAGGTGGTTAAACCATATATCGGCGAGAACGACCGCGAGCTTACCACCGGCGATATGGAACGCTCCGTCCGCATCAACCGCCGGGC
>JAFZJI010000163.1 GCA_017552105.1 Bacteroidales bacterium | reverse complement strand
GAAGGCCGGGAGCCGCGGGGTATGTTAGGGGCAGAGCCCCTGACGAAATGACTGGCATCCGCCAGGATGCCTCCTCGCCGGCGGCCTTAGCCCAACGACCAGATTCCTCGGCTCGCTGCGCTCGCTCGGAATGACAATAAGGGATTTGGGGCCGGGCAGTCAAGTGGCTGTGTATCAACGATATCCTGAAAACAAATCGGCGAAATCGACCGATTTGTTTTCAGGATAATGCTGTGAATCAATGAGTTAGGCGCCCGATGAAAAAGGGTAGACAACTGGCATTCGCCAGGATGCCTCAGCGCGAGCCGCGGCGGCTCGGCATCATTAATTACGGAACAGGGTCGTAGCCGGAGCCGCCCCAGGGGTGGCAGCGGAGGATCCTCTTTAGCGAAAGCCAGAATCCTTTGAACGGACCATACTTGCGGAACGCCTCGAGAGCATACTGCGAGCATGTCGGGGTGAAGCGGCAGGTCGGAGGCTTGAGCGGCGAGATGCACAGCTGATAGAATTTTATCAGCAGTATGAACGGCGCACTCAGTATGGCCTTCAGTAGTTTCATTTTGCGGGGGATGAGTTCTCGGACGGGTCCGAAGCGGAGGATGTCTGGCAGATCAGCGGCCGGATCCTGCCGAGGATGTCTCCGATTTCCTTGAAGATGGTTGCGGAGTCGGCGATCTCCTGCGAATTGTATTGGAACATGATGTCCACGCCGGCGATTTTCTGCAGGCGGTAGGCTTCGCGGATGCGGCGTTTCAGGAGGTTGCGTTTGACGGCGCGTTTGAAGTAGCGTTTGGGGACGGATACCAGGATGCGGGCAGGAAGATGCCCGATTGGGTCGGGCATGACGTCGGGGGTACCAGGCATGACGTCGGGGGTATCAGGCATGACGGCAGAACCAGCCACGGCATCGGGCGCCTGCGCGAGCCAGCAGTAGCGGAAATGCCCCAAGCTACCCCATCTGCCGTCGGCGAGAAGGGTAGAAATTGACTTCTTGCCGGACAGCCGCTCTGATTTACCAAGCGTGTTGCCCCGGGGAGTCATAGGAAATTATTTGTTTTGCTGGAGATAAAGCTCGATAGCACGGGCCACCGAAGGAGCTTCGGGGGTAGGACCCTGGATGTCGATGCTGAGGCCGGCATCTTCCATGGCAGGAACGATGCTCTTGCCCCATCCGGCGAACTTCACCTTGCCCTGCTTGAACTCGGGGAAATTCTCGTAGAGACTCTTGACATCTGCAGGATTGTAAAGAGCTACTATATCGTAGGAAGAGATGTCCAGGTCCTTCAGGTCCTGGGTGACGCTCTTCACGAGTTCCGCCTCGGTGAAGTCTACCCCTGCCTTGGTGAGAAGGGAAGTGAGGGCCTCGGAATTGGAACCGGCGTTCTTGGCGATGAGGAATTTCTCGCCCTTGTGCTTGGGACCGATCAGGGCCACCAGCGACTCGGGGGTTCCTTCGCCGAAGAAGATCTTGCGCTTGCGGAAGACGATATGCTTTTGGAGATAGATGGCAACCAGTTCGGTGGTGCAGAAGTATTTCATGGTCTCGGGAACCTTGAAACGAAGTTCCTCGGCGAGTTTGAAATAAGCATCTATGGCGTGGCGCGAAGAGAAAACGATGGCCGTATAATCGGGGAGGTTGACCCTCTGGTCACGGAATTCCCTGGAGGTCAATGCTTCTATGCGGAAGAAAGGTCTGAAAGTGAGTTCTGCTTTAAACTTGCCTTGAAGGGCCTCGTAAGCGGTCATCTTGGACGGAGCCTGCTGTGAAATCAGGATTCTCATAATAGCAATTTCGACTTTAAAATACCGTTGCGGATGCCACCACGGCTCCTGCCGGTAAAAATTCAAGCGCGCAAAGATACAAAAATGTTATCAAACCACCGCACTCAGAACGTAAAATCTGCCCTTCGCGCACAATCGAAATTAGCCAGAACAAAGCAAGTTCCGCATAAATAACATTGCGGTAAACATCATCCGCCGCCCCGAAAACCCGGAGGATACACAACGAAAACATCATCACCAGCACGAAGCAGATGAAGTAATTATGCTGGCCCCGGCGTATTGCAAGCCGCTTTTCGGTGTGGAAATGCTTGCGTCCGATACTCAAGACCACGGCGTGGAGAATGATGCGCAGCACCAGATAGGCAAAGAGGACGGCATATAGCTCCAGAAGAAGCAGCCATGGCTGGTCCCATCCGGCGATGAAGTCGGGGTCATACAATTTGAAACGGTCGGCAACTATGATGAAAGGTATCACCATCGCCCTGGAATACAGGCTCCTTGTGCGGGCCCTGCTGACGCTATGCTCGATTTCGATGTTGCCGCGGCTGCGGATGAGGCAGCCGGACACGGCGGGAAGCAGACGATAAATCCCGGGGATGAGCAGCAGTAGCAGGATTGCGCAGATAACCACCAGCCAGGCATGCAGGGGGACATCCCACCAATCGATCAGGGGATCGACGGCCGGGGCCTCCGAAGGCAGGTGAAGGGTTCCGAAATCCATGGATACAAATATAGCTAATAAAATGATTATATTTGTGGATATGAAGAACGATAACGATTGGAAACAGCGTCTGGGCGTGGTTTATTCCACGAATCCCGACTTTCAATACCAAACTGTCACCCAGGCCGAGGAAGATACCCTCCCGCCGGCAAAACAGCGCCTTATTGTTGCTATCGACCGCAGGCAGAGAGCCGGCAAACAAGTAACCCTCGTAAAAGGTTTCGTGGGCAAGAGCGACGACCTCGCCGCCCTGGCCAAAACCCTGAAAACCAAGTGCGGAGTGGGCGGTACGGCTAAGGATGGAGAGATTACCATCCAGGGGGACCTCCGCGACAAAATCGTGTCCCTGCTGGTATCTATGGGTTATAATGCCAAGCGCGGGAACTGATTTGGCATAGCTTTTGCCCCGACCGTCATCGAGAAACACTTACAATCATGAAACGTTTAATTCTTTTTCTGGTTGCACTGACGGTGTCGGTAAACCTTTCCGCACAATATAACGGTTATTATTCCCCCTATCCTCAAGACCCCTACGGCTACTACGGCTATGCACCTCTCGACTACGAGATGGGCCTCATGACGTATGGCAGCCGTTACAGGAAGGCCGTTTCCCAGACTTATTGGGGCTTGACAGCAATAACCTTAGGCCCTGCAACCGGCATTGCCATGGCCGTGTTCGGATATGGTGAGAACGAGAGTAACGAGATGATGGGAGAGTCGCGCGGCGGCGGAGATGCAATGATAGTCCTCGGCGCAATCGTTACTGCAGCCAGCCTCTGGGGAGGCATCTCCCTATGGCGGGCAGGGCAAAAGGAAATCGATGCGATGATGGATGACTATAACGCCCGCTACGCTCCCAAGCCTTACGGATCCAGTCTTAAGGCAGGTGCTACCCGAAGTGGCGTGGGCCTTGCGCTCAATTTCTAGGGCGGATACATACAAAAACATGGTTGGCAATTTCTCGTGATTAGCGAGAAATTGCTAACTTTGTAAACTATGACAATGGACCGCATACGCAATTTCTGCATCATCGCACATATCGACCACGGCAAGAGTACCCTGGCCGACCGTCTGCTCGAACTTACGCAGACACTCAGCGAGCGCGATATGGAGGCTCAGGTGCTGGACGACATGGATCTGGAGCGCGAGAAGGGCATCACAATCAAGAGCCACGCAATCCAGATGCAGTACAAGGGCCACATCCTAAATCTGATCGACACTCCCGGCCACGTGGACTTCAGCTACGAAGTCTCCCGCTCCATCGCCTCCTGCGAAGGCGCGCTGCTGGTGGTGGATGCGTCCCAGGGCGTGCAGGCCCAGACCATCGCCAACCTCTACCAGGCCATCGACCACGGGCTCGAAATCATCCCCATCCTCAATAAGATAGATATGGACTCCGCGCAGCCGGATGTGGTTGCCGACCAGATAGTGGACCTCATCGGTTGCGATCTGGAGGATATCTTCCGCATCTCCGCCCGCACGGGGGAGGGCGTACAGCCCATCCTGGATGCCATCGTAGAGAAGATCCCCGCCCCGAAAGGGGATCCGGATGCTCCTCTGCAGGCCCTCATCTTCGACTCCGTATTCAACCCCTTCCGCGGGGTTATCGCCTACTTCAAGATCAAGAACGGCACCCTCCGCAAAGGTCAGCAGGTGAAATTCTTCAATACCGGCCAGGATTATGAGGCGGAGGAGATAGGCATACTGCGGATGAAACTGGTGCCGACGGCCGAGGTAGGCTGCGGCGACGTAGGATATATCATCTCCGGAATCAAGAGCGCAGCCGAGGTGAAGGTGGGAGATACCATCACCGACAAGGAGAACCCCTGCGCCGAGGCCATCGCCGGGTTCGAGGAGGTGAAGCCGATGGTGTTCGCGGGTATGTATCCCGTGCAGGCAGATAAGTTCGAGGAACTGCGCACCGTGCTGGAGAAGTTCCAACTGAACGATGCATCCTTCGTGTACGAGCCGGAGAGCTCGCTCGCGCTGGGAAGCGGTTTCCGTTGCGGATTCCTGGGCCTGCTGCACCTCGAAATCGTGCAGGAGAGGCTCTTCCGCGAATTCGACATGGATGTCATCACCACCGTCCCGAACGTGTCGTACAAGGTGTACACCATGCAGGGAGAGGTGCTGGACGTGCACAATCCTTCGGGATTGCCGTCCATTACGATGATCGACCATATTGAGGAGCCTTTCCTCCGTGCGCAGATAATCTCCAAGGCCGAGTTCTTCGGCCCGGTGATGAAGCTCTGCCTCGACAAGCGCGGCACCCTCGTAAGCCAGCACTACATCACTTCCGACCGCGTGGAACTCAACTACGACATGCCGCTCTCGGAGATAGTGTTCGACTTCTACGACAAACTCAAGAGCATATCGAAGGGTTATGCATCCTTCGACTATCATATCATCGGCTATCGCAGCGCGCGTCTGGTCAAGCTGGATATCCTCCTGAACGGAGAGCCTGCGGATGCCCTTTCCACCCTTATCCACGAGGATAATGCCTATGAGTTCGGGCGCAAGATGTGCGTCAAGCTCAAGGACCTCATCCCCCGTCAGCAGTTCGACATCCCCGTGCAGGCGGCCATAGGTGCGAAGATCATTGCCCGCGAGACCGTGAAGCAGGTGCGCAAGGATGTTACCGCCAAGTGCTACGGCGGCGACGTCACGCGCAAGCGCAAGCTGCTCGAGAAGCAGAAGGAGGGAAAGAAACGTATGCGCCAGATAGGCAAGGTACAGGTGCCCCAAAGCGCATTCATGGCAGTATTGAAACTTGATTAATCGTAATATGAAAACATTCTTACTTTTCCAGAACATCGGCGTATGGGAGGTTCTCATCATTGCTTTCGTGGTATTGCTCCTCTGGGGTGGCAAAAAGATTCCTGAACTCATGAAGGGTCTTGGCAAGGGTGTCAAGAGCTTCAAGGAGGGGATGAACGAGGTCGAGAAAGAACTCAAGGACGTCGATAAGGATATCAAGTCCGAGGAATAATGGCCGAAGAGATGTCCTTCTGGGACCATCTCGAGGAGTTGCGCTGGTGCCTGCTCCGGGTGGTTGTCGCATTCGTGATAGCTTTGGTGGGGTGTTTCATCGCCCTGCCACACATATTCGATACGGTAATCCTGGGCCCTACGCACTCTGAATTCTTCCTGTACCGCTGGCTGGGTTTCATCTATGGCCAGGGCGAAGATGTCTCCATCATAAACATAAACGTCGCGTCGCAGTTCATGACGCACATCAGCGTGAGCATGTGGATGGCGCTGCTGATCATCTTCCCGTATCTTATGTATCAGATATGGGTGTTCGTGCGTCCGGCGTTGTTCTCCCAGGAGGTACGCGGAGTACGGTCCGCTTTCATGGGCGGCACCGGTCTTTTCTATCTGGGCTGCGCCGTGGGATACTTCATCGTCTTTCCCATTATCTTCAAGTTCCTCACGGGCTACCGCGTGTCGGAAGATATCACCAACCAGATTTCCCTTAACAGTTACATGGGCATACTGTTGAGCATGGTCTTCATCATGGGACTGGTGTTCGAACTGCCCTCGCTCAGCTGGCTGCTGGGCAAACTGGGAGTCATCTCCCGCGATTTGCTTAAAGGCTGGCGCCGTTATGCCGTGGTGGTATTGCTGGTGCTGGCCGCATTGATTACCCCTACGGGCGATCCTTTCACTTTGTTAGTAGTGTTTCTGCCCTTGTATGGGCTGTATGAATTATCAATATGCGTAGTAAGATAAAAGCTTCTTTGAGTTC
>JAFZJI010000162.1 GCA_017552105.1 Bacteroidales bacterium | reverse complement strand
TCGGTAATCTTGAATGAAATTGCTATATTTGTAGGTTAAAAAGGAAATAATCGAACAGATATAGCAATGTACAGAACTTCTACCTGCGGAGAACTCCGCATCAGTGACGTAGGAAAGACTGTGACCCTCGCCGGGTGGGTCCAGCGCTCCCGTAAACTCGGCGGTATGACATTTATCGACCTGCGCGACCGCTATGGCATCACGCAGCTGGTGGTCGAGGACGATCTTTCCCTTGGGCGCGAATTCGTGATCCAGGCAACCGGGAAGGTCGTGGAGCGTGAGTCCAAGAACCCGAAAATCCCCACCGGCGACATCGAAATCAAAGTCGAGAGTATCAATATCCTCAACAAGAGCCTCACCCCTCCCTTCACCATCGAAGACCAGAGCGACGGCGGCGAGGATCTGCGCGCCAAGTACCGCTACCTCGACCTTCGCAGGAACCCCCTGAAGAAGGCCCTGGAGCTTAGGCACCGCATCGCTCACGAGGTGCGCAACTATCTGGATGCCCAGGGATTCCTGGAGATCGAGACCCCCTATCTCATCAAATCCACCCCCGAAGGGGCCCGCGACTTCGTGGTTCCTTCCCGCATGAATCCCGGCCAGTTCTACGCACTCCCGCAGAGCCCCCAGACCTTCAAGCAGCTGCTGATGGTGGCAGGTTACGACCGCTACTTCCAGATCGTGCGCTGCTTCCGCGATGAGGACCTCCGTGCCGACCGCCAGCCCGAGTTCACGCAGATCGACTGCGAGATGAGCTTCGTGGAGCAGGAGGATGTGCTGGGAATGTTCGAAGGAATGATGCGCAGCCTCTTCAAGAACGTGCTGGACGTGGACATCCCCAACCCCATGCCCCGCATGTGCTGGTACGACGCGATGGACAAATACGGTTCCGACAAACCGGACGTGCGTTTCGGGATGACCATCCACGAAATCACTTCCGAGGTCCAGGGCCACGGATTCGGCGTATTCGACAGCGTTCCCTACGTGGGCGCCATCGCGGTTCCCGGTGCGGCCGGCTACACCCGCAAGCAGACCGACGAGCTTACCGAATGGGTGAAGCGCCCTCAGGTAGGCGCCAAGGGCCTGGTATATATCAAACTCAACGAGGACGGAACCATCAAATCTTCGGTAGATAAGTTCTATTCCGAGGACGACCTGCGCAAGGTCGCTGCCGCCGTCGAGGCAAAGACCGGCGACATGATACTGGTGCTCTGCGGTCAGAAGCGCAAGACCCAGACCCAGCTCGGCGTACTGCGCGTGGAGATGGGTGGGCGTCTTGGCCTCCGCGACCCTCACGTGTTCGCACCCCTCTGGATCGTGGACTTCCCTCTGCTCGAATGGAGCGAGGAGGATGGCCGCTTCTATGCGATGCACCATCCCTTCACCGCTCCCAAACCCGAACACCTCGACTGGTTCTACTCCGACAAGAAAGAAGACCTCGAGCGCGTATGCGCAAATGCCTACGACTTCGTGCTTAATGGCACCGAGCTCGGCGGCGGCAGCATCCGTATCCATCAGGCCGATGTGCAGGAAAGGATGTTCCAGGTACTGGGCATAGGCAAGGAAGAGGCCGAATACAAGTTCGGATTCATCATCAACGCTTTCAAGTTCGGAGCTCCCCCTCACGGAGGTCTCGCCTTCGGTTTCGACCGCACCTGCGCCCTCTTCGGCGGGCAGGAGACCATCCGCGACTACATCGCATTCCCCAAAAACAACCAGGGCCGCGACGTGATGATAGACGCACCTTCAAAGATAGATGCAGTGCAGATGGACGAGCTGTGCCTGGCTTCTACCGTGAAGACCATTGACCCATGAAAACGGGATGCCGGGAAACAGATTCTACAACACTGTCTAGTCATTTCGCTCTTTCTCGCTGCAACGGCTGGGACGGGGTTGGTTGATGCTGGCTGTTAGCCATTGGAGGAGTCGGGAAAGATTGTTAGTATTCGATATTAAATCAATTCCCTTTATTACTATGAAGAAGTTATTATTCGCTCTAATTATTCTAACTTGCTATTCGTGTGTTGAATATGACTATCCTCCAGGGCAGCACAATTGTTTCCCTATTGTTAATATGAGTAGTGTTCCAATTTGGGCATACTATCGTTGTTATGATTATGTTGGAACTCCTTTCTTTCTGTATGAAAACGATAAGCGAGGGTTGGTCGCCCCAGGAGAGATTAATTTTACTGCTTTAAGAAGGGGCCGGGGGGGGACTTTTGAAAACTATTTCGAAAAAGTATTACGGTCTGAAGGGAGAGAGATTATGTATGTGTTTGTCATTGATGCGACTTTGAGCCGTGAATGGATTGAGGAGAATAGTGCAAGTACATCATGTTATATGGTTCGTTATGATTTACGCTTAGAAGATTTGCAGGCTTTGAATTGGATTATCTCGTTCCCACCCGACGAAAGAATGAAAGACATTCATATGTATCCCCCTTACCAAGAAATAATTGAACGTTATGGAAATAACTGAACGAGTGTTAAATGTCCCTTTCGGAGGGGTCTGCGAGCCGCAGCGGCTGGGCTGCCTCAATTGGCCGGAGTGGCCTTACAAGCCTTCGGTGGAGTTCCGCATCGGCTATGACGAGGACGGGATACGTCTCGAATGGACGGTGGATGAGCAATCGATACGCGCCTTGCAGGGGACTCCCGGCGGAGAGGTCTATGAGGATTCCTGCGTGGAGTTCTTCTTCCAGCCGGATCCCGACGACCCGCATTATTACAACTTCGAGTGGAATGCCATTGGGAATCTCTGCGTAAGTTGGAGGACCGGCCGGCACGATGCCGAGCCGGCACCTGCCGAAGTGTACGGGCTGGTGCGGGCCGAGGCGTCCTGCGGTTCGATGCCCTTTGCTGAAAGGCCCGCGGATGGACCTTGGAAACTGAGTCTATATATTCCTCTGGCAGCCCTTTGGAAGAGCGGCATCAAGTCGCTTTCCGGTCTCAGGGCAAAGGGGAATTTCTATAAATGCGGGGATGGGCTTTCGGTGCCACACTTCGTGACCTGGGCTCCCATAGCGACCGAAAAGCCGGACTACCACCGGCCGGAATTCTTTGACTGGATAGTTTTTGAGTGAAGATTCCCGGTCAAGCCGGAAATGACAGAATGGAAGAAAGCAATGAAAAGAATAGAAAACTACGACCTTGGCGCACATAACACCTTCGGGATGAAGGTGAAGGCGGCGCTGTATATCGAGTACGACAGTGTGGATGAACT
>JAFZJI010000161.1 GCA_017552105.1 Bacteroidales bacterium | reverse complement strand
CGTGAGGGTATCTACCGAAGCCTTGAACTGGCGGAGTTTCTCCTTGGCGCTGACGCCGAACTTCTGTTCCTCGTCGATTATCAGCAGGCCCAGGTCCTTGAAATCGAAGCCGTTGCCCAGGATCTTGTGGGTGCCGATGAGTATGTCGATGGTGCCGTCCTTGACCCTTTTGCGTATGTCGCTTATCTGCTTTGCGGTGCGCAGGCGGCTCACATAGTCAATGGTGCAGGGGAAGTTAGCCAGGCGGGAAGTGAAGGTGTTGAAATGTTGCAGGGCGAGGATGGTGGTCGGCACCAGCACCGCTACCTGCTTACCGTCGGTAACGGCCTTGAAGGCCGCCCGGATGGCGATTTCGGTCTTTCCGAAGCCCACGTCGCCGCAGACCAGACGGTCCATTGGGCAATCATCCTCCATATCGCGCTTCACCGCGATGGTAGCCGCTTCCTGGTCGGGGGTATCCTCGAACATGAACGAAGTTTCCAGCTCGTCCTGCAGGTAGGTATCCGCCGAAAAAGCGAAGCCCTTGGTGGCGCGGCGCTTGGCGTAGAGTTGTATGAGGTCCTTGGCAATATCCTTAACCTTGCGCTTGGCATTGGCCTTGAGGGTTGCCCAGGTCTTGGATCCGAGCTTGTTGATGCGGGGAGCTTCGCCTTCTGACGAACGGAAGAGGGAGAGTTTATTCAGCGCATGCACCGACACGAACACCACATCCCCGTCCTTATAGCTTATCTTCACCACCTCGCGCACGCGGCCTTTCTCGTCATACATGCGCACGAGACCGCCGAAGATACCCACACCGTAGTCGATATGCACTACATAGTCGCCAATGTTGAAGGAATTCAGGTCGTTGATGGTAAGCTGCTCGCTCTTCTCGACGCTGCGCCTGATGTTCACCCGGTGGAAACGGTCGAAGATTTCGTGGTCGGTGTAGATGGCGGTCTTGCTATCCTCGTCCACGAAGCCGTTATGTATGTTCTTTCCCTCCACGAAATCGGGCAGTATCCCTCCCTCGCTGGAGATGATGGACTTGATCCTGTTCAGCTGGGAGGCTTTTTCGCCGTAGATATACACCTTGTATCCGTTTTCCTTCTTCCGGCGTATATCCTCTTCCAGCAGGTCGAAATTCTTGTTGAACTTGGGCTGGGGGGAGATATGATATCTTTCCGGATTCTCCACCTTCGTACCCACGGGAATCTGGAGGAATACCCGGCGGAAAGCCTCGGTGGCAGGGAAGAAGTCCGTATCCTTGTAGAGGTCGGGGGAGTCCAGCCACAGGGTGCTGCCGGCGGGCAGGATGGACAGCAGGGAAGTGCCTTCCGCATCCTCCTCCGAAAGTTCTCCGCCGGTAATCTCCACCGACGGGAGGGTTTCCTTCGAAATCTGGGTATTGCAGTCGAAGATACTGATAGCCTCTATCTCATTACCCCAGAAGGAGATTCGGTAAGGTTCGTTATTGGAGAAGGAGAAGATGTCGATGAGCGAACCGCGGATGGAATACTGGCCGGGGGCGGATACGAAATCTACCCTGTCGAAACCTTTTTCCCCGAGTTTGGCGATGATGGCATCGAAGGATATCTCCTGCCCCTTGGACAGGGTCAGCACCGCACCCTCGAGTTTTTTCGGGGCCGGGACCTTCTCTTCCAGGGAATCGGGGGAGGCTACTATGAACACCTGCTCCCCTTTGTTACGGAGGATGGCGCTGAGCGCCGCGGTACGCTGTACGCTGATGGAGGATTTATAGTTGCTCCGCTCTATCCCTTTTCCGCTGGATGGAAGTAGGAAAACCCTGTCACCTTCTACCAACTGATAAAGGTCGGAAGTGCAATATTGGGCAGATTCTTTATCGGGGAGGATCACCAGGTTCACTCCCTCTGGGGCTTCGGTACTGAGCACGAACCAGCGCGCAGACAGGAAGAGTCCGCTACAATAAAGAGTCTTTTCTTTTTCGATCCGAGTTTTCAACATAAACTCAAAAATCCCGGTTTATAAGCTGTTTATAACCCTGTTCATAACTTAAGTACGGTCCGGGCAGGTATTTTATCAACACGGTTTTCAAATACCAAATAGCAAGGTTATCAACAGTGTTTTTATTTTTAATTTATTGATTATTAAACAGTTGCCGAATTATCAACATTTCAACAAACCATAAAACAATAACAGATTAAAAATAAAAAGAACTATATTTGTATTTGGAATTAAAAACTGCGGCAGATGTCGGATTTCAACCCCCACAATACAAACGAAGGCAAAGATAAGGAATTGGATGGAATTATCCGCCCTCGGGAGCTCGAAGATTTCACCGGGCAACGGGAAATCGTCTCGAATCTGAAGGTGTACATCCAGGCCGCCAAGCTTCGTGGGGAGACCCTCGACCATACGCTGTTCCACGGCCCTCCCGGCCTCGGAAAAACTACCCTGGCGCACATCATCGCGAACGAGATGGGGGTGAACATGAAGATCACCTCCGGCCCCGTGCTCGACCGTCCCGGGGATCTGGCAGGCCTGCTGACTTCGCTGGAGGAGGGGGATGTGCTCTTCATCGACGAAATCCACCGCCTGTCTCCTGAAGTTGAGGAATATCTCTACTCCGCAATGGAGGATTTCGTGATAGATATCATGATAGACAAGGGCCCCGGAGCGCGTTCCGTACGCATCTCCCTGAACCCTTTCACCCTCGTGGGAGCTACTACCCGCAGCGGACTCCTGACCGCACCTCTCCGTGCCCGTTTCGGAATCACCTGCCCCATGGAATACTACGATACGGACGACCTTATCCGCATCGTCAAGCGCAGCGCCTCCATCCTCAAGGTGGATATCGACGAGAACGCTGCCAAGGAGATAGCCATGCGCAGCCGCGGTACTCCCCGAATCTGTAACTCGCTGCTCCGCCGCGTGAGGGATTTCGCCCAGGTGGAAGGGGATGGCCGCATCGATCTTAAGATAGCAAAATACGCCCTGGACAAGCTCCACATCGATACCCTCGGCCTGGATTCCATCGACAACAAGATACTCCGGACCATCATCGAGAAGTTCAAGGGAGGTCCCGTCGGAGCGAACACCCTGGCCACCGCCATCAGCGAGGATCAGGGTACCTACGAGGAGGTTTACGAACCTTTCCTGATAAAGGAAGGGTTTATACTGCGTACGCAGCGCGGGCGCATCGCAACCGACCTCGCATATAAACATCTTGGCGTAAACAAGGGGGTTCCGGACGAGAATACCCTCTTCTGATTTGCGCTTCTCATTAAAAATGAGTAAACTTGCAGACTTTTTAATAACCTTCGATAAAAATGGCAGATAAACTTATCTCAAAGATTCCCGATGGTCCGCTGTCCGAGAAATGGAAGAAGCGTAAATCGGAAATTCATCTTGTCAGTCCTAACAACAAACGCAAACTCGAAATCATCGTGGTCGGAACGGGCCTCGGCGGTGCTTCTGCAGCTGCGAGCCTCGGTGAACTCGGCTACAATGTGAAGGTTTTCTGCATCAGCGATTCTCCCCGCAGGGCTCACTCCATCGCAGCCCAGGGTGGTATCAATGCTGCCAAGAACTACCAGAACGACAACGACTCGGTGTACAGGCTCTTCTACGATACCATCAAAGGTGGTGACTATCGTGCCCGCGAGGCTAATGTCTATCGTCTGGCAGAGGTAAGTGCAGCCATCATCGACCAGTGCGTCGCGCAGGGTATTCCTTTCGCCCGTGAATACGGCGGATATCTTGCCAACCGTTCCTTCGGCGGCGTGCAGGTCAGCCGTACTTTCTATGCCCGCGGTCAAACCGGACAGCAGCTCCTCCTGGGTGCCTATGCATCCCTTAACAAAGAGATTGCAGCAGGCAGCGTGAAGAGCTATCCTCGTCACGAGATGCTCGACCTCGTCATCATCAACGGCGAGGCTAAGGGTATCATCGCCCGCAACCTGGTTACCGGCCAGCTCGAAAGGTTCGGTGCACACGCAGTCGTCATCGCTACCGGCGGTTACGGAAATACCTACTTCCTCTCCACCAACGCCATGAACAGCAACGGTTCCGCTGCCATGCAGTGCTACCGTAAAGGTGCATATTTCGCAAATCCCTGCTTCGCGCAGATCCATCCTACCTGTATTCCCGTCCACGGTGAGCAGCAGTGCAAACTTACCCTCATGAGCGAGAGTCTCCGTAACGACGGCCGTATCTGGGTTCCTAAGAAGCTGGAGGATGTAGAGAAGCTCCGCAAGCATCAGATCAAGGCTTCCCAGATTCCCGAGGAAGACCGCGACTACTATCTCGAGCGCCGTTACCCTGCATTCGGTAACCTCGTTCCCCGCGACGTTGCATCCCGTGCTGCCAAGGAGCGTTGCGACGCAGGATTCGGAGTCAACGAGACCGGTAAGGCCGTGTTCCTCGACTTCTCCGACGCTATCCGCCGCCTGGGCCATCAGAAAGTGGCCGAGCGCTACGGTAACCTCTTCGAAATGTACGAGAAGATCACCGCTTCTTCCCCTTGGGAGGAGCCTATGATGATATACCCTGCAATCCACTACACCATGGGCGGTATCTGGGTCGACTACGACCTCCAGACCACCATCCCCGGCCTCTACGCCATCGGCGAAGCCAACTTCTCCGACCACGGCGGAAACCGTCTGGGTGCATCTGCCCTTATGCAGGGTCTGGCGGATGGATACTTCGTTATCCCCGTCACTATCGGAGATTATCTCTCCCACAAGTTCGCAGAGCCTAAGACCGACATCAACGCCCCTGAGTTCGCAGCGGCCGAGAAAGCAGTCCAGGCACGTATCGACCG
>JAFZJI010000160.1 GCA_017552105.1 Bacteroidales bacterium | reverse complement strand
GGTTCTGCGGGCGCGAGGGCGCAGGGTGCGCAGGGTGTACGGGCACAGGGTGCGCAGAGCGTACGAGCACAGAATGCCCAGGGTGTACGGGCGCAGGGTGTGCAGGACCGGGCGACGGTTAGCGGTTATATTACGGATGCCAAGACAGGGGAGACGCTGATTTCAGCGGGCGTAGTGGCGCAGAATCTTGGCGCAGTCACCAACTCTTATGGCTTCTATACCCTCACCGTCCCCAAAGGACAAAGGGAATTAACCTATTCCTACGTAGGATATTCCGACCAGACCATAAGCATCGACCTCCAGAGAGACACCACCATCAACATCACCCTGAATCCCGACCTGCAGCTCAAGGGGGCGACGGTCGTGGCCACGAAGGATGCGGGCATTCTCTCCACTAAGATGAGCGCCATCGAGGTACCCGTGACCGTCATCCAGCAGATGCCCACGCTCTTCGGCGAGGCCGACGTACTTAAGACCATACAGCTGATGCCCGGCGTGCAGGCCGGAACCGAAGGCCTCTCCGGCATATATGTGCGCGGAGGCGGCCCCGAGGAGAACCTCCTCCTGCTCGACGGCATCTCCCTCTATAACGCCGAGCACCTGCTTGGCATCTTCTCCATCTTCCAACCCGAAGCCGTGAAGAAAGTCACCCTCTACAAGGGGTCCTTCCCCGCCAGGTACGGCGGCCGCATCTCCTCCATCATCGACATCCGTACGAACGACGGCAACATGAAGGAGTACCACGGTGCGGTGAGCATAGGCGCGCTGAGCGACAAGTTCCACGTCGAAGGACCCATCTTCAAGGACAAGCTGGCCTTCAGCCTCAGCGGGCGGGCGATGCACACCTTCTTCTTCACCCCTCTGCTGAAAGCACGCGACGTGAACGGGAACTACTATTTCTACGACCTCAGCGGCAAGCTCAGCTGGCGCATCTCCGACAAGGACCGGCTCTTCTTCAACGCCTACAACGGCCGGGACATCTTCTTCTTCGACAACGAAGACAAGGGCCATTATAGTTACGATGATACGGGCAAGCACTACTCCTACACCGAAACCGAGGACATAGACATTCGCTGGGGGAACACCCTGGCGGCCCTGCGCTGGAACCACGTCTATAACAGCAGGCTCTTCTCGAACGCCACCGTCGCCTACACCCGCTACAAGATGAAGATAGGGGTGGGGATAAGCAGGACTGAGGTCGAGGATGGCAATGTCGAGCGCCTCAACTACGATATGGACTACCATTCCGGGATGCGGGACCTCACCGCCAAACTGGACTTCGACTTCACCCCCTCCCCGAGGCATCTGGTCAAGTTCGGGGCGGAGTACGTCAACCACACCTTCATCCCCGAGACTCTGGGCGGGGCCGTATTCGAAAGCCAGGAGTCCCAGGTGAAGGTAGATACCAGCTTCAGCCAATCCGCCAACAGCATACTCCACGGGCACGAGCTTTCCGTCTATGCGGAGGATGATATCTCCGTCGGCGACCGTCTGACCCTGAATCCGGGCCTGCACGCCGCCTTCTTCTATACCCTCGGCACGCCCTACTGGTCGCTCGAACCCAGGATGAGCGCGAAATATATGTTTGCGGAAGATTGGTCCGCGAAGGCATCCTACTCCCGCATGGCCCAGTACGTGCACCTGCTGTCCCCCGCAAAAATCAGCCTGCCCATCGACCTCTGGGTACCCATCACCGACAAGATCAAGCCCGTAACCTCCGACCAGATATCCCTCGGAGCCTACTTCAGCGGCATACCGGGATGGGAGTTCTCCCTCGAAGGCTACTATAAATGGATGCACAACATACTGGAGTACAGCGACGGAACTTCCTTCTTCGGGAACTCCTCGAACTGGCAGAACAATGTGGAGATGGGAGAAGGCCTCGCGCGGGGCGTGGAGCTCTTCATAGAGAAGAAAGACGGCGCCACCACGGGCTGGCTGGGATACACCCTCGCCTGGAGCGACCGCGTCTTCCCCTATGGCACCATCAACGGAGGAGAACCCTTCCCCTACCGCTACGACCGCAGGCACAACATCTCCCTGGTGGTGAACCATAGGATAAACAAGAAACTCACCCTCAGCGGCACCTGGACCTACGCCACCGGCGGCACTATGACCATCCCCGAAAGACAGACGGTCGTGCTGTTCCCGGACGGAAACCAGGAGGAGAAGGAATACTCCCCTACGCGCAACAACTACCGCCTGCCTCCTAGCCACAGGCTGAATCTCAGCCTCAACTACACCAGAAAGAAACGCAACGGAGAGGCCCTCTGGAGCCTGGGGCTCTACAACGCCTACAACAATATGAACCCCAACTTCGTATTCACCGATTTCAGCGAGGAATTCGACCAATACAGCGGGGATACCACGGCCCGGAAGGTGGAACTCACCAAGATTACCATCCTCCCCATAATTCCTTCCATCTCTTACACCTATAAATTCTAGGACGCGATGAAAAAGATATATATGATACTCTCTGCGGTGCTTTGCCTTGCCGCATGCGACAATCCCCTGGAATACAAGCCCGCCGACAAGAACGACGAGCTGATAGTGAACGCGCTTATGGATGCATCCGAGACCAGTCACAAGGTGTCGCTGGCCATCAGCTGTACGGAGAAGGTAAGGCCGGTGCAGCGGGCGGAACTGCGCTGCTTCGTAAACGGCAAGCGCGTAGCGACCACCAGACAATTGCTGGACAACAGCGAATTGGGGGATTCCGGCAACTGGGGCGCCAAAACCCGCTGGCTATGCTTCAATGCATCCTTCAAAAGTGGGGACCTGGTGCGCATAGAGGTGCAGGCCGACGGCAAGTTCTCGGCCAGCTGCGAGCAGGTAG
>JAFZJI010000159.1 GCA_017552105.1 Bacteroidales bacterium | reverse complement strand
CGTAGGATACGTTGGGAGGGGCCGGAGCGACCGAAAGGAGCGGAGTCCCGCCCGGGTCTGGGCTCGCAAGCTGCGGCAGAGGAACTCGCAAGCTGCGGAAAAGGAACTCGCCGGCCGCAGCAGGGAAAGAAAGATGCCCGGACGGGCCGGGCATGATGGGGATTTGTCGGGTATCAGATACCTGACAATTAGATGCAGGTGTAGCCACCGTCGACGGCGATGTTCTGGCCGTTGACGTAGGTGCTGGCGGGCGATGCCAGGAAGAGGGCGCAGGTATCCAGCTCGCCTTGCTTGCCGTAGCGTCCAAGAGGGATGTTGTTCTTGGCGATGGCCTGGAAGTAGTCGGAGTCGAGGGTCGCGGTGGTAAGGTCGGTGTAGAAGTAACCGGGGCAGATGCTGTTGACGGTAATGCCGTACTTGCCCCATTCGGCGGCGAGGGCGCGGGTGAGATTCACTACACCACCCTTGGCGGCGTGGTAAGGAGCGCTGCCTACGATGAGGTTACCCACCAGGCCGTACATCGAAGCGATGTTGATGACACGGCCGAAACCAGCCTTGATCATCTCCTTTCCGAACTCGCGGGCACACACGAAAGTACCATAGAGGTCGATGCTCATCTCGTGCTTGAACTGATCGTCGGTAATCTCCTCGGCAGGGCCCACGGCGCCGGTACCGGCATTGTTCATGAGGATGTCCACACGGCCGAAGCGCTCCATGGTGGCAGCAACCGCGGCCTTGACCTTCTCGGTATCGGTAATGTCGCATGCGAAAGGTAGAACCTCGACACCGAATTCTTCGGTGATAGCCTTTGCATTCTCCTCGAGGAGATTCATGCGGCGGGCGAGCAGTACGAGGTTAGCACCTTGGCTGGCAAAAGCTTTGGCCATCTGGAGGCCAAGCCCTGTAGAAGCTCCGGTAACCACGGCAACGCGGCCGGAAAGATCAAAATAATTCTTCATGATCGTTTTACTTTAATGATGTTTCTTAGATTAGATATCTGTGAAATGATCTTGTCAAGCTCGGTATTCGAAGGCACCAGCAAACGCACGGAGATCTCATACTGCCCGTTACGGTTATTCTCGTTCACATTGAACGAACGCAACGAAGCCTTGAACGAACCGATTATCGTCATGATCGACGAAAGCGCCGCCTGCTCGGGCTCCGAAATGATATTCAAAGTACACTGGAAATCCCCCGAGGAAGCACTGTCCTGCCACACCACTTTCTGGATGCGGTAGGGATACCTCTCCATAAGCTGGGCTGCGTTGGGGCAGCTCATACGGTGGATCTTGATGCCGTCGGTCCGGGTTACGAACCCGAAAACGTCATCCCCGAAAACCGGATTGCAGCACTTGGAGAGCTTGTAGTCCAAGCCCCGGACGTTCTTGGCATTGATGACCAGGATTTCGTCGTTGCCGCCGGAGAACACCATCGAACGGTCCTTGGGAGCCTGCCCGGCATCCTTCGCCAGGCCGTCCTCATGCTTAAGGATATATGACTTGATGTCGTTTATGTCTATCACCTCGCGGGCGATGTCGGCCATAAAGGATATCACCGAGCTGTACTGGTGGGCCTTCATATACTCCTGCTGCAGGGAATCCGGCCATTCCAGCTTCCAGTTCTTCAGGCGCCTCTCCAGCAATTCGCGGCCGTCGGCACCGAGCTTGCGCTCCTCGGCATCCAGCTCCTGCTTGATCTTGGTACGGGCCTTCGAACTCACCACGTAGTTGAGCCAGTCGCGGTTTGGCCGCTGGTTCTTGCTGGTCATGATCTCCACCGTGTCGCCGGTATGCAGCTTTTCGCGGATGGAAACGGCCTTTCCGCCTATCTTACCGCCCGTGCAGCGTATGCCCACGTTCGTATGGATGTTGAAGGCGAAGTCCAGCACGGAGGCACCGGCCTGCAGTATGCGGAGTTCTCCCGTAGGGGTGAACACGAAAATCTCTTT
Organism: Bacteroidales bacterium; assembly: GCA_017552105.1. Taxonomy (GTDB): domain Bacteria; phylum Bacteroidota; class Bacteroidia; order Bacteroidales; family UBA932; genus Cryptobacteroides. Next base: position 6,576 of record JAFZJI010000159.1, on the reverse strand, counting down.
GGAAGGCGGCTGAGGAAGATCCTCGGGGTTGGATTCGGCGGGATGCTCGAGGGCATAGCGCACCGACTTCAGCCAGCGGTCCATGTTGGCCTCGTGCTGCACTCCCTTGTAGGCCCAGTGTGCAGCCTGCCCGTTCTCGGCCTCATAGTCCATACGCTTGGTACGGATCTGCACCTCCAGGGCATTCCCCCTCTTATTCTTGACGGTGATATGGAGGCTCTCGTAGCCATTGGGGCGCGGCGTGGTAAGCCAGTCGCGCAGGCGCTTGGTATCCGGCTCGTACTCCTCGGTAACATAGGAATACACCTTCCAGCAGAGTTCCTTCTCCAGCTTCGGATCCTGTTCGCAATCGATGATGAAGCGTATGGCGAACACGTCGTACACGCCCTCGAACGGCACCTTCTGCACCTGCATTTTCCGGTAGATGGAGTAGGCCGTCTTGGTACGGATCTTCAGTTTGTAGATGATTCCGGCGTCGGAAAGCTTCTGTTTCAGCGGCTCGATGAACTCCGCCATCAGCCTTTCCCTGTCCCGCTCGGTGGCCTTCAGCTTATTGGTGATGGCACGGTACTGTTCGGGGTCGGCATAACGGAAGTAGATGTTCTCCAGTTCGCTCTTGATGTTGTACAGGCCCAACTGGTGGGCAAGGGGGATGTAGAGCATCAAGGTTTCCAGTATCTTCTGGTCGCGGGAGCCTTTCGGGAAGATGGAAAGACTGCGCATCACCTCCAGGCGGTCGGCTATCTTGAGCACCGTCACACGGGGGTCGGTAGAATACTGGACTATGAGTTTCTTATAGCTTTCGGCTTCCAGCCGGGTATCCTTGGGTTTGATGGTAGATATCTTGTTAAGGCCGTCTACCATGGTAAGGACATCCTGCGGGAACGAAGAAATGTCGACTTCTTTGTGGATACGGGTCGCTTCGTGCAGATATACCGCGGCACTGCACTCGGCAGGGAGGCCGAGCTCGTCGCGGGCTATAGCCGCGACCGCGTCGGGATGCCCTATGAACGGACTCCCGTCGAAACGCAGCTCATCTTTCAGAGCCGAGAGCGCAACTTCGCGCGCCCTTTGCACCAACTCTTCCATTTTACTTAGCTCTTTGATTCAACGCTTTCTGAAAGGCACGGGCATTCTTCTGATGCTCGGAATAAGTACGTGCAAAACGGTGTGAACCGTCGAAGGATGGATCCGCACAGAAAAACAGATAACCGGTGGCGGTTTCGGGATTCAGCACGGCTTCGAGATACTCTTTCCCGGGAACATTGATAGGCCCGGGAGGCAGGCCCTTATTAATATAAGTATTATAGGGGGAAGATATCTTCAAATCCTTCTTCAGGATGCGGTTGGTTTCGTAATTCAGCAGGAAGGCGATGGTCGGGTCAGCCTGCAGGGGCATCCCCTTGTGCAGACGGTTGATGTACACGCCGGCAATCCGGGCATAGTCAGAAGGCATGGTGCTCTCCCCGCGCACTATGGATGCCAGGATGGAGGCTTCCAGCTTGCTGAGACCCTGCCTCTTTGCCTTGGCCACGTTGTCGGCCGTCCAGAAGGCATCCCAGGCCTTCTTCTGACGGGCGAAGATTTCATCGACAGAGTCCGTCCAATACATCTCGTAGGTATCCGGAAGGAACATCGAGAAGGCGGTGGCCGGCGAAAACCCATAGCGGCCCAGCAGGGCGGCATCGTCGAGGGCGGCAGCCACCGTGGCGGAATCCACCATCATCTGGTTGGAGATGGATTTGGCGAGCGATCCTTTCAGGCGGACGGATGGGATGCGCAGGCGGACCGGGGTCTGCCAGCCGTTGTTGAGCATGCGGGAGATGTACACGCTGGTCTGCCCCTGCTTCACAAGGTAGTGCCCGGGCTTGATATAATCGGCCACCCGGTGCTCCTTGAAGGCCCTGGCAACGCTCTTGGGCCGCGCAACCACGGAATCCAGGCTGGCCAGTACTTCTTCCGGAGCGGTGTCGGGATACACATAAAGGTCCATCGTCCGCCGGACGTTGGGTATCTTGTTGTCCGACAGATAGGACCATCCCGCAGGTATGCCCACCAGCACGGCAGCCACCAGCAGGCCCTCGATCAAACCTACGACTATCTTCTTTCCCGTATTCTTCATTTCATCTTCTTCAAATAAATTACATCACCCTCCACCGGCTTGTAATCAGCCGTCAGCCCGGGATTCCACTTAAGCAGGAATTTCATCTTGATACCGAAGCGCTGCGAAATCTCCCAGAGGGTCATGGGCTTGTTGTCGGCTACGTACATTGGAAGGCCGGAGGGGGCATGGCGCTTCTTCCCCTTCAGGTAGACCACCTCGCCTATCTTGAGCGGGCGTGCGGCACCTTCGTCGTTGAAGCGGAGGATTTCTTTCTGGAAGAGGTTGAACTCCAGGGCGATGCTCTCGTAGGTATCTTCCGGCTCGGCATATACGCAAAGGATGCCGTTCTTCTTGAATACCTTGCGCTCCACACGGAAGGAGTAGCTCTCCGAGGCCTGGCCCTTTCGCATAGGGTTCTTGACCTCTACCTGGGACTTCTTCTCTATCTTGATGGGGGTTTCCTGCGGCACGTCGCCGGTGTCGTACTTGTACAGATGGTAGTCTTCGATTATCTTGATAAGCTTCTCGGCGTACTTGGGGTCGGTGGCATAGCCGGCCTTCTTCAGGCCTTTCGCCCAGCCCTTATAGTCCGTAGGTTTAAGTTCGAAAAGGGATTTGTAGCGGTCTTGATAACGGAGGAAGTCGCTGTGGTCGCGGAAAGACTCCTCGGCATTCCCGTAAACGCGGAAACACTCGTTGGGAGCATCGTCGTTAACACGCATTGTCTTGCCGCTCCAGTTGCGGTGGCACTTGATGCCGAAATGGTTGTTGCCATCGGCCGCAAGGCTCGACAGACCGTAGCGGGATTCGAGCATGCCCTGGGCCAGCGTGATGCTGGCGGGAACGCCCGAACGATGCATCTCGCTCACCGCTATGGGAGCGTACTTTTTTATATATTCGTTCTGTGGAGTATCAGATGCTGCCGTCAGCGCAGCCATCAACGCCAGAAGAATCAGAAGACATCTTTTCATATTCGCGAATATAAGGAATTTCAAAGATATCTCCATCATTTACGATAAAGGATTCGGGGAAAATTTCCTTGCATTCTTCCGCCAGGGAATCGATGTCCTTTATGCGCGAAGAATAATGACCTACAATGAGTTTGCCCACTTCGGCGTCCTTGGCGCAAGTGGCCGCCTGCAGGCTGGTGGAATGGAAATACTGACTGGCCTTATCCTCCATTCCGGCGGGATAGGTGGCTTCGTGATAAAGGAGGTCCACGCCCTTCACGTATCCGGCGAGTTCAGGGAAGGGGGCGGTGTCGGAAACATAGGCGTAGGAGCGCGGTTTCCAGGGGTTCCTGCGGGGTGTGACGACTTCGTCGAAACGGTAGCCGTAGCAGTCGATTTTGTGGTTCAGCGGAAACGCGGTTACACGAACGTTCTTAAAAACGCCTGAACTAAGTCCGGGACCGGAGCTTTCCTGCCCGGCAATGACTTCTGCCGTTTTGTTATCAAGAGCATGGAATACTATCTCGTAACTGAGATCCTGCCCAAAGAAGGAACGGTAGAAATTGAGTATGGGCCCGAGATTCTGCGGCCCGAAAATATGAAGGTCGCCCGTACGATGATATAGACTCATGGTACTGAGCAAACCGAAAAGGCCGAAACAGTGATCCCCATGGATATGGGAGATGAACACTGCCTCGATCTTTACGAATGAAAGATGTTCCTGACGAATGCGCTGCTGGGTTCCCTCTCCGCAATCAAGGAGAAACAAGCGCCCGTGCACGGACAGTGCCTGGGCGCTTGGATTTCTATCGGAAAAGGGCAGGGCCGAAGCCGAGCCCAATATCGTCAGGGTGAAGTTCACGGGAATTACTCTCCCTTTTCGAGCTTCTCCTTCAGAGCGGCAAGAGCGTCGATGTCACCGAGGGTGGTCTTCTCGACAGACTTGTTGATGCTCTTCACGGCCTTGCTGGTGTTGCTAGCCTCGGTAGCAGCAGCCTTCTCTTTGACCTCCTGATAAGTGCGGAGGTGGCTGAGGAGGATGCGACCGGTGCTGCGACGCAGCTCGATGACCTTGAAGGGAAGTTTCTCACCGGCAACAGCCTGCTTGCCGTCTTCCTTGACGAGCTCGCGGTTGAATGCGAAGCCCTCTGCGCCGTCGAGGGTGATGTTGGCACCCTTATCGGTTGCGGAAGCAACGGTTCCCTCTACGGTAGATCCGACAGGGAATTTGGCCTCGATCTCATCCCAAGGATTAGGAGTGAGCTGCTTGTGGCCAAGGCTGAGCTTGTGGTTAACCTCGTCGAAGTCGAGGATCTGGACCTCGATGTTGTCGCCGGGAGCAACAACTTCGCTGGGATGCTTGATCTTGGTCCAGCTGAGGTCGCTGATGTGAACGAGACCTTCGACACCGTCCTCAAGTTCGGCGAATACACCGAAGTTGGTGACGTTGCGGACAGTAGCAGTATGCTTGCTGCCGACAGGATATTTTTCGCGGATGCTCTCCCAAGGGTTGGCAGTGAGCTGCTTGAGACCAAGGCTCATCTTGCGTGCCTCGCGGTCGATGCTGAGAACCTGAGCCTCAACCTCGTCGCCGACCTTCAGGAATTCCTGAGCGCTGTGAAGCCTGGGGCTCCAAGACATCTCGGAAACGTGTACGAGACCTTCGACACCGGGTTCGATCTCGATGAATGCACCGTAATCAGCAATGAGTACAACCTTACCGCTGACCTTGTCGCCAACTTTGAGGTCCTCGCTGAGCTTGTCCCAAGGATGGGCGCTAAGCTGCTTGAGACCGAGGGCGATGCGCTTCTGCTGCTCGTTGAAGTCGAGAACTACGACCTTGATCTTCTCGTCGAGGGTAACGATTTCTTCGGGGTGGTTGACACGGCCCCAGCTGAGGTCGGTGATGTGGATGAGACCGTCCACGCCGCCGAGGTCGACGAATACGCCGTAGTTGGTGATGTTCTTGACCACGCCTTCGAGAACCTGGCCCTTCTCGAGCTTACCGATGAGTTCGGCACGGCGAGCTTCCTGCTCGGCCTCGAGGAGAACTTTGTGGGAAACGACCACGTTGCGGCCTTCCTGGTTGATCTTGACGATCTTGAAGTCGATGGTCTGGTCCACGAACTGATCATAGTCGCGGATAGGCTTGATATCGATCTGGCTGCCGGGGAGGAATGCCTCGATACCGAAAACGTCTACGATCATGCCACCCTTGGTGCGGGTCTTGACATAACCCTTGACGATTTCGTCGTTTTCGAAAGCTTCGTTGACCCTGTCCCAAGACTTGAGGGTGCGAGCCTTCTTGTGGGAAAGAACGAGCTGTCCTTTCTTGTCTTCTGCGTTTTCGACATAGACTTCCACCTTGTCACCGACTTTGAGGTCGGGATTGTAGCGGAACTCGGGAGCTGCGATGACACCCTCGCTCTTGCCGCCGATGGTGACGACGACCTCGCGCTTGTTGATGGATGTTACTTCTCCTTCGACTACCTCGCCCTCGACGATCTTGGAGAGGGTCTGGTCGTAAGCCTTACGGATTTCCTCTTTCTGGGCACCGTCGTAAAGACCGGAGCCTTCGAAGGCATCCCAGTCGAATGCTTCAGGAGCTACCGATGCATTGAGCATTCCGGCTTCTTTCTTAATTTCTTCTGACATAATTAAATGAGTTTGAACAAATTAGTTGTTTGACATTATGTTTTGTACCTCTCGCGCGGGACACGCCCGCACGAAAAAGCCTGCAAAGATAGGAATTTTTTCTATATTTGCAACCGTTTAACAGACAATATTATGATTTTATCGTTTCTGCCACAACAAGTTGCGGATATTCTCGAGATAGTAGCCACACTCACCTTCGTCGCTTATCTGTTTTTCCAGATAAAGCATAGCAAGTGGATGTGGTATCTTTATATTCCGAGTTGCATTTGCGCTGCCTTGAACTTCTTCAACAGCGCCACCTGGGCCTTCGCAGCCCTCAATGTCTATTACATCGTCATGGGTTTCGTAGGCATATACAATTGGAAGAAAGACTCTGCCAAAGCTTCGGATGAAGTTGTTGCTTCGGGCATCATCCTGAACAAGCTCCCCCTGAAGATCCTGCTGATCAGCGTCGCGATGGTGGCCGCCGCCATCCCCGCACTCTTCTATCTTCTCAAGGCCCTCGGCGATCCCAATCCCTTCCTCGATGCCATAACCACCGCGCTCAGCATCATTGGCACCTGGTGGCTTACCAAGTCCTACATACAGCAGTGGTGGATTTGGATTATCGCGGATGTGTTCGCAATCTGGATGAACGTCAATCTCGACAACAAATGGTTCGTCGTGCAGTTCGTCCTCTGCATCATCTCCAGTTTCATCGGCCTTTGGAACTGGAACAGGCAGGGCAGGTACCTCGAGGCCTGAGAACTATCTTCCGAATACTTTCCCGACGGCTTCCAGATATGCGAAGCCGTTTACTTTGTCGGGTAGCAGATAACTGCCCTCCACCCACTCGTTCCAGGCATTGATCATCACGAACGGAGGCTG
>JAFZJI010000158.1 GCA_017552105.1 Bacteroidales bacterium | reverse complement strand
GTTCATCCTGAGCCAGGATCAAACTCTTCTTTGTATATTTCTATAATTCTAGCTTGATCTCCGACTTCCTGACAATTTCTTAATAAGAATTGACGCTCTCGATCTATTTTTGTTCTCGGTACTTGCTTGTACTTCTAACAGTCTTTTCAAAGAACTTTCTGTAAAAAACCCGCTCGTTTTCCGAACGGGATTGCAAAGGTACTGCTTTTTTCTGAACTACCAAATTTTTTTAACAAATTTTTTAAAATTTTTTCCAAACAAAAAGGGCCCGACATAGCTGTCAGGCCCCTAATCCGCTATTAATCAAAGCCTAAAGCCCTGCAACCACGATAGAGGCAAGTCCGGCTACGAACAGGACGAACATTGCGGTGAGCAAAATGCCCGTACCTTTCTTCGCTCCCTTGAACTCTTTCCAGATGAAAACACCCCACAGAGCAGCCACCATAGGAGCTCCCTGACCGAGGGCATAGGACACGGCGGGACCGGCCTTCTCGGCGGTGATGTAGCTGAGTGCGGTACCCAGGCACCAGATGGCCCCTCCGAGCATGCCCACGAGGTGGGTCTTGAAGTCACCCTTGAAATACTGGCTGTAGCTGACGGGCTCGCCGACGAAAGGCTTGCGCATCGCTATGGTATTGAATACGAAGTTGCTCAGCAGCACGCCGAGGGTAAAGAGGACTATTGCGGTGTAAGGGGTAACCTTTCCGGCAGCGGGAGTCACGAAGTTGGTGGTATCCATCGCGCGCATGACAAAGGAAGAGAAGAAGGACATGATGAGACCGGCAAGCAGTGCCAGGATGAGGCCCTTCTTCTGATCGGCCTTGGAAACCCCGCTCTCGCCCTTGCGGCCGGCGGCGACACCATTGCAGACGATTGCGCATACTACCAGGGCCACGCCCAGTATGAGCAGCCCCACGTTTCCGGTCTTGGAACCCTGCTCCACGGCGACGCGGTAGTTGTTGACCACGCCCAGCACCAGCGCGAGGCCCACTCCCAGAGGGAAGGCCACCGACATACCGGCGATGGAGACGGATGCGGAGAGGAGGATGTTGGAGAGGTTGAAGATAATGCCGCCGACGAGTATCCACATTATGCTGGACGTCGATGCCTGCTTCAGGTCTGCGATGAAAGGACGGCCCGCGTCACCGATGCTGCCGAGCGTGAAAGCAAGGATGAGGGCGAAGAGGACCATGCCGATTACGTAGTCCCAATAGAACAATTCGTAGCGCCAGCTCTTGGCGGCGAGCTTCTGGGTATTACCCCAAGAACCCCAGCACAGCATTATGACGAAGCACAGGATGACTGCCAGGGTGTAACTGTTAACGATGAACATAGGTATAAATGGTTGTTGTAGTTTAGTTTCAGCAACCACAAATATAATAAAAAAGGTGGAATAGTCGTATTACTAAAAAGCCTTCAGCCCTTCGTAATAGTCTTTCATGACATAGAAAGCCATCTTCCGCCGACCCTGTTCATCGATAAGGCCTTTGCGGTTGAAGTCATCCTGGATACCGGACAGCGGCCGTTTGGGAGAACGGAAGTCCTTGAGGCACCACGGGCTCATGCCGCACAGGGCGGGAATCTTGGAAAGCATAGCAAGGTTCTTCCGGTACAGCAGTTCGAGATACTCTTCCGTGAACATCTCCGAATCGCTGCCGTGGTTCCCGTACAGCGCTCCCCCGCCGAATTCGCTTATCACCACCGGCTTTCCGGCAGGAATGCTCCACGATATGGAATCGCATACGGAGGGCTTGCCGTCATACCAGCCGTAATACTGGTTGAAACTGATGATATCCGTAAGCGCTATCAACTCATCGTCGATTACAGGATGATAGAAGTCCGGCTTCTCCTTCTGCAGGGCGGCGCTCACCAGCCTGGTGGGATCCACCTCCCTGGTTTTGTCGAACAGTTTTTTCAGGAAAGCATATCTTTCCGGAGTGCAGGGAGTCTCGTTGGCCATCGACCAGATGATGACAGCCGCCCGGTTGGCATCGCGGCCTATCATTTCCAACAGCTGGTTCTCGGCGTTTGCATAAGTATCTTCGGAAGACCAGTCTATATTCCAGTAGCAGGGAATCTCTTCCCAGAGCAGGAAGCCCATCTTTTCGGCAAGGCGGACCATCTGCTCGCTATGCGGATAATGCGCGAGGCGCAGGAAGTTGCAACCCATATCCTTCGCCGCCTCTAGCAACTCCCTCGCATCTTCTTCGTTGCGGCAGCGGCCGGGATTGACTCCGATGTTCTCGTCGTGCACGGCAACTCCTTTCAGGAAGATGGGTTCGTCGTTCAGGAGGATGCGCTCCCCCTCGACCTTTATGGTGCGGAAGCCCACGCGGTCGGCGATGCGGTCCGCTCCGCCGGATATCGAGATGTCGTACAGGCGGGGATTCTCCGGTGACCAGCGTTCGGGCGAGGCCTTGAACTTGAAGGCGGCCTTTCCGTCATTGCCGGTGCAGGCCTTTTTCTTGATTCCCAGTTCCGGAATCTCCACCGAAACGCAGCCTTTACCGCCGTCGAGCTCCACGGAAACGGAAATCTCCAGGCCGTCGAAGCCCACGCGGTAATCCTTGACGAACACTTCCGGCACGCTCACCAGCAGCACGTCCCTGGTAATTCCCCCGTAATTCCACCAGTCGTAATTGATGGTAGGTACTTCTGACACCCCGCGGCTGTTGTTTACCCAGACGACCAGGCTGTTCTGGCCTTCTTCCAGTACGTCGGTCACCTCGAACCAGAACGGGGTGAAGCCTCCCTTGTGAGTGCCGAGTATAGTATTGTTGAGCCCGACCATGCACTGGTAGTTGACGGCACCGAAATACAGGAACCACCTCCTTCCCGGCACACGGTGGAAATCGACCGTCCTTTTGTACCAGACCGAACCTTCATAATAATATAAGCGCTCCGACTGGCTGTTCCAGTCGCCCGGGACCTCTAGCGTGGGGGCCTTGTCGAAGTCGTACTCTATCAGGGTAGTCTTGTCCTGATAGAAATGCCTGTCGGCGAAGTAGCGCTTCTTCGGCTTCTGAAGCGTCATGTGATACTTGTATATCCCCGTATCCATAGGATCGACGATATAGCTCCAGCGGCCCCCGAGCGAAACACGTTCCCTGCCGTCGGCCAGGGGGAATGCCTCGGCTGCAGGGAGCGAGACGACAATTAGCAATAGCGCAAGCAGAAGTCGTTTCATCATCTAGAATTCGAGTACAGCTATGGAATTGTTCCTGAGTTCGACCAGCACGCTCCCGTCCTCCTCGGGGAAAAGGGGAATCTCGGTATAGATATGCTCGTCGTCTGTAAGATGGCAGAACATCTTTGCAAGAGCGCGGCCTTTGAGAGATACCTTCACGGTGGCGATATTGCAGGTGTTGTTGTCGCCGTTGTAGCGGGTGAGCAGCAGCACGGTCTTACCGTCCCCGACCGAAGCCAAGGCATAGACGTCCCCGGCGCCGCCTTCCACCTCGCATACGCATTCGTCCTTGCCCAGCTTGCTCCATGCATAGAAGGCATAGTATATGGGCGTCCGCCCTTCGGTCTGGGTGTCATAGAAGCCGCACCAAGTGCCGGCGGCACGGAAATCATAGTACATCAGCATATCTACAGGGGCCTTCTGCATGGCGGACATGTTGGCCGACACGAATGCAGCGCCCTTCATGGACTTACGGTTATCCCTGTTGTATCGCTCGTTGGAAGAGGATGCTCCCGGATTCTTGAACCGGCGGTAGTTCCATTCATTGAGTATAAGCTCCGCATCCTGATATCCGTATTCCTTCATCCAGGACCGGATAAGCTCCGCTTCCATAAGATATACGGATGGCTCGGAACCGTACTTATGCCAGGATACGAAATCGATGGGAACGTCATTCTCCCTCATATACTGGAAGAACTGGGGGAAATAGGTCTGGGTTCCCTGGATACGGCAGTAGGAGGGGCCGCCTATCTTCAGGTCCGGGAAGCGTTTCTTGAGATGCTTTGCTGCGATGGCGTAGAGCTGGTGGAACTCTTCGATGGTTCCTCCCCAGGTACGCGGCTCGGTCTTCCATTTGCCGGATGCCTGGTCGAGGTCGGCCTCGTTCCAGATCTCCCAGTACTTTATATTGTAGTGGAAACCGTCGGCCCAGCCTTCATTGTAGTGGAGTATGACGTGTTCGCATATCTTCGCCCATTTCTTGTAATCTTTCGGAGGATAGATGTTGTACTTCGCGGCCTTCTGGTTCTCGATGGTCTGCCCCAGACGGTAGAAGGGTTCGCTGCCGGAATCGACCAGGGTCTTGATGTAGGCATCGGTCTCCCGGAAATCGTACGAGGAGGCCTTGTCCGGATCCTTGCTGAAATCCGGGAACACATCGCTGATATCTATCAGCCTTTGCCCGTAGTATCCCTCGCTGGCATCGTGGGTACGGCTGTAGGGAATATTCAGGATGCGGAAATCGGCCATCTGGGCGCTGTCGCCGATGTATGGCCCGTTGTTCACCGCATTCATCGGTTTGACCGGTCCAATGATGGCAGAGTCGTCCACGGTTACGCTGAGCTGTACCGACGAGACGTCCGGCTGGGCGTTCTGGGCGTACAGCGATGGGCCCGCAAGCAGAAGGGGCAGAAGAGCTATCGATAATCCTTTTACTTTCATGATTATTTCCATTTTACATCACGGAGGTAAACCTGCCGGCTGCCTTCGTGTACGGAGTTGAATGCCATCTGGCTGCCGTCGGGGCGCCAGCGGGCGTGCAGATCGCAACGGGAATACTGTTCCTTGTAGGATTCCGGCACATGGAAACTGCCCAGGGAGATGAGAGCCTCATCTTCCAGGCGCAGCAGCACCCAGCTACGGTTGCCGTCCTTGTTCCAATAGCCTTCGCTGCTTATGAACTTCCCATTGGGGGAGAAGATGCAGTGACCGTCCCAGTCCATTATTCCGGGAGCAAGCTGGTGGACCTTATCTTCTTCTCCCACCTTGAATATCACATGCGACCAGGTCTGATTCCCGTTCCACCGGGCAGTGACCACAAGCGTCTCGCTGTCGGGGTTCCAGTTGAAATGGGACCCTTTCCATCCATCCATGAAACAACGGCGCAGGTCCGTTCCGTCGGTGTTTACGGTCATGGACACCGTATCCCAGTTGTAGACATATCCGCGTTCGGAGAGCTGAGCCTTGAAATCCTGTACCGTGCGGGCAAGGAAGAACACCTTCCCGGCATCGGGGCTGATGATGGTATGGCAGAAATACGCCAGGCCATCCTCCGAAGTAATCCGGGGCATACGCTCCCTGGCATCGGCCACCGAAAGCAGCAGCTTCTCCTCCCCTGTCTTGAGGTTTACCAGCCACAATCCGTCATCCTCCGGCCAGACTTCGTCCAGCAGCGGATCCTGGCCTTCCCCGGCATAACCGTAGTCGGGGCGGCACACTCTCAAGCGAGCATAGTTAAGGCTTATGGCCCACTCTCCCGAAGCATCCACGGCGCTGATGGGGCGCGGAAGAATGCGTTCCTCTCCGCTTTTCCAGTTCAGCAGCACGGTCACGAAGCGCCCGTCCCGGCAGTCATTGAATGCGCACAGGCCGTCCTCCCAGGGAAGCCAATGGAACATCGCCGCCTCCTGGAAATTCCAGGCGGTGGTGCTGCCAATAGGAATGTAGCGCATATTGTCGGCCAGATCCACCAGGGCCACGGTAGCCTCGTCGTTCTCTTCCGGGAGCCGTCCGGTGAAGCCGACACCGAGCACGCACACGTATCTGCCGTCCGGGCTCCAGGCGTTGATCCCGAAGTAATTGGCCAGCAGATGATCTTCCGGGCCCTGCGTTATAGCATAAGGCTCGCCCACTTCCGGGAACGGTGCCGGCGACTTCTTGCAGGATGCAAGCAGTGCCAGAAGCCCCGCACATATCAAAAAGATTCTATTCATTTCGCGTCAATTGCGTTAAATTTCAGCATAATCACACCATGCGGAGGAATGGCTGCCGTTTCGCGGCATTCCTTCTGCCTCCATACATCCCGGCAGACCCCGATGCCGCTCCAACCGGATTCCGTAAGTATGTCCGCTATATTCACGTCCAAAGCCTCATCTCCCATGTTGAAGATACCGGCGGCATACGACCCATCGGACAAGGGACGGCCCCAGACCTGGATGGAATCCTTCTCCATAAGGCAACGGGCCTGACGTCCCATAGGGTCCTGGTCGATGGCTATCACTTCGTTGTTACAGAGGAGGTTCATGGTAAACCTGTCCAGCGAAGAGAGGTCTCCGCCTATTATCAGCGGTGCGGCCAGCAAAGCCCACAGCGACACGTGCGAATACTGTTCATCGGCAGTCAGACGGCTGTCCCGGAGTCCTTCTCCCCATCCGACTCTCCCTACCACGAGCATGTCGGGATCGTTCCAGCGACCGGGACCGGAGAAGGGCCACAATTCGCGCTGAAGAGTGAAACCAATCCTCAACACGGAATCCCAGGTATCAGTGATGTCACCGGTGGTACGCCAAAGGTTCCCACCTGCGGACGCACCCCAGCTCCAGACTTCCTCGAGCCCATACTGGCATATCGAATAGCAGATGTCCCTCGGCTGTCGTTTCAGGAAAGCGTCCATCAAATGGTAGGGCTTCATGTGGTCTGCCCTTTTTACGACAGGCAAAGTATCCAGGATGCTCCTGTAGCCGCACAGGTCGTATTTGAGATAATCCACGCCCCAGGCATTCCAGGTGTCCGCATCTTTCTGTTCGAATCCCAGCGAACCAAGATAACCGCCGCAGGTAAAGTTGCCGGGGGAAGAATAGATCCCCAGCCGCAATCCGTTCCGATGCAGATAATCGCCAAGACCGGCTATGTCGGGGAACCTTTCGTCCGGGAGGAGTGTGCCGTCGTCGGAACGCTCGCTCCCCTGCCATGCATCGTCGATGTTTACGTAACTGTATCCATAATCGGCCAGGCCGGATGCTATCAGGGCGCGGGCAGATGCATATACTTTCTCTTCGGAGACGTCAAGCCCCCAGCAGTTCCAGCTGTTCCAGCCCATTGGCGGAGTCAGGGCGATGGTATCTCCCACTTTCAGAAGAAGACTTCCCTCCGAACTGCCGGCCTCGTTGCTGGCCTCGAAGCGGATGGGATACTCTCCGGCCACCCCGACCGAACCGCTCAGGACTCCCATGGCCTCGTCGAAAGACAAACCCTCCGGCAAACCGTAAGCCTTGAAGGTCATAGGCCTAAGCCCCGAGAACGGGACCCTGAAATATATAGGAGAACCGCTCCTGACGCCAAGGACCGCAGGACTGTTATATCTGGGCTCCTGCGGAGCCGGCGGAGTGAGACAATACTTGGGGGTGAAGCTTTTGCAAACAATCTGCCCGGTACGCTTGTCGCGTATGGACACATCCAGTTTCATGGGCTCGGAACCATCATAGGAGATGTCGCGCTTGAAAACGCGCCCCGGCTTCAGCCTCGCCCGTTTTTCCTTCCCGGCCACGTCGAGCCTGGCACGGATGCGGACATCGGATGAAACGCTTATACGGCAATGGTCGGCGCTGCCGTCTTCCGAACAACTTATTTCCAGCAGATCGTCAAGCTGCGCCATCCTCACTACGAAGGGTCCGCCATACACGCCTCCGCGGGTACGGCGGTTCCATACCAGCACGGTAAGAAGGTTTTCGCCCTCTTTGAGTTGGCGGGCATCCACCTTGTATATGCGGTGTTTATCCCAGGCCGACTGGGCCTGACCGTCTTCCGACGGCATCCTGCCGCTTTTACCTATGAGTTTTCCGTTCAGGCAGGCCTCGTCGCAATCGTCGATGAAAGCGAGATCGAAAATAGCATTACGCTTGTAGGGAGCCGTCTTCACGAAATCATCCGGCACCTGGAAACGGATCCTGTATTGCGCATACATGCCTTCTCCATGCCATTTTTCAGGGATGGCAATAGTCTGCCAGGCACTGTCATCGAAGCCGGGTTCGGTCCATCCGGCAGGAGCGTCTCCCAGATGGAAACGCGCTTCCTGCAGGACTATCTCTCCCATCCCGGCGGCTCTGACGACCGTCACCGAGAAAAAGAAGAGCAGTATGATGATCCATTTCTTCATCAGTAAATACTTCCGCTGGTATATCCTTCATGGGATGCCGAGCCGCCGAATACTTCAGTCGCGCCGGGCACCATGCAACTCTTCATGGGATTGCCTCCCAACTGCGACCAGTTGGCACCGGGGCCGGTGGTCTTGGGGCAGGTAATCTTGTAAAGGACCGCACCTTCGTCGTCTACGGAAGTTCCGCATACGTAGATATTGCCGGAATAGTCTATCGTAGGACTGGTCCTGGGGGTAATCGACAGTTTGGTCTGCGAGATTATAGAGCCATCCAGAGGAGACAGTTTCAGCAGCAGCTGCTTGCTCCTGTCGGTGACATAGACATAGCCCAGATTGTCGATGGCAGGCACGCCGCAGTTGCCGGCATTGCTGCTCGTGACAAACTCCCAAGCCAGGGCGCCATCGGCCGCATTGAGCTTGAACACTTTGTCGGCTGCCCGATAATAGGCGTTACCTTGTTCGTCCAGGACGCATCCCAGACCGTAATTGCTTGCATCGGCAGATACCTCAACTTTCCATATAGGAGTAGGGACGGTGTTGGCGACATAGGAGCTTAGGCTGTACCGGGCGCATATCATCTTGTTGTCGTCGGTAGTGGCCGCCACGTACACGCTTCCGTCTATCGTAGAAATAGCCGGCTGGAATCCCTTGGTCCTGTAGCCGTAGCCATCGGAGTGCGCCATTCCAAGCAGGTTGCTGGCCCGCCCGCCGTCGCTGTTGGGAGATGTCTTCCAAGAACCAACACCATCGAGCAATGCGACTTTGTAGCCTGCGCCGCTTTCCTCTCCCACAGCCTTTCCGCCGTCACTGCCACCTCGGGCGGCACCGAAGACGAAGGTCCCGTCCGCAGCCACTGCGATTCCTCCGAAAGAACCTTTATCGCAAGAGAGAGTCTGGTTCAGGCTGCCGTCGTAGCGGTTCAGGATTATCATGTTGGAATTGAAGAGGTTGGAGTCCACGTTGGTAAGTTGTATGCATACATAGTTGCCGAATACGGCCGGGATGCACGTACGATATTGCGAATCCGCGCCGGTATTGACATACCATCTTTCAGCCGACAGGTCTCCCTTCAGGCAGAAGAGCCCGCCCGAGCCGGAACCGCCGGAGCTGTACTGTGCGGGGATATATACGTTCCCTTCCACGTCGATGGATGGTGTGGGCGTCTGGCAGTTCAAACTGCCGGAGATGTATGCCCCGTATTTCCCTATGTCGTAACTGCCTATCTGGCTGCCGGAGGCGTTGAAACCTACGAGGTGGTAGCCGGAAGATGATACATATATCCTGTTGCCGGCGGCATTCACTGCGGGAGAAGTCCAGTAGGCGGTAGCTCCCTCGGTGGAATCATATACGCGTCTCCAAGCCTGGGTGAGTTTATGGTCGTCGGAACTTTCTACCGTAACGAGTTTGGTCACCGTGGCCGTCTGGCCGCTGTTGTCGACGACTGTCAACCGCACCGGGACATCACTTCCTACCGAACGGAAGCAGACTACGGGGCTCTGTTCATTTGAACGGATTCCGCCGAAATCCCATTCCCGGTAAGCGATACCCGACGCCGAAGTCGAAGAGTCGTCAAATCTGACCTCACGGTCGATCTGTATGTTATCCGGTACGTTGAAATCTGCAACGGGCACAGTGGTCGTGCTGCTGTTGAGGTCGAATACGGCGAACACCGGATAATGGTCGGAGATGTAACGGTTGTTCCACTGGATGTTGTCGGTATGGAAGAGGAAGCAGTTACCTATTCCTCCGTAATAGATATGATCGATCATTTTGCTTTCCGTCCCCCACCAATGGTAGGTCCCATACCAATCTGTCTTCTGTGCGTAATGGCGCGCATTCTTGTATGCGTCCTCGACGGGATTCAGCCACGAGTCTCCATCCACCAGGTTCCAGTCGCCCGTGAGTATCACGGGAAGATTGCCGGTGTTTTTGCTGGCGACCGTATTCAGGATCAGGGATATCTCCTTGGGGCGTGAGTCGTAAAGGCTCAGATGGACGTTTATCAGGAAGAAACTGGTATTCGTGGGTTTGTAAGTCATGATGGCCCAGGTAGATGCCTGGGGTTGGCCATCTTTCATCTCGGAGAAATAGCTGCCGGCACTGTTGGGGGTATCGGAATGCCATATGGTGCCGTGGCTGCCGAGGGAAATCAGGTCAGTCCTGTAGAAAATGGTGGAGGACTCGCCCCGGTTCCTGCTCCCGTACAAATCCCATAGACCGCTGTCTCTTAGGATATCGGACCCTAGTTTGATGCTCTCGCCGTAGTAGCCGTAGCCGGTGCAATTGTTCTTGATATCGGCCACTTGTTCCTTCTCGGCTTCCTGCAAGCACAGGATTGCCGGGCGATACCAGTTGACCATCGAGTAATATCCGACCTTACGGTAGTTCCAATCGCGCTCTCCGGTGTCGGGATTATTGGATTTACCTCGCGCCGAAGCGAAGCGTACGTTTGACGACATCACCATCATCCCCTCGGGAATTTCCGTGGGGTCGGGGGTATAGCTTCTGGTCGTAAGCGGATAAACCGCTCCGGGCAAGGCTGCGAATGAATTCGAAGTGGAGAAGGTCATCTGAGTACCATCCGTAGCACGGACTGTAAAACGGATTCCGGAGGCATAGGTCTGCGCAGGCACGAGGATGTACATGGTGCCGCCGAAAGCGAGGCCGTCGCCGGGAGCATATACGTTCACCATGCGTACGGAGTTCGATGTGGCCGAAATACCGTTGAAATCCGTATTGAATTCACCGCTCACCTTTTCGCTGCCGAGGCTTTCGAACATCACGGAGGATATCTTCGCGGCGGAAACTCCGGGAACGGTAAGCTTTATCACGCTCATCACCGCATTGAAGCTAAGGAGGCTGGAGCTACCCCTTCCCACCATTACGAAAGCAGACGCGTCATAAGTCGTGGAAGACATGATCTGGGTGTTCGGGATGCGGATCCTGGCACTGCTACCGTTGTAATTCGCAACGGCCGAAGCCGGATATGCGAAGTAATACGGAGCGGAGAGCGCCCCGGTAACAGAGAATGTGGCCTTTGCAGTGCCAACATACGGAGAATCGGCGGCCAATGCCTGCGAAGTGATGCCATTTACCGAGATAGCATCCCCTGCAGACCAGTAGTTGGGATATGAATTACCCACCTTTTCGCCCAGCTGGGTCTTGGTTCCTTCAATCTGAGCCTCGAACGAAATTGTCTGGGGAGCATCCTGCATCATCTCCCCGTTGTTGACACAAGAGAAGAACAGAGGCAGGACAACTGAAGCGAGAAAACAAATCTTCTTCATGTCGGCAATTATTTATAGTTCCAGTCAAATCCCCCCAGATCGTTCTTCTCTTCGAGGGGGGACAAGGAGTTGATACTGGCGCAAAGAGGCTGCGCAGCATTATGGATGGACACCGCTTCGGTGCGGGGTTCAATGTATTCCTTTTTCATGGCGTAACGCATGTCGGGTACGGATTCTTACTTCTGCAAAAGTAAACCGAATCGACCTAAGCGGTTACGCCGATACCTCCGAGAATTACAACGATTCTATATTTTGCGGCTAATACGACAGACGGAACAGCAGCGGGTAGTGGTCCGAGATGAACTTCACCTCCGGATCATAGCTTTTGGAATCATCTACGATGTATTCCTCCGCTTTGCCGATGCCGAAGAAGATATAATCGATTATGGCTGCCTTCCCCTCGTTCCCGTAGCAGTTGAAGGTTTGTTTGCCGGTGGATTCCGACACGGGACTGGATGTCCGGGCATCGTTGAAGAAGCTGCCGAGAGTACGTATCGAGGATTCTTCGGCGGTATTGTTAAGGTCGCCCACAAGGAAAACCGGCGTCGCGCAACTCCTGAACTCCGTCCTGGATATTCCGGTCAGACGTTCCATCTCGGAAAGAAGCGTCTCCACTTCCTGGTCGGGAAGTTCGGGATTTGCTGCTACCGACCAGCTTATATGTGCGGAGAAGAACCACAGATCCTTGCCGGGACGGGCCTTCTCTTCGAGATGCACCCACGACGTAACGATGGGGCTGCTCTGCCCGAGTCGCTTGGAGCCGGCCACTTCGGTAGAATCGCTGAGCCAGAAGCGGCCATAGCCCAGCAGGTTGAAGCGGGACTTGCGATACATCAGACCTACAGCCTCGTCGGAAGTACGCACCATCTTGCCTCCGCTGTAACGCCCGGGGCAATAGATGAACCATTCATCTCCGAGGTCCTCTTCCAGATCGGCGGCCTGCGCCCTCCTGACTTCCTGCAGGCCCATAATGTCTATCGGGTTCTTCTCGAAGAACGCTTTGACTGCCGGACGCCTTACCGGCCAGGGCTGCCCGCCGAATTTAAAATCATAGTCCGGGCGGTTGTCGTCGAGGAACCTCACGTTGAAGGACCCCACCAACAGTTCATCGGTTTTTGACTGACACGAGCACACTTGCGGCAACATCGCCAGCAGCAGCAATATGAATATACGGTTGCACATATTATTTCGCATTATTATGCCTGGCCACGTTGCGCAGGCGCCACTGGCGGGGAGTCATGCCGAATTCGCGCTTGAAACACTCCGAGAAGAATGAGTGCGTGTTGAAACCGACGGCCGAGGCGACCTCCTGCACCGAAACGGAATCATCCTTCAGCAACTCCACTGCCTTGTGCAAGCGCATCTTCATCACATATTCCATAGGAGAGATGTCGGCATACTCTTTCATCTTCTTATACAGGGAAGATGGTGACAGGCACACCACTTCGGCCAGGTCGTCCAGGGTTATCACCTTGTGAAGGTTGGCTATCACATATTCCTGGATGCTGCGCAGGAACTTCTGCTCCATGGCAGATATACGTCCGCTGGGCAATTCCCCTCCGGAAGGAAGCGAAGAGATGAAGAACTCGTACACACGGCGGCGGTTCTCTATGAGGTTGTCCACCATGCTACGGAGTTTCTTCGGGGAGAACGGCTTCTCCAGATAGGCATCGGCACCTCCTTCCAGACTTTCCTGCATGAACACGTCCGGCACTTCGGCCGACAGCAGTATCACAGGGATATGGCTGGTCGCAAGATTGCCCTTGAGTGTTTTGGTGAGCACTATTCCGTCCGTTTCCGGCATTATCACATCCGACACCACCAGCGTGGGAGACGCACCGGACTCTATCTTCTCGAGGGCCTGGCGGCCGTTGGAAGCATAGATAATATTATAGGAATCGCTCAAGATTTCGCCAATCACGTGGGCCATGTCCTTATCGTCCTCGACCACCATCACGGATTTATCCTTGGCCTCGACCATGGGCAGCGAAGCCGCGGACTCATCTTCCGGACGGACCGGTATGGTAAAGATGAAGCGGTTGACCTTGGTATCGTCGTCCATTGCAAGAGAGCCGCCTATGAGGGAAGCGAACTGCCGGCTGGTGGAAAGCCCGAGGCCGGTTCCGTCCACATTGGCGGAGGAATCGTCTTCATAGCGGTAGAAGGGCTTGAAGATTAGCTCGCGGACATTCTCCGGCAGCACCGTGCCGTCGTTCTCCACGCTCACCACCGCATCATGTCCCTTCACGGTGAGCACTATCGAAGTGTGATGGGCGGAGTATTTCAGTGCATTGGAAAGCAGGTTATCGAAGATACGGCCTATCGAGCGTACGTCGGTCTCGCAGAAAACCGCTGCGTCCGGGACACTCAGCGACAGCGACTTCCCTTCCTGGAGGAAGGTAGGCAGGAAACGCCGGTGGGCATCTTTCAGTATGCTTCTTATGTCGAGGTATTCCGGATGGATCTGGAAAGTGGAGTCGGTGAGCTTGCGGAAGTCCAGCAGCTCGTTGATGAGGACCGTGAGTTTGAGGGAGTTCCGTCTCATTATGTCCAGATTCTCCTGCACCGAAGCGTCGGCCGAGCTGGTGAACTTTCGGATCAGAGCCTCGATTGGAATCTGCACCAGAGAAAGAGGGGTCCTGATTTCATGAGCTATCGAGGAAAGGAAATTCATCTTGGATTCGAGCAACTCGCGCTCGTGCGCCCTGGCCGCCTTCGCCTTGGCATGACGGTCAGACAGCATCGCTATTCCCACGATGATAGTCAGGAAGAGTATGAGATACACCAGGAAGGCCAGCGGGCTGAGAAGAGGTGGGGGCAGCACCCTCAGGCCTATGGCAGCCTCAGGGCTCTCGTTCCCGGAAAGGGACAAGGCCTTAACCTTGAGTTCCCATTTCCCGGATGGGATGTCGTACACGGTGATTATCCCGTCCTTGATGGGCGTCCATTCATTGTATCCGTCGATTTTCCAAAAAAGTTCCTTGCTGGGAAATCGGTCGTAATCCAGCGACGATACGTTCAGTTCGAAAGAACGGTTACTGCTGCCAAGATTCAGGGCTTCGGGGAGTATGAACCGGTCCACATCCTCTTTTCCCGAAGAAGAAAGGATATGGAAAGACGAGATTACCGGAGCCTCGACGGCCGGTGCAGCTTCCCTCATCTTCCTTGCCGAGAAGGAAATGAATCCATCGGAAGTACCGGCATAGAGAGTTCCGTCCGAAGAGATGAAATTGGACGAGTAATTGAAACTGTCGATCCCGAGGACGCCCAAAGAGATGATGGGGAGTTCCCTGTCATCGTCGGGGTTCATTATGTGGATGCCGTGGGCACCGGTAATCCACAGCAGTTTCCCTCCGTCTTCACGGGCTATCTTGAGCAGCCGCTTCCCGTCCATGTCCCCGGGGAGGAAAGCATCTCGAGAAGGAAGATATTCCCAGAGGCCGCCGCCTTCGGAGGAGGCAAAAATGCGGCCGTCATCATACTCGGCTATATCGGTAAGGATATTGGAAATCGGTATCCTGTAAGTGGACAGCGACCTTTCCTTGTAGCGGAAGACCTTGCCGCCGATGCTGGCCACCCAGACTTCGCCTCTCGCAGTGCAGATGATGCGGGCCACCTGCTCGCAGGGTATGGACATCTCGCGGCTGAATTCCCCCGACGGGCTTTCACGGCCTACTATGAAACCATCTTTGGCGCCTATCCAGAGATTTCCGTCGGCATCCCGGCAGAATGCGTAGGCCGATTTGCCGGCCTCGGGGTATGCCGTCATCTGCCCGCTTTCCGTGTCCAGGAGGGTGACGGGGATGGAATCGTCGATGGTCCCGACCCATAGTTTACTGCCTTCCGCGAACAGGCCGGTAACATTGCAGCCGGGGAAATATGTTCTGGATGCACTGCCACCTTCGGCGTCAGGGTCGAGGCAAAGGAGTCCTTTGGTGTCGCTGCCAATCCAGATGCATCCGTCCGGCGTTTCCACGAAGTCGCGGGCCTTGAAGCGCCCGCCGGCGAACTCGTCGCTGTAGTGCACGAAGCCCAGCCGGTTAGGAGTGATATGTGCCAGGCCTTCGAAAAGGGTACCTGCCCAGATGCCGCCATGGCCATCTTCCGACATGCAACGGGTGTAGTTGTCGTGGAAGGGACGGATTATCTGTGTCTGTGTCAGGTTGCTGTCCAGTACGTGGATTCCATCGCGGGCGGAAACCCATATTTCGCCCGGATGATGCACGACAGCGTCCCTGCTCCTCTCTATGAACGGGAGGGATGTCAGCTCCTTGCTTTCCAGGTCGAAGGCATAAACGTCGCCATTATCAACTGAAAGCAAAAGATAACGCCCCGTATAAGCAATGCGGGAGAATCTGGGAGACTGGTCATGACCCGCGAAGATGCACTCAGGGTCTGATGCCCCGTCGGAAGATACCAATATGCGGCCATCGCCGGAAACGATATAAACCTCCCCTTGCGGTCCGCTGCAGACGGCCCTTCCCACGATTGGAATGGTGGAGACACTTCCGTCCGCAGTATTGACCCTTACCAGGGGGGCGCCCCTGGGTGCAATCCAAAGGAAGCCTTTCTTGCTGCAGCACATCTGGCGGAGAGGCTCCCCGTCGACTTCGCTGCAGTCGAAGTACAGCATTCCGAGACGGTTGCCGTCGGTCTTGTACAATCCTTCGGAAGTTCCGGCCCAGATAGTCCCGGACTGGTCTTCGGCGAGCGAGAATACCACGGGCTGCAGATTGTTCGCCGCTTCGGGAAATGCTACGCCGAGTATATTGTATCCGTCACAAAAGTCCAGTCCCGCATTGGTGCCCACCCAAAGGAAGCCTTTGGAATCCACGAGCACGTCGTTTATGCAGTTGTCGCTCAGCCCGGAATGCATGTCCAGCTGCGATATCTGCCATTCCTGCGGCTCCGCTCCCCGCGCGCACGGCAGGAAGAGAACCAGGACGGACAGAAGTATGAAGAATCTTTTCGGCATCTTTGACGGGTAAAAATAAAGAAAAGCATCCGTTAATGCAAAAATCGGCAATTCCCGCATCTTATTTTGTAAGCATTCTTCCTATATTTGCACTAATTCTTGCAGGATATTACATAATTCATAGAATTGTTTTCCACCTTTCCCCCTACCTTTGGACGTTAAATAACATTAAAATCTTCCTTCTATGAACCGTTCTTACAGTTTGCTATTTGTCTCACTGCTTTGCATTCTCGTGTCTTGTACCTCCAAGGAGAATGCCGACAACAAGGGTAAGGACCAGAAACCGAAACCCGAACCCCCTGCCGCAGTCGTTTCGAAAGGGGCCTACAAACACGTAGTCATCGTAGGCGTGGACGGCGGCGGCGCTTTCTTCCAGAAAACCGATACTCCCAGGTGCGACGAGATATTCAAGGACCAGGCTACGACCTACAGGTCCAAGACGTCTTTCCCGACCATCAGCGCCCAATGCTGGGGGTCGATGCTCCACGGAGTCCTTCCGGAATTCCACGGGCTTAACAACACCATTGCCGAGAACCGGGAATACTCATATCCCGGGAACAGCCCGTATCCTTCCATCTTCCGCGTAATCCACGAGGCGATGCCCGATGCTAAACTGGCATCCTTCGTCAACTGGTACGCAATCAACAACGGGATAGTGGAGGATAACATCGGCGTCACCAAAGAAGATGCAGGCCAGGATCCGGAAGTGGCCAGGAAAGTAGTCAATTACCTGGCAGGCAACGCCCCGGCGCTGGTATTCGTCCAGTTCGACTCGGCCGACGGTGCGGGTCACAAATATGGATACGGCACCGAAAATCATCTTCAGGCTATCAGCATCTTGGATACATATATAGGTTGGATCTACGACCAGCTGGTGCTTAAGGGGTTATCCGACGACACCCTGTTCATAGTGACTGCCGACCACGGCGGGATCGAGAAGGATCATGGCGGAAATACTGACGCCGAAAGATATGTATTCCTAGGGATAACAGGTAAGACCGTCGCGGACGGCACCATCATAGATGCCGAGGCCCGCGATATCGCGGCGATTGCCGCCTACGCTCTCGGGCTCGAATGCCCCGAAACCTGGACCGGCCACGTGCCCGCCGGAGTATTCAAGGACGTCACTTCGGTCAGCGAACGAAAGGAAATGGATGTACCAGGCACCGAATATCGCCAGCATCAGACCGTACCTACCCCTGCCGTCAGCAGCATGCAGAGCCTTCTTGCAGGGCATAATGTAATCGCCTACCTCCCCTTCGACGGAAACATCGACGATGCTTTCGGCAAGGTGCAGACCACGAAGTCGGGAACACTCCAGTACAACGATGCATACTTCGGAAAAGGCGTGGCGCTGAACAATGGCTACGTAACTCTCAAAGACGTGAAGGTCGGCACAGGTTCCTTCTCCGTGGCCTTCTGGCTCAAGGGTTCCGTGGTAACTCCTAACAAGGCTGATCCTGGACTGATTTCCAACAAGGATTGGGAAGAGGGTGTTTACAAAGGATTCATCCTGTCGTACAGAGGGACCAAGGACATCAAGTTCAACGTCGGCGACGGCGGCAATAACAGGATGGATTACGTGCGTTATCTCCCGAACAACTACGACGAAGGCTGGATGCACGTCATCTTGACCGTCGACCGCGAGAATCGCAAAGTAAGGATCTACTACGACTTCGAGTTCGAAGGAGAAGATGCCGAGATTCCTGCTTCGCTCGCAAGCACTTCGTTCGACTCCCTGTCGCTCAATATCGGCCAGGACGGCACCGGTGCGCTGGCATACAAGCTCCCTGCCCAGATGGACGAGTTCATAATGACTTCCGACGTGCTGAGCGAGAGCGATATTGCCGCACTCAAAGCCCACTACACTTCCAAGTAATCAGTTTGAAAGCTACAAAAATAAATCCCGGCTCAGGACGAGCCGGGATTTATTATTATGGGTAAGCGGTTTTAGTTCTGGTAGCAACCGGGCCATGAGGTGGCGCCGCGGTTGTTGCCGTTGATGTCCTTGCCGAGGGCTCCGATGCTGTTAAGCCAGGCATAGAAGTCGGCGTCTGCGTTCTGGATCTGCGCGTTGACATCGGCCGTCGCAGCCTTCATATTGCTGTTGGTGCCGGTGAGAGTTCCGTTCCACATGTACGGTGCGCTCCAGGAGCCGAAGCTCGCCGAAGTGGCATAGTAGTCGTGGCCGGAACCGGTGTCTTCAGTCCAGTCGGTACGGTTGTCCCCTTCCTTGGAAATCTTGCTGTACCAGCAGTATACAGGAAGCTTGGGGCCGCCGGCAGAAATCTTGGTTGTTCCATCAACCATTATATCGCCGTTGACCCAGAAACTGTTGCCAACCGGATCCAGCGAGCAGATGATACTGTTGAGGAAATAATAGTGGCCGGTATTCTGGAACTTGATAACGCCCCAGTTGTTCTTTCTTCCTGCTCCGGTTTCAGGAGCGCGGTAGTTGTCGCCTGCTATTGTAGTATTAGCGAGAATGAGCGTGCTGCTTGTGTTATCCATGCCAATCCATGAAATGTCATCGGAGTTACGACCACCATAATTGTCATGGAAGGAACAGTTGTTGAAGGCAAATGTACTGCCTGCCAAAGTGGCGAAGACAGTTCCCCTCAAGCCGCCATATCTGCCAGCATCGTTGCTTACTCCGGAAGTGTTCTCCTTGAATTCGCAGGCGTTGAAGTAATACTTGACATCACCTACGCGGCAGTTGACAATGGCAGCGCAAGGGCTGTTATTTTGGTTCTCGCGGTTTGTCCAGTTGCCGTCGAACACACATCCGTTGAAGTATCCTTCTCCGCCTTCCTGCTGGATACGTAGGATACCGCCGGAATAGGTGTTTGTTCCAATATAATTGTAATTCTCTTTAAACAGAACATCCGTACAGCTGACCTTCACACCGGCACCAGTCGCATAAATAGCTGCTCCGGCGGCTTTTGTATTATCAGCACCATCGGCGTGGTTTCCCTGGAACTTGCCGCCTGTGAACGTGGTATTGGCATTGCCGCTTTCGATCATGACGGCTCCACCTTTCGCATCAGACCAGTTGTCTACAAAGTCGCAGTCAATGAACGTAGTGGTGACCCCGGTTCCGTTGACGCAG
>JAFZJI010000157.1 GCA_017552105.1 Bacteroidales bacterium | reverse complement strand
TCGACACTCTGACGCGCTCCCGGCCTTTGTCCTTCGGACCGGCCTCCGCCGTTCGCCTGAAGGCTCATTGATAGTCAAGGTTTTGTGTTAAGTGCTTGCTATGTCCCAAAATCAGGGACGTAGCAAGCAAAAAAGGCCGATTTTGACGGCCGCGTCCCTGATTTTGGGACATAGCAAGCACCTGGCAATTGATTGTTGTGTTTTTGTGAACTGAAAGTATACAAACTACTGCTCTACATAGGAAACATATTTGCCGCGGATGCACTTCCAGTTGCCATTGTCCAGAAGGGTGATCTCGTCGCCGTAGAGGACGGAAGAGTTGCTGCTGTTGTAGATATAGATTTTCCTGCCGATCAGGCGCACATGGCAGCCGTTCCAAAGGTCCTGATAGTCCTCCGAGCATAGAATGGATTTGCGTGTCGTCACCTCATGCCCGGTATCCTCGAACCACAGGTCATATTTGTTGGAAATGACATATTGGGCTTTCAAACCAGTCCAGGCCATCAAGGCTATCAGTATTATAACTATGCGTTTCATGATACCCCCGCGGCTGCCAATTCTATGCCAAGGTCGTACGTCAAACTCTAGGATAAAAAAGTATCAAAAATTTTGGTGAAGCGGAAAACTTCGCTATATTTGCGGTAGATATGATTCAGAAATTCAACCACCGCCACCACCATTTCCAGGCTGAACAGGTCCGGTAGGCGGTTGTGGTTTATAATAAAGAACCATGAGATGGCTTGCCAGACCGGCGGGCCATCTTTTTTTATGCAGAGAACAGTTAGTAGATAATATATGATACGATTAGCAATCCAATCAAAAGGCAGGCTCAACGAAGACAGCCTCCGCCTCCTCCGGGAAATCGGCATCAACATCGATGATGCCAAGCGCAAGTTCCTGGGCAAAGCCGCCGACTTCCCTCTGGAAGTCCTGTATCTGCGCGACGACGACATCCCCGGCGTAGTGGAAGGCGCCGCATCCGACATCGGAATCGTCGGCCTCAACGAGATAGCCGAGACCGGCGCCGACGTAGAAGTGCTCCGCAAACTCGGCTTCGGGGCCTGCCGCATCTCCCTCGCCGTTCCCAAGACCGTGGAATATCCCGGTCTGGAGTGGTTCCAAGGCAAGAGCATAGCCACATCCTACCCGGCCGTGCTCCGCAGATTCCTCGCCGAGAACGGCATCGACGCCAAGGTCCGGGAAATCAAGGGCTCTGTGGAGATAGCCCCTGCCGCCGGCATCGCTGACGCCATCTTCGACATAGTATCCTCCGGCGGTACCCTGGTCTCGAACGGTCTGGTGGAGGTGAAATCCGTGCTCGAAAGCGAAGCGGTGCTCATCTGCCGTAAAGACCTCCCCGCCGAGAAGAAAGCTCTGCTGGATACCATTCTCTTCCGCATCGACGCCGCTCTGGAAAGCCAGGGGAAGAAGTACGTGCTGATGAACCTCCCGACTGCCAAGATTGACGAGGCCCTCAAGCTTCTCCCCTCGATGCGCAGCCCTACAGTGATGCCCCTGGCCGCCGAAGGCTGGAGCTCGGTGAGCACCGTGGTCTGCGAGAAGACCCTCTGGCAGACCGTCGAGTCGCTGAAGGGGATAGGAGCCGAAGGAATATTGGTACTGAATCTCGATAAAGTTATTGACTGATATGCAAATCTACGACAACCCGGGGCGTGACCTGTGGCCGGACCTTACCCGGCGCTCCCTGCCGGACGACGCGGCGGTGGAAGACCGCGTAAGCGCCATTCTGGAACGCGTGCGTACTGAAGGAGATGCCGCCCTGAAGGCCCTCTCGCAGGAGATCGAAGGCTTCGTGCCCGAATCCTTCGTGGTAAGCCCCGAGGAGATATCCGAGGCCGGACGCAGGCTCCCCGAGAGCCTGAAAGAGGCGATACGCATTGCCGCCGGCCGTATCAAGGAGTTCCACAGCAAGCAGCTGCCGCAGGATTACTGCTGGGACGATGGCCAAGGCACCATTTGCCGTCGCCGTTTCCTGCCCGTGAACTGCGCGGGGCTCTATGTCCCCGGAGGATCCGCCCCGCTGTTTTCCACCGTGCTGATGCTCGCAATCCCCGCCGGCATCGCCGGATGCCCGCGCCGCATACTCTGCACGCCTCCGGACAAACAAGGCCGCATAGCCGACTCCATCCTCTTCGCAGCTGATCTCTGCGGGGTGGATACCGTCTACAAACTCGGTGGCGCCCAGGCAATCGCAGCCATGGCCTTCGGCACGCAGACGGTCGCCAAGGCCGACAAGATCTTCGGCCCCGGCAACAGGTATGTCATGAAGGCTAAGCAGATACTCTCGCGCCGCGGACTTGCGATAGATATGCCCGCAGGCCCTTCGGAGGTGATGGTGATCGCCGACGACAGCGCCCGTGCCTCCTTCGTGGCGGCAGACATGCTGTCCCAGGCGGAGCACGGACCCGACAGCCAAGTGATGCTGCTCTGCTCCGACCCCGCGTTTGCGGAAGATGTCCGGGCGGAAATCGACATCCAGAAGGCCAGCCTGCCCCGCGAAAGCGTGGTGGACAAGGCCCTGGGCAACAGCCGCATCATCATCTTCGACGATATAGACACCCAGATAGAGTTTGCGAACATGTATGCCGCCGAGCACCTGATACTGGCCGTCCGCGAACCCGAAGCAGCCGCTGCGAAGATTACTGCCGCAGGCAGCATCTTCCTCGGCAACTGGTCGCCCGAAAGCGCCGGCGATTATGCCAGCGGCACCAACCACACCTTGCCTACATCCGGCCTGGCGAACGCCTGGAGCGGCCTCGGAGTGGAAAGCTTCATGCACGCCGTAACCTGGCAGCAGCTCTCCCGCGAAGGCCTTGCCGGGCTCTCATCAGCAATTATAGAAATGGCCGAGGCGGAAGGCCTGAAGGCCCACGCCGAAGCAGTACGGAAAAGAATCTATGGAAAAAACTGATATCATGCGCCTGGTGCGCAGCAACATCGCCTCGCTGGAGCCCTACTCCACCGCCCGCGACGAATACAAGGGCAACCTGGGGATACTCCTGGATGCCAACGAAAACCCCTTCGGAGGGGGGCTTAACCGCTATCCTTCCACCTCCCTGCGCGACAGCCTGGTTGCCAAGCTGGCGGAGATCAAGGGCGTGCTCCCCGGGCAGCTCTTCCTGGGCAACGGCAGCGACGAATGCATAGACCTGTGCTACCGGGTGTTCTGCCGCCCCGGCAAGGACAATGCGGTGATGATTACCCCTAGCTACGGGA
>JAFZJI010000156.1 GCA_017552105.1 Bacteroidales bacterium | reverse complement strand
GGCGACGATGGCCGGACGGTAATCGACATCAGCAACGGTAAGCTTTACATTCTGCATCACTATGCCGTCGGCATGGCGGATATAGAAACCCCAGGCGGGAAGCTCCTTCCAGTTCGAGAACTCAGGATAGCTCTTTTCCATCTCGGGGATGGCCTCGAGCTCGGCCTTGGAAGTGCCGCGGTAGGCATAGTTCTTATCGGCCTTGCCGGGATAGACTATCTCGATGTTCTCCAGACGTACGTTCTGGATGCGGAGATTCGGGCTGCCCTGGATTCCGCTGGCGCAAACGTTGCGGGGAAGATCCTCCACGGGACCCTCATACATGTAACCGGCATCCGGTTTGTCGAAAGGCACTTCGGCGTACACGTTCTTAATCACTATGTCCTTGAGGCAAGGAGCTGCACCCTCGCGGCGCGAACCGAAACGGAGGAAGATAGGATTGCCGGTGTTGATGCTGCGCACGCCGTCAATCTCCACATCCTCTATGGAAGCACCATCCACGCTGGCGATGGTAATAGCGGAGCGGTAGGTATCGTAGATGGTTATGTTCTTGAAGCGGAAATGCTTGAACTTGCCGAGGGTGTAGGTGCCGAACTTGATACCGTTGGCACTCGAACGGCCGCGGCAGTTCTCCACGAGTATGTTCTCGGAAACGCCGTCCTTGCTGTGGCTCTTGAAACAGTAAACGTCGTCGGCCGCATCGAAATCGCAGTTACGGATAACCACGTCGGAGCAGTCCACGATGTCGATACCGTCGTTGTTCCAGTAGGACTTGGCATCCACCTTCACGCCATCCACCAGAATGCCGCGGCACTTGTCGTACTGCTGGTTCCAGCTGGCGGGATCGCGCAGGGTGATGTCCTTGACGGTAATATTCTCGCATTTGAAGAAGTGGAGATTCTCGGGGCGCTTGCCCTCCTGCAGACGGTCGAGCTTGAGGTCATCCTTGATGAGGCCCAGGTGGCAGTAATCGACACCCTTAGTGGCCACCTCGAAGCCGCGGCAGTTGATTTCGCCCGCGCCCGTGATACCTATATTCTTCTGCTTGATTGCAAAGATGAAAGAGGTCCACTGGGCATCGGGATCACGGACATAATCCCAAGGATTGAGGGAGCCCAGCAGGCGGGCGCCGCTCTCGACGTGCAGGGTAACACCGGATTTGATGTAGATGGTTCCGCTCACGAAATCGCCCCCTTTGAGTACGAGGCGGCCGCCTCCGTTGGCGGAAATGTGGTCGATGGCAGCCTGCAGGATTGCAGTGTTCAGAGTCTGTCCGTCGGCCTTTGCACCGAAATCGGTTGCAAGCCAATCTTTAGCCCCTGCCTGAAGCGCTGAAGCACAGGTCAAAAGCAAGATCGACACGAGTTTCAATACTTTCTTCATTGTGTGTTATTTGTTAGTTAGGTGCTGTTGATGTGTTTGACAAATTTAAGAGTCTACTATGACATTTGCAAATATCTCATATAATATTTGGAAATCACTTAATATTTTGTAGATTTACAACAAATCTACTTAAAAACCACATATGAAAAAATCACTATTGTCTGCAATTGTTCTCTTACTTTCATTTTTGACCGCAGTCGCAGACCCTGCCGGAAAGTTCAGGACCGACAGTGGACTGACCCTCGCGGTAGAGCTTTGTGCAGATGGCATCTTCCGCATCCAGATATCGCCTGACGGGGATTTCTCCGAGTCCCTGATGAACCGTTACGGGGTGGTGCGGAACGACTGGCCCGAGGCCCGGGTGACGGTCTCCGAAGAGGCCGCGAGCTGGACCCTCGCAAGCAAAAGTGCAAGTCTTAGCATAGACAAGGCGAGCGGCGCTATCAGCCTCAGAAAAGCAGACGGAAGCACGGTCATACGCGAGATTTCCTTCCGCAGACCAGCGAGCAAAGAAGTTTTATCACTTTCCAAAGTCATCAATGATAAGTTCGCCAATATGAACGTGATAAGCAACGGCGGAATCATCGGCGACGACAACGGTCGCTTCTCCGAGCGCGACAAAGCCGAGAGCGGCGATCCCGACAAAGCCAGCATCATTTCGATGAGCATGGAAGACGGCGAACGCTTCTACGGCGGCGGCAGCACCTCCCGCGAGCACATACAGCACAGGGGAGAACTCCTCCGCATGTGGACCACCTACCAGCACACCGAAATGCCCATGCCCTTCATGATGAGCTCCCGCGGATGGGGCATCTTCAATAACACCACCCGCAAGAACCACTTCGACGTGGGATACACCGACGACGCGCGTTTCAACATCTACAACACCTTCGACGAAGCCGACTTCTACCTGATGGTCGGCAGCGACATGCCCTCGGTGCTGGACCTCTACACCCAGATAACCGGCCGTACCTACGTGCTCCCCAAATGGGCCTACGGGTTCGCATTCGGCCCCAACATGCGCGAAGATCAGTGGGCCATCCTCAGCGACGCGGCCAACTTCCGCCAGATGGATGTTCCCGTGGACCTCTTCTGGCTCGAACCCCAGTGGATGGAAAAGCGCTACGACTTCTCCACCGAAAAGAAATGGAACTACGACAGATTCTCCCCGGAACCCTACTGGAAACAGGAAGAATACCCCAAGAAGTACTACCCCCGCCTGTTCGTCGGCAAACTCAACAGCATGGGAATACATCTCGGCCTCTGGCTCTGCGAAGAATACGACCATAGCATAATCGAAGAGGATATCATCGCCGAGCGCGAAGGCCGCCCGCAGTCCGGACTCGAACACTGGCCCGATCATCTCACCAAATTCATGGACATGGGAGTGGACGGATTCAAGCTGGATCCCGCCCGTACCATCGACGAACACACCTACTGGAACTATTATAACGGCCTCACCGACAAGGAGATGCACAACATCAACCAGGTGCTTCTCACAAAACAGATAGCCTCCATGACCCGCAAGCATACCGGCAAACGCAGCTGGCATCACTACTGCGGCGGATGGGCAGGCTCCCAGCACTGGACTGCAGCCAACAGCGGCGACAACGGCGGAGGCCTGACAGCCCTCTACGACCAGCACAACCTCGGCAACTCCGGTTTCATGAACATGAGCTGCGACGTCATGAGCGTTCCCCGCGAACAGGAGATGCAGGCCCTGCACTTCGGCATCTTCCTGCCCTGGGTGCAGGTGAACAGCTGGTTCAGCATGATGCAGCCCTTCTACTATTCGGGCGTGGAGAAGGAGATGTACCGTTTCTATGTGAAACTGCGCTACAACCTCATTCCCTACATCTACTCCAACGCCCTCGAAGGCGCACTCACCGGAATGCCTATGGTGCGCTCCATGCCCCTCGAGTTCCCCGACGACCGCAACTGCGACGACATGGCCCTCCAGTATATGTTCGGCCACCAATACTGCGTGAGCGCATTCAGCAACGACATCTACCTCCCCGCCGGCGAATGGATCAACGTATGGACCGGCGAACTCGTGCGCAGCAAGGGAGAAACCATCTCCCGCGAACTCCCTCATAACCGCGCCGGG
>JAFZJI010000155.1 GCA_017552105.1 Bacteroidales bacterium | reverse complement strand
CAGGTCAGCGTATTTGATGTCACCCACTTTGGCTGACGAGCAGCAAGCCACATCAGGGCCTTGTGCTCAGCGGCGTTCAGGACCGAGGTCTGAATCCTGCGAGAAGTCTTAATTGTTTCTGCCATATCGTAAGCTTTGGTGTAGTAAATCACTGCAAAATTGCTGCAAATAGCAACTATTTCCGCCAAAATAACAATTTTTTGACTCTTTTCCGAAAGTCCGGACCGCCCGGAACTGACAAAAAGGCGGAAAATACCTACATATTGGTATTGATTCCTTTTGCGCGCACGCGTATCTTTGCAGCCTTGAAATGCAGTTATCAGAATTACATACAGGCGAAAGGGCAGTCATAGCAAAAGTTTCCGGCCACGGAAGCTTCCGCAAGCGTCTTATCGAAATGGGTTTCATCCGCGGCAAGGCCGTCAGGGTGGTACTCAATGCCCCTCTTAAAGATCCGATCGAATACGAAATATTAGGATATAAAGTGTCGCTGCGCCGCGAGGAGGCCTCCAAGATCGAAGTCATCAGCGAAGAGGAAGCCAAGATCCACATTGCCAGCGAGCATGCCGACGAAGCCCTCCCCGCCATCCTGGACAGGGAGATACAGGACCTTGCCTACGAGCGTGGGCATAACATAAGGGTGGCCTTGGTCGGCAATCCTAATTGTGGGAAAACATCTCTTTTCAATATAGCCTCCGGCTCGCATGAACATGTAGGCAACTACAGCGGTGTCACGGTCGATGCCAAGGAAGGCAAGTTCGAATACAAGGGCTACAAGATAACCCTGGTGGACCTCCCAGGTACCTATTCGCTTTCCGCGTACAGCCCCGAGGAACTCTATGTCCGCAAGAATCTACTGGAAACGCCTCCGGACGTAGTGCTCAACGTGGTGGATGCCTCCAACATCGAGCGCAACCTCTATCTCACCGCCCAGCTCATCGACATGAGCATGCCCGTGGTGATGGCTCTCAACATGTACGACGAGCTGCAGTCGAAGGGCGACAAGATAGACATCGAGCAGCTCGGTTATCTCCTCGGCATGCCCGTATGCCCTACGGTGTGCCGCAGTTCTAAAGGCATCCCCGACCTATTCGACACCGTAATCGAGATGTACGAGAACCACTCCCCGAGGGTGTCCCGTCACATACATATCAACCATGGTCACGAACTTGAACAGAGCATAGACCGGATAAAGCTCCTGCTCCAGCGCGACCAGGATCTGCGCGCGCGTTATTCTACCCGTTATCTGGCCATCAAGTATCTGGAGAACGACTCCAATATCGCAAAGATTGTCGAGGCCCTGCCCTTCGCCGACGAAGTGCGCTCTGCCCGCGACGAGGAAGCCGCCCGCATCCAGAGGCTGCTCGGCACCAATGCCGAAGGCGCGATAGTGGACGCCAAATACGCCTTCATCCAGGGGGCTCTCGCCGAAACATATACCCATGCCGAGAGGCCTCCCAAGCACACCCTTACCGATAAGATCGATGCCATCGTCACCAACAAGTGGCTGGCCTTCCCTATCTTCATAGCCATATTATATCTCATCTTCTCGGCGACTTTCACTTTGGGCGAATATCCCATGAACTGGATAGATGCCCTTGTTGGTTGGATCGGTGATCTGTTCGCTTCCATAATGGTGGATGGCTGGCTCAAGGACTTGGTGGTGGACGGCATCATTGCGGGTGTGGGGAGTGTACTTGTGTTCCTCCCCAACATCCTCATACTCTACTTCTTCATCTCCATAATGGAAGATACGGGTTATATGGCCCGCACGGCCTTCATAGTAGATAAGTTGATGCACCATCTCGGCCTGCACGGCAAGAGCTTCATCCCCATGGTCATGGGGTTCGGATGCAACGTGCCCGCCATCATGGCCACTCGTACCATCGAGAGCCGGAAGAGCCGCATCATCACCATCGCCCTCATCCCCTTCATGAGCTGCGCCGGGCGCCTGCCCATATTCGTGCTGCTGGCCGGGGCCTTCTTCCCCGCACATGCCGCCCTCGCCCTGCTTTGCGTATATTGCCTGGGCGTGGTGCTGGCAATCCTGTCCGCACTGGTACTGAAGAAGGCGATCAAGGACGATGACCTTCCCTTCGTGATGGAACTGCCGCCCTACCGCATCCCTACCGCCAAGGCTATAGGCCGCCATACCTGGGAGAAAGGAAAACAGTATCTCCAGAAGATGGCAACCACCATCCTCATTGCATCCATAGTCATCTGGGCCTTGGGCTACTATCCCAAGAACGACGAGCTGCCCCGTTCCGTGCAGCAGGAGCAGAGTTACCTCGGTCACGTGGGCAAGGCAGTGGCCCCCGCACTGGATCCTCTGGGCTTCGATTGGAGGATGGACGTGGGCCTTATCACGGGCGTCGCAGCCAAGGAGCTGGTAGTCAGTTCGTTGGGCGTGATGTATGCCGGCGAAGAGTTGGAAGAGGCCGACGAGAACGATACCGCACTGCAGAGCGCGCTCAAGCAGACCGTGCCCCTGCCGGTCGCAATTGCCTTCATGATCTTCGTCCTACTCTACTTCCCTTGCATCGCAACTTTTGTCGCAATTAAAAATGAAACCGGGAGATGGTCCTGGGCCTGGGGTATCTGTCTGTATACCATAGCGATAGCCTGGATTTTCGCTTGGATAGGCAAGGAAATCTGCCAGATGCTGTTCTGAAAAAATTTTCAGCAACCCCATTTGACATATCGCAATAATTGATATATTTGCAGAAGAACCCCCACAAAAGGGGAAGCATTTGTTGGGTTATTTATTGCTTGGTTGTATCCTTAAATGAGGATTTTCCTTCCGTACCTAAGCGTCATCCTTTCTTGTGCTGTGGCTTTAGCCTCCGCTAGCTTTTCGTGTGGCGCGCAGAACGTCCGGACCGACACTATCACATTCAAAGTTTTCTTCCGCCAGGGGCATCCCGAAGTAGATCTCAATTTTAAAGATAACCGCAAGACTCTCAAGGAGTTTTCGGACACGGTGGCCGTGCTTCTGGAGGATCCCTTCTCCAATCTGAAGCTGGTCCATATCGAGGGCGCAGCCTCTCCCGAGGGCGGTTCGGTGCTAAATAAGAATCTGGCCGAAAACCGTGCCCGGAACATCAAGAGGTGGCTGGTCGCAAACTCCAAGCTCGATGCCGTACAGATTACTACCAGCGGCGTGGGCGCCGACTGGGACGGGCTCTACCGCAAACTCGAGGGCATCGACTGGAAATACCGCGACACCGTGCGCAGCATAATCGAGAGCACCCCCGTCTGGGTTACCCAGGGAGGCAAGGTTGTCTCCGGCCGCAAGAAGCGGCTTATGGACCTCGAAGGCGGCCGTGTCTGGAACTGGATGCTGGACAACATCTACCCGGAACTCCGCCAGGGAGGAAGCTCCATCAAATGCTATGTCATCCGTTCATCCGAACCTATAATCGTAAGGGACACGGTAGAAATCCATAAGACGGATACCATCTATGTAAATACCCCCGCCCCCTGCATAAACGGCGCATTCGCCGGCCTCGGCACTTCCGGTGCTCCGGTCCTTGCCGGCCCGGCCAGCGGTATTTCCCGCAAGCTGATCTTCGCCCTCCGCTCCAACCTCCTTGCTCCGCTGATGAACGTCGGACTGGAGATCCCCATAGGGGAGCGCTGGTCGCTGGGATTCGACTGGTACTACACCTGGCTCTGGCGCTACTGGTCCCGCGAACTGGACATGACCAACTGCTTCCAGATGCTCTCCGGCGGCACCGAGATCCGCTATTGGCTGAACCCTTCGAAGGGGCCTCTCACCGGCCATTCGCTGGGCGCATATATCTACGGGGGATACTACGACTTCGAAAAGAACTACGCAGGGCATCAGGGCGAGTATTTCAACTACGGCCTGGACTACAGCTATGCTGCACTGCTCAGCAAGCGCAGCGGGCTCAGGATGGAATTCTTCCTGGGCGTGGGGTATATCCACAGCGAAGCCCGCGAATACAATGTATACACTCCAGGCGGCAAGGCCTTCAAGACCGGAGTGGAAAAAGCCGTCGATTGGATAGGGCCTACCAAGGCCGGTGTTTCGTTGGTGATTCCGATATACCGAAAAGTCAGATACTGATAAGATGTCAGGAGAGAGAAAAAATAGGGGAAACGTAAGGATGGCGGCGATGCTGCTGGCCGTCCTGTTGTCGGCGGCTTCCTGCAAGCGCGTGCCTCTCTACGAGGCCCGTTCGCTGGTCTATCTCGAAATCGGCCTCACCCTCGACCAGCCGATGGTCGTTCCCGACACCATCGACCTCGCGTCCAATCCCTCGTACTACGAGAAATACCATCTTCCGGAACCTTCCAAGATGGTGGCCTGCTTCTATGATGTGAATACCCACGCACTGGTCGACAAGGAATACGTCGGGCCTTACGGCGGGTACATCACTTCGCTCTCCGCCGGGACCTACGACCTGTTGGTATACCAGCTGGGAACCCTCAGCACCCAGACCGAGAACGACGATACCCGGAATGCCATGCGGGCGTTCACGTCCGTAATCACCAAGGCCGATCCGGTAATCACCGAGCCCGACCATATCCAGGTCGGCAAATTGACTTCGGTTATCATCCCCGAGCGCCCCGGCAGCAACGACCCCGTGGTAATCCATACGGATGCGCAGACCGCCCTCGAAACCTGGGCCTTCATAGCCAAGGGAGTCACCGGAATCGAGAACGTGAAGGAAGTCCGTGCGATGATAAGCCATCAGGCGAATTCCAAGTTCCTCTGGAGCGGGCAGAACCCGAACGCGCCGGTGTACCTGCCTTCGACGGCGGTGAGCGACCCTGCGCACAAGTGCTTCTACGGAGTTTACAATACCTTCGGAAATCTCACGGGACAGGTAGTCCTCCATCTGATAGTGACCAACCTTGCCGGGGCCCAGCAGCTCTTCGGCTTCGACGTTACCGACCAGATAACGGATCCTCTCAACGTGAACAAGATAATCCGTGTGGAAGGCGGCATCGACATCAGCTCCTCCGGTGGAACGGATGTGGGAGGATACGACCCCTACGTGCACGACTGGGATGAAGAAATTATTATTATACCAATAAACTAGTGTCTTATGAAAAAGAGTGTACTTTTCTTGTTGGCCGCCGCCACCGTGCTGGCCGCCTGCAACAAATCCGAAACTACCGTCAAGGGTAGCAAAGAGGTTTCATTGAATCCTGTGAGCATCCCTTCGGTAAAGGCTCCTATCGCCACGACGGCGTTCCCGGACAACAACACCATCTTTGTTTCCGCATCCAACAACAAGGTCAAGTTCTTCGAGGGCAAGACCTTCAAGAAGGACGGTTCTGTCTGGAAGAACTTCGAGGGAACGGTCCAGACCCCTATCTATTGGCCTCTCGGCGGAACCGGCAGTTTCGACTTCCTGGCCTTCAGTACCACTCTGTCCGCCACTGCTTCGTGGGGTGACGGCGACACTGCTACCGACGATGATGTCGCAGGTCTCGTAGTCATCAACTATCCTTCCAACTACGCAGCACCCGCACCCGGCGTCAAGGCTACCCAGGACGACCTGCTCTATGCAACCACTTCTTCTTCGTCCAGGAGCACTGCGCTTCCCATCGAGTTCAAGCACGCCCTTGCATGGGTGAACTTCATGGTCAAGTCCAACATCAACGTCAACATCAAGAAAATCGAGCTTGTGAACGCCTACACCGAGGGTACCTTCACCGTCGACCAGACCTTCAACACTCCTCAGGTATCCTGGACCGGTGGCACCCCTGCCGACAAGGCCATCCTGAACTATGTTGACGACAACACCGACAACACCCTGGCTTCCGTCAACATCGACGGCACCACCGGCCACGAAGTAGCAGTCGACCACGCTTTCGGCGACATGGGTATCCTCCTTCCTGCACAGCCCATCCCTAACTTCAAGATTACCTACGACTTCGGCGGCGGCGAGCTGGTTTACACCTGCAACAACGTCCGCGGCACCTGGGAGAACGGTAAGAAGTATACCTACAAGATCAACATCACCTTCAACGAGATTACCCTGGATCCTGTCGTAAAGATTTACGAAGACGTTTCCGACATGCCTATCAATCTCTAGTGATGTCCGTAAGATTCATCCATAAGATATCGGCTATCCTGCTGGCCGCAGGCTTGTTGTCCTGCGGCCGGGAGGATCCCTGCATCCTCGGTTCCCCCGATGCCATCTTCCTCGGCCCGGGGCTGGAGACGCGCGCCGCAATCACCGGCACCACCATGCCGGATGGCTTCCATATATGGCTTTCCGCCTGGTATTCGGATGAATCCAACCCTTCCCTCGACCGGAATTATTTCACCGGCACCGAGTTCTCCAAGGACGGAGCCGTGTGGAAAGCATCTCCCGCAAAATACTGGCCTCTTGCCGGCACCCTGGAATTCCTGGGCATTGCGGCGGATCCTGGCGAACTTGCACTGGGTTTCACGTGGGATACCGGCCATAACACCAGCAGGGTCGAGGTTACCGTTCCCGACACCTACGATACCCAGAGCGAGGTCCTGTTCGCGGCCGCCTATCCCCTCGAAGGGGAACGGACGCCCGTGCCCATGGACTACAGGCACAGCCAGGCCTTGGTCCGTTTCCAGGTCCGTGCCGATGTGACGGACATCATCCGCATCAAGGAGATAAGGCTCCGCGACGTATATACCGAGGGCGTCCTGACGGTCGAAGGAAACGGCCCGCTCAAGGCTAGCTGGGATTTCAGTTCCGCAACTGCCGGCGACCGTACCGTGCCCAAATCTTCGGCCGGATATCTGATGGATGTCCCCGGAGGATATACCGACTTCTGCGAAGGGATACTGCTGCCGGAACAGCCCAAGGCCAGTTTCGATGTCATCTTCCTGCAGAGGGCAAACGTCTCCGTCCCCTGGGATTCCCCGATGGTGATCGAGGAGACCTTCAGCTACCTCGACCCCGTACGCAACTGGGCCATGGGCAAGCAATATGTATACAAGATAGATTTCTCCCTCACAGGCATAACCGTTTCGCCTGATGTGCAGGATGGATTCATTTAGTTATGATAAGAATCAAGACAAGCGGACTCATAGTCCTTTCCTGTTTATGCATGGCCGCCTTGATGCAGTCGTGCTCGAGGGATGATGCCGTCCGTCGGGGCGTTCCCGAGCCCGATTACGACTCTCCCATAGAAATGACCACGGCCTTCTCCAAGGCCATGGACCCGCTTGCCAATTCCAATCTGCATATACAGAAATTCGACATTTCTGCAATCTGGAACTACGATGGTTCCAGCTCGAACAAATGGTACATCGACACCCAGGAGGCCGTCCGCAACAGCAGTTCGCAGTGGGTTACCAACCCCATGTCTTTCTGGCCGGTCCTGGGCAACCTGAGCTTCTTCATCTATGCTCCTTCCAAGACGGTTGCGGGGTCGATGATCAATTTCAACAAGGAAGATACGGGCATGCCTTCGGTGACCTTCGTCCCTCTCACCCACGACGTGTCCGACCAGGTGGATATGTGCATGGCCCAGCCCGTGCTCAACGTCACCAAGCAGATAGGTCCGGTGCCGGCAGACCTCTACCATACCCTTACCCAGGTGTGGTTCGACATGAACTACAAAGGCACGCTGCCGGATCCTAACTACTATGTGCTGATCGACCAGATATCCATCAAGAACGTCATCGGCTGCAAGAAGTGCTATTATGCCATGAGCGCACCCTACTACGAGTGGCAGCCGGATTCGGAGTGTACGGCCGATTCGACCTATGTCGTGTCGCGCTCTACCCACAACGAACTCAAGTCCGGATACTTCACTCCGGGCATCTGGGAACACGATTCCCTTCCCCTCGAGACCGACGCGGTCTTCGTGCCGGTGCAGAACTCGTTCGGAAGGCTCTATCTGATACCTCAGCACATCGAGACTTCCACTATCATATCCATCACCTACGGATTCTATGTGAAGGTTCTCGACAATTACGTGGCGGTAGCCTCCTTCACCAAAGAACTGCCCATTCCTGCGGCCATGGACTGGGAGCCCAACCGGGTGGTCCGTTACAAGATTACCCTCGACATAGGCCTTTCCCAGCCTGTCATCACAGGCTACTCGATCGAGGACTGGCAGTCTTCCGGCAATGTGCATTCAGAAATTTTCTTCGACTGACGCGCTATGAAAAGATATTTGTCGATACTTGCTGCTATCCTTCTCGCAGGCTGCGCCAAGCAGCCCGGGACTGTCCGCGTGACGGAGGGCTCGGACGGAAAGACCAAAATATCCATAAGCGGAACCCGCTTCTTGCAATACGATACCATGGGCCTGTTCTTCTGCGAACACGAGGATGTGCCCGGCGATGATTATGCGCTCGCCTGCTCCAGCCTTCAGTTCAAGGAACACAATATCGGCTATAACAACGTGCTTGTCACCAAAGGTGCAGGCGTGGATGAGTGGAGATTCTATAATACCATACTCAAGCAGAACGTCCCCAGTTTCTTTATCACCGGGAACAATTCGCATACCATGGTCGATGTCTTTGCCTATGCTCCTCACGTCGAGGACATCGAGAAACCTACCGAGATACCGTTCGAAGCGGATTACAACAGAGACTTCATGTTTGCCACCCAGAACGCGGGCGGCACGAACAAGAACCTGGACCCCGACATTCTGAATTCCGGCGAGCTGGACTTGCTCTTCAAGCATACCCTGAGCCGCATCAACCTGGTAATGCGTACCAAATACAACGTGAACGGCAGCAGCGACCATCATGTCGATTACATAACCATACGCAAGGCCGGAGCCAAAACCACTCCTCTTTACGTAAAAGGGACCTTCAACGCCCTCACCGGCACATATTCCGACCTGGAGGAGGGTGACAGCTTACGGGTATCCTCCTTCTTCCGGTCCAACATCAACAACTATTTCACAGGATCCGAGGGGAAGGCTTTCCCCGTAATGATATATCCCGTCGATTTCGTTGCCGACGGCGACCTTGAGATAGTCCTTGGAATAGATGGCTTCAGGAAGGTATTCCCCATCTACAAAAGCGAACTGAAGCACGACGACGGCATCACCTACGGGTTCCGGAGGGGCGTATCGTATGCTTTCAACTTCACAGTCGAGAACTACGTGCATTTCGACGGTGCCTCCGTCGAGCAAGAATGGCCTATCATGCAAATAGACAACACTATCTGATGCTATCATGAAGAGACTCTTGATCATACTACCATTGGTGCTGGCCGGATGCAGTCTGGCCACGGGACGTATGGACACGGAGAATGACGAGAAACTTATAGATGTCCAGCTGTCCCTCCCGGCTAAAGCCGGTTCAGCATCAGACGTGACCTACAGGGCCCTGCTCCTGCACACCATCGGCAACACCCTTTCCAGCGGCCTCTATACCGGCCTCAGCGGCTCCTACAGGCAGAAGGATCCCAAGGAGTGGATGACTCCCTGCGAGGTGGATACCGACGGCATATGGATAGCCGACGATGGCGCCTACGGCCTCAGGGCTCCGCACGGAGGCTATGCCCTCTGCCTCGCCTCTCCCGCAAAAAAACCGGACTGGCTGGTGTATGAAGCAAGCAGACTCGTCAAAGCGGGATATACCCTGCAGAGGGACGGGGCTCCGATATCCTTTTCCAAGGCATACAACCTCGAAGTCGGCGGTAATCATCTGGATAGGGATTACGTGCACCAGATACCTCCGGAAAGGATACTGCGGGAGATGCGTTCCAAGCTTACCATCAAATTCCGCTGCGGCGACGACCTCGAAAAAGTGCAGGTCAAGGAAGTCCGTGCAAAGGACGAATACTCGGTGGCTCATTACAACATGGCCCTCGACAGCCTGGAAGCGTTCACTGCAGATACCCTCGGCGTGACCATCTATCCCGAGAGTTCCCCCCAGCTGGAACTGCTCAATGGTGCCGCCCCCGTCACGGTGGCGACGGATTTCTATCTTTTCTCCCTGGACTATTCTTCCATCGACGAAGATTACCACTACAACTACTCGAC
Organism: Bacteroidales bacterium; assembly: GCA_017552105.1. Lineage (GTDB taxonomy): Bacteria > Bacteroidota > Bacteroidia > Bacteroidales > UBA932 > Cryptobacteroides. The sequence continues at coordinate 17,199 of JAFZJI010000155.1, read as the reverse complement.
CCCCAAACTCGTGTTGAAACTGGGCGGAGGCAGCGTCGCGGTGCCTTTCCTGCACAAGATGCTGCCCCAGACCTCGTACGAGTACGTGCTGACTATAAATTCCGCATTCGTATCCTTCGACCTGAACATAATTCCCTGGGAAGGGGCTTCCGGCCAGACACCGGTAGTCGGGCCCGTGGAATCGGGCAGTATTGCTTTCGATCCCGGCGTCTGGGACGAGGTGGACGGAGGAACCGGTACCATTAACTGAAAAGAACCATGAAGAGGATATACGGATATTTGTCGTTGATGATTGCTTCTCTGTGCGGAGTTTCCTGCACGGAGGAGGGCCGGCTCGAGCTGCCCATCCAGGAAGATGAGCGGGTGGAGGTGAGCTTCAATCTCCGGGTAGCGGACGCCGAACTCCACACTCCGCAGACTCGCAGTCCCTTCGTGTCGGACGAGGCCACGCAGGAAGAATCGGAAATCCATAACATCTGGGTTCTGCAGTTCGCCGATACCACCTCCGATGCCGCCCTCCGCGAGGCAAGATACTATGCTTCCGCCGAGGATATGGCAGTCATAAAGCTGATTGCCAGCAGCACCCCCACCAGGGTGGTAGTGGTGGCCAACACCTTCGACCCCGACATAGCTTTCGGGCATTGCGAGGACATGACCGAATTCATAGGCGCTTACAAGAGGGTGTCTTCCGAAGCGGATGTCTCATTCTTCCGTGCCGGAAAGTACTGCCCTCCCATGAGCGCATACATCGATGTCGACAAGATAACCGTCTCGGGCGGCACCATGGATTTCCTTCTGAAGCGCATCGTCGCCAAGGCGGATCTCACCATTACCAACGCTACCACGGGCTCCCAGGCGGTCACCATCACCAGCGTAACGGTGTGCAACGTGCCGGACAAACTGTATTTCTTCAGCAGTTATCATCTCCCGGAGCTGTTCCCTGCCAAATGGAACGACGACAGGGTCGATTTTCCCCTTTCGGACTGGTCGGAAGGAACCGGCTCGGGGGATACCAGGAGCTACACCTTCTATCTTCCGGTGAACAAATGCGGTTCCATCCCCGCACATACCAATCCGGCCATGGGCAGGCTGTACGCTCCCGGCGGAGCATCATACCTCTGCGTGAAGGGAACATACCCCGACCCTTCCGACCCCACCATGCTGCGTCCTGTCGAATATAAGCTGCTGCTTGGTGCTGACGAGAACGACTGCAACATCCTTCCCAACGCGAAGTACTCCTTCAATCTTACGATAAACGACAGGGGTGACAATTACTCCGATGCCAAGGCCGAGAATGCTTCCCTGGTGGACTTCTGCCCCAAGGAGCGGGCGAACAGCTATATCATCAATCCTCCCCAGGTCGATGGAACCTGGCTTAATTACCGGATTCCGGTAGAGAAGGTCTATACGTTCTGGAACAGCAGGGAGGGTTATTACGACAGGGATGACTACGCCTTGCTGCCCGGCTGCCTTGGCTGGCACGTCGAGATTATCTGGAGCGAGATGCCCATCGACTACGGCACGAACTTCAAATGGATCAAGGACGAGGGAACGGACTACAAAGATTATTTCGAGTTCGCATTGCCTGGCAGTTTCGAGCACGGGAACATCCTCGTAGGCATCAGGCCTTTTATCGACGACCAGGGAACCACCGGTCCGGTATTCCTCTGGAGCTGGCAGCTGTGGGTTACCGACTATAACCCGGACCCTGCCTTGCACTACACGCCCAAGGTAGATGCCGGGGGCAACGAACTCCAGTTCGCATACAGCGTGGAGCATGGCGACGTGCAACGCTTGAACCACGCTTCCTGGAAAACCGGCCTGTACAAGGGCTCTTTCATAATGGACAGGAACCTGGGAGCCATAGGGGCGGGCGGCTATGTCAACAAAGCTAAAGGACAGTTATATTATGTGTTCGGGCGCAAGGATCCGTTCCGTCAGAATCAGAACATCTATCCGGGCCCTGCCGGGTTGACATATGACGTCAAGTCCGCCGGCTCGACAGGGGAGGTCGACAATGTGATATATGCCATCAACCATCCCAACATATATATCAATGGAGTCAGCTTGTGGTCCGACCGTCCGTGGCAGAGGAACGACGCTTATGCCGCCTCGGGCATTGTTTTCGGCGATCCCAAGGTCCGGAACATGCAGAAGAAAAGCATTTTCGACCCCTGCCCTCCCGGATGGCGGATACCGGCCAAGGATGTATTCGACACCAAGTTGAACAACAGCCTCTCGGAATCCACTTACAGGTATTATGACCTGGCCCCTAACATAAGGCTGATACTTCCGCTCAGTGGAAGCCTGCTTTCGGATAGGAATGGATGGGGAGAACCGCAGTCGGTTTATTTCTGGTTCGTGGACGGAACCCTGGCTTACCCCTCATCTGCGTTCAACACTACGGCTCCCGGCAAGAGGATCCGCTGCGTTTCGGATTATGCTTTCGATTGATCGCCATGAATAAATATCAACTGATATCCATAGCAATTTGTGCAATCTTGTCGTCCGCATGCGCCGACAGGTCTCTCCGTCTGGACAAGCCTTACGATGGCGCTGAAGTGTGCGTCGGGCTGGATTTGAGCATCATTCCCGACGAGGGAGTGCCGACGACCAAGCTCGGGTACTCCGAGCCGTCCGTGTCGGAATCGACGGAGGTAAAGAATCTGTGGGTGCTTCAGTTCGACGGCACCGACGAGGATTCCAGATTGGTCCGATATGCATATTACGAGTCATTCCTGCCATCGTCGCAGGTCAAGCTCGTGTCTTCGACCGAGGAAAACCGTCTGGTCTTCCTCGCGAACACTTTCGACAGGAACACCGAGGTAGGAAGCCTACGCGTGTTCAAGGATGTCAAATATCTGTACAACAAGGTTTACTATGATGGCGATGCCGGAGGAGTGATAGTCGGCGGCAAGAGGGCACTCAAGATGAATGCCCGTACCGACGTTGTGATCCAGGATGGAATGACCATCCCGGTTCCGCTCAAGAGGACGTCCGCCAGGATAGATGTCACGGTGACTAACAACCTGCCCGGCCTGGTCATCGATTCCATATCGGTATGCAGCGCCCTGCTGGAACAGTATCTTTTCACCGATTATGACATGCCTGATAAGTTCCCTGCCAGTTTCAGCAAGATCGATTTCCCTGCGACTCCCTGGTCGGAAGGAACCGATGTCGCGGGTGGAAGGGGCTTCACCTTCTATCTCCCGGTCAACAAGCGCGGCGACTCCGGCATCGACGACCCCGTACACAAGTCCTGGACCTCTCCCGGCGGAGTGGGGTATGTGCGTATAGTTGGGGATTATACCGAAGGCGGACAGACACGGACCGTTGCCTACAGGTTCCGCCTTGGAAGCGACCTGGATCACGATTGCAACTTGCTTCCCAACCACAGGTATTCTTATAATTTCGTAATAGACGGAAAGGGAGACTATTCCGACGATTCCCGCGTGCTCAATCTTGAAATCCAGGATTATACCAATACGGAGTTCGCCAACTGCTACATGGTCAATCCTCCCGAAGTGGCCTGGGTATGGAAGCACGTACGTGTTCCCATACAGCGCGTCCACGATTTCTGGAACACCACCGACGGTTACGAGAAGGTTATAAACAACGCCCTCGAACAGAACTCCTTTGGATGGAAGGTGGATGTGCTCCGTAGTTCCTATGAGCTGACGGAAGACGAAAACTTCAAGTGGATAAAGCGCACCGGAGACACCTATGACGATTATTTCGAGTTCGCCATCAGGTCAAATCCCAAGGTTCCGGCCGGCAACATAATTATAGGCATACACCGATTCACCGACAGGGAAAGGACCACGGTCGATGACGTATTCATATGGAGCTGGCATTTCTGGATCACCGATTATGACCCCGAAGTCAAGAAATACTACACTCCCGAGTTCAATTCGAGCGGAGTCGAATCCCGCTTCGAGTACTATGTGGACGGAGGCTCCGTCTATCGTTTCCCCGGCGGAGACTGGAATCAGGACAAGCCGCTTTCCGAAGCGTTCATTATGGACAGGGATCTGGGAACCATCGACGTGAATGCTACTTCCGGGCCGGGCGTATTGTTTTACCAGCACGGGCGCAAAGATCCGTTCAACTACAATTACACGTGCTATAACATATATCCGAATCACGATTATGTCGTGATAAAGAACGAAGTGGAAGAAGACCGTGTGAAGTATTCGATAAATTACCCGTACAGGATCCTGTCGTCCGTGAATAACTATTGGTGTAATTCCGACACGGATTCGGACGGGAATATCTACATGAAAGGTATCTGGCACGACCCGAAGGTGTCATCGGTTTACGAGAAAAGCATTTTCGACCCTTGCCCTCCTGGTTGGCATGTGTGCTCTTCCGCCGCTTTCAAACCCATTGCCAACCAAGTGAAGTCGGGTGTCTATACTCCATCTCCCGACGTGAGAATCTTTTTCCCTATCAGGGGATATCTGAATGTCGGTACCGGTAATCCCACTTTTATGAACAGAGGTTATCTTTGGATGTGCGAGGTGTTCTCCAGACATAACTTCTCTTTCGTGGATGCCCAAAGCGGAGGTTCAGGATATACGGTGGGAGCTTCAGCGATGCCGGTGCGCTGTATTTCGTATAGGAACTAAGCTTATTTAAGCCATAATTCCGGATTGCGCGGAGTCTTTCCTTCCCAGAGTTCGAAGTGCAGTTGTGTTTCACCGGCAATGGTGTCCACGCGGCCGAGTACCTCTCCGGTCTTGACCTTCTGCCCTGCCTTGACGTTGACGCTGGCAAGCTTGCAGTAGAACGAGAAATAACCGCCGTGCTGCACAAGCACGCACTGGTTGTATCCGGGAATCATAACCACGTTGGTGACCGTGCCGTCGAATACGGCTTTTATGGCTGAATCCTTGCCTGTAGAAATGTTCAGGCCGTTGTTGAAAGGCAGCTCCACGTTCTTATAGACGGGATGGTAGTGCTTGCCGAAGGTTTCGGTAACCACGCCGTCCACAGGCCAGGGGAGTTTCCCCTTGTTGGCGGCGAACTCCTTGTCGAGTTTTTCGTCCACCTGGGTGCGCGGTTTCTTCGTGGAAGATTTCACCATCTTGGTAACCTGCTCGTTCAGGGCCTGCACTTCCTTTTTCTTTGCAGCCAGTTCTTTCTGATAGCGTTTCTTGTCTTTGTTGAGGCTGGCTACCAGTTTCTGCGAACTGGTCTCGTCGTCCTGGAGCTTGCGGAGCTCCGTGACCCTCGACTTCCTCAGGGTGGAAGCCTCGGCGCGCAGCACCTGCAGGGCCGCCTTCTCTTCCTCGATGCGCTTCTGGGTATGTTTGATTTCCATGGCCTGGGCGTTAAGGCCTCCGGCCATGTTCTTGAGGTAAGAATAGCGCCTCAGGCCCTGGGTGATGTCCTGGCTGGAAAGGAGGTACATGTACCAGATGCGCGAGTCGCGGTTCTTGTAAGCGGTGCGGACGAGTTTCCCGTAGTTGGAGCTGAGCAGGTCGTATCGCCTGCGTAGGCTGTCGATCTTGCGGTCTTTGAGGCGTATCTTGCTGTCGATCGATGATATCTGGGCGTCGCTCTCCGCTACCAGGCTCTTTCGGGCGCTGATTTTCTTGCGGGTGAGTTTCAGTGCGGTATTGGCACTCTTGACCTTGCTGGCATTCTCCTTCAATTGCTGGTCCAGTATGGCGATTTCCCTCTCCAGCTTAGCTTTTTTCTTGGAGTTGTCCTGGGCAACGCCCTGTGCGCAGATCAGGCACAGACCTAGCAATATGGGGAACAGTTTTCTCATTCGGAGGCTTCTTTCTTGTTTTCGGCCAGCATGCGGAACGACCTTGCCAGGTCGTATTCCCCGAGGGCCTCCAGTACTTTGGAGTAGTGCTCGAGAATGACTGCATTGTCCCTCCCCCCATAGAGCATGGCATGCTTGAAGAGAGGCTTGGCCTTCTTATATTCTTTCTGCAGATAAAGTATCCATCCGTAGGTGTCCAGGTAGGTGGCGTTGTCGGGCTCCTTCTCCACCGTTATCTTGCTCATGGCCGCCGCCTTCTTGAGCTTCTTGCCCTTCAGCGACAGGTAGTAAGCGTAGTTGTTGAGCACGGGAAGATAGTTGGGATCGACTTTCAGCACCCTTTCATAGGCCTTGAAAGCATTATTGTCCTGCCCGAACTGATGGTAAGTGTCGCCAATTACGGCCATTGCCGGAAGCACCTTGGGGTTCTTCTCTCCTCCGACCTTGATAATCTTTTCGCAGTGGTCGATTATCTCTTTGCCGGAGGCCCCCTCGTCCATCATTATCTGCATCTTGAGATACAGGGCGTCGAGGTTGTCGGGATTGGCGTCCGCCAGACGTTCGAAATACTGCCGGCCGATGTCCTTTCGTTCGGTGCCGTAGAACCAGCCGCCTGCGAGGCGTAGGGCGCTGGTATCTGCAGGGTGTACGTTGACGCAGCCCACCACCAGCGAATCCAGCTGCTTGTTCCAAACACGGTAGAAATTATAGTCGATGTGGCGTAGAAGCTGGTTTATGTAATCGCATTTGGCCGCGGGATTGAGCCCCGGGTTCTGCACCATTTCGTTCACCTGCGCGAAGAAGCCGGGGATGTTGCCCTGCATCCTGTATGCCTCGCTTTTGCCGAGGACGGCGGGTGTGTAGTCGGGCGAGAGCATCAGCGCCTTGTCGAAATAGTCCACGGCAAGGGAATCCTGATACTCCGACAGCTTCCTGTTGCCAAGCAGCGTGAGAGTGTATGCGTTGGTGTACTTCTTGGGATATTTCTCCATCAGGTCCAGGAAGAGTGTCGATGCCTCGGCGCCCCTCCCGGTGTTCAGATACAGGTTTGCGAGGGCGTCCTGATACCATACGTTGGTGGAATCCGCCCTGATGGCGGCCTTGATGCATTCTTCCCCTTCGGCGACGCGCCCGGACATGACGTAGCAGGTGCCGAGGTAGTAGTTTATGGCATCGTCATCCGGGCGGATGCCCTTGATATGTTCGAGGTATTTGGTGGCATTTTCCACGGCGCCGGTCTCCATCATTGAGACGGCGCGGATGAGCATCGTCTCGATGACGCTATCTTTAGAATTCTGGGCGCCTGCCTTGCCTGCGAACAAGAAGAGCAGCGCCGCTATGATCATGACCGGTTTCCTCATACAATGCAATCTGTACAAAAATAGTGCTTTTTTGGAGTTAATTGGTTACTTTTGCATATACAATTTTTGCCGGATGCAACTTTTCGGAAATAAAGTGCATCTTAAAAATCGTGAGAGGGAAACCGGCAAGGCAGGCAATGCCATAGTACCTGAAACCATCGAGCAATGCAAGAATGGTGACAGGCGTGCGCAAAAGGCTGTCTACGATGCCTTGTCCTCAAAGATGTATGCAGTTTGCATGCGTTACATGGGGGGAGACAGAGAAGCGGCCGCGGACATCCTTCAGGATGGATTCGTGACATTGTTTACCAAGCTGGACAGCTATTCGGGAGAGGGTTCTTTCGAAGGCTGGGCCCGGAAGATCTTTGTAAATACGGCATTGATGAGTTTACGGAAGAAAGACGTACTCAAGCAGAGCGAGGATGTCGATGTTGCCTGGAATATCAGCAGCGACGACCCTACGCCCATCCAGAATATAGGATACCAGGAATTGTGCAAGATGATAGCGGTCCTGCCTCCCGGATTCAGGACTGTTTTCAACATGTATGTCGTCGAGGGTTTCTCCCACAAGGAAATCGCGGAGGCCCTGGAGATTTCGGAAACCACTTCGCGTTCGCAGTTACAGCGCGCGAGGGCATTGCTGCAAAACAAGATCAAAGAGAAGTTTTAAGATGCAGAATAGTTTTAAAGAAGATTTTGACCTTCAAGTCAGGTCGATCATGGAGGATGCTCAGGAACCTGCTCCAGCAGGGGCCTGGCGTGCCATTTCGTCCAGGCTTGACGCTCTTGCGGGCGCTCCCGTAGCCGCCGCACCCCGTGTGTGGTACTGGGCAGGCGCCGCCCTCGCGATGGCAGCCGCCATCGTGCTGGGTATCTTCTTTACCGGAACCTCCGACAAAAATTCCAACCTCATTAATATCAATTCAGCGCAGACGCTCGTCTCTCAGGAAGTCGCGCCTGTGTCTCCCGTAGCCAAGCTGCAAGCCCGCACTCCCAGGCCTGTATGGCATGAGGGTTCGGCCGTGCCCGCAGCCGAAAGCGCAGAACTGAACGAAGAGTTGAACGAAGAACCTGCCTGCCAGGCCGCTGGAACTGAAAGCACGGAAACCACCGATGTTCCCGTTGCCAAGGAAGAACCTGTGAAGAAGACTGCCGATCCTTTCGCCCAAATGGCGTTCGAGGATGCCCGTAGCAGCCACCGCCCCGTAAACGTATCCGTAACCCTTATCGGCGGGACCTCCGGAAACAATGCCTCCTCGGGCCGTGTGACCCTGGCGGCACCGGGTTCTTATGTGCAGAGAGGTATCTCGGAAACCAGCCAGTCCACCTACGGCATCCCCGTAATCGTGGGTGTCGGAGCACGTATCGGCCTCACCGACGCGATCTCGGTCGGAACCGGGCTCGACTATGCCCTGCTTTCCCGTTCATTCCAAGGTACATATACCGACGGCGCCACCACCCAGTCCGGGGACTTCAACCATACGCTCCAGTACATAGGCATCCCTGTCGATCTCTTCGTGACGCTGGTTGAAAGGAAAGACATCAAGCTCTACTCCAACGTGGGAGGCGAAGTCGAAAAGGCAGTTTCCAACAAGTATCACCTTCTCGGTACCGACACCATAGTCGGCGACAAGGTGCGCGGCGTGCAATGGTCCGTAGGCGGCGGTCTGGGAATAGAGTTCTCCGTCGGCAAGCGCACTGCCATATTCGCAGAGCCCACTTTTAAGTACTATTTCAGCTGCGACCAGCCCAAGAGCGTTCGCACCGACAAGCCTTTCCAGATGGTGCTCCGCGCCGGACTGCGCTTTGACATCAAATAACTAAGGTTCAGACATTTAACCAAAGTCAAACTTTTATTTTGGTTTTTACCCCCTGGTTTTACCCCCGGGGGTAATTTTTTTTCGTTTAGATTTGCGTAAAACACAGATGGATTATGAAGGGTCTGATCATTTACGCCTGCAGCGTGCTGCTGCTCTTCTCCTGCGAGAAATACACCATTACCCGGGTTTACCGTGCTACGTCCCTGCCCACCATAGGGAAGCGCATGCGTGATACCTCTACGGCCCGCACCATGCCCGGCATGGGCGATACCGTCATCTACCTGTCGGCGGTAAACGTGCCGGAAAGCTACGATTGGCGCCGGGATACTTCCTATGGAGCCGTGCCATGCGAACTGGTATTCATGAAGAACGGCGAGCCCCAGTTCTCCGTCACCACCGGGGCAAAACATTCCGTGAGCCCATCCCCCGAAACCCACCATATAATGGACGGGCACCTCTACACCGAATACAATTCAGGTACGGAGACCGTAATCTGCCGGGACGGAGTGCCGCTGTTGCGTTATCAAGGCCGGGAAATCCTTAAAGGCCTGGCACTCCGGGATGGTTGTCTGATAAGCCTGGGCTGCGACCGCGACCGTGGCGGGGTGGTGCTGCGCCGCGATGGAGAGGTGCTGCTCCGTCAGGACGGCGGCACGCCTTTCGGGGACTTCTCTTCACTGAGCCCCAGGACCGGGGCGCTTTATGAGGATGGCGGCAAACTGTGCTTTTGTTTCAAGACCTCCACCGCCTGCTACAAGGTGGAAGACGGGGCGATGACCCAGGTGCAGACCAACGTGAACGCCTCAAGGGTGGTAGACATGCGCATCTTCCTGGGGCAGGTCTATTACATTGGCGACTACATCAACTCGGCACTCATCTTCACCCCGCTCCGCAGTTATTCCATGCCCACCAGCGTACGGTGGAAAGACCTGAGACTGGTCATCTGCAACAACCGTCCCCATATAGTGGCCGCAAATGACAAGGGGGAGTGCGTGTGCAAAGACTTACGGGATCTGGACAGGGCCAATCTCCCGGCAGATTTCTACGGGGACGGCCTGTTCATATATCCTCATTCCGACAGCCATTATGCCGTGAGCTATTCCGAAGGGAACCTGAAGGTGCAGAAGGCTGTGGGAAACTATATCTATGTGCGGGATTCGAGCTATTATTTCGGGGCCGGATGCGCTTGCGTGGCGGGAGAGACCATATTCATAGCGGTGACGCCGCGCGAGGCCGGTCAGCCGCCTTTCGTGTGGCACGACGGCACCGGGACGCCTTGCGCCCTGAACGGATATATTACGGGGATAGAGGTGGAGGTCAGTCCTCCCAGCTGACGACGCGGCTTTCGTCGGGCATGACCTCGATCTTGACCTTCAGGGCCTCGTCGGGGAGCAGCTCTTCGATGTTCTCGGGCCATTCCAGAAGGCAGGTATAGCCGCTGTCGATGTACTCGTAGAAGCCAATGTCCAAGGCCTCGGCAGGTTTGGTGATACGGTAGAAGTCGAAGTGGAACACAGGTTCGCCCGATGCCGCCCTGTACTCGTTCACTATGGCGAAAGTGGGCGAAGATACGGCATCTTCCGCAACCCCCAGCACCCTGCAGATGGCGGTGGTGAAGGTGGTCTTGCCGGCCCCCATGGGGGCGTAGAAGGCAATGATGCGGTTGGGCCCGGTTTCCTCGAGGAAACGTGCCGCCGCCGCGTCGATCTCCGACAGATTATTGATAACTATTCTATGCTGCATCGTCGGCAAAGATACAAATAAAAGGGATTATGTTGATAAATATTATTGGAGCGAAGTGTATCGGGATAGATGCCGTCCCGGTGGAAGTAGAGGTCAAGATAGACCGTGGAATAGGCATCCATCTGGTGGGTCTGGCGGACGCGGCGGTAAAGGAGAGCCTGCTGCGCACCGTGACTGCGTTGCAGTCGATGGATTTCCATATCCCCGGGAAGAAGATAGTGATAAACCTGGCCCCGGCCGACCTGCACAAGAGCGGCAGCGGCTACGACCTGCCCATAGCCTTGGGAATCATAGCCGCTTCCGGCCAGAGGGAACTCTGCGGCCTGGACAGATTCCTGATTATGGGAGAATTGGGACTGGATGCCTCGGTGCGCCCGGTGCCCGGTGCCCTGCCCTACGCCGAGATGGCCGTCTCCCTGGGGCTGGACGGCTGCATCCTGCCTACGATGTCGGCCCTGGAGGCTGTGGAATACCGTTCCGCCAAGATCTACGGAGTGGATAATCTGGAGCAGGTGCTGTCGATCCTGGAAGGGGAGGCCCGGGAAGACCTGCTGATATGGAACCGCGACATCTACAAAAACGACGACAGTTCCGGAACTCCGGCCGACTATATGGACTTCTCGGAGATCATAGGCCAGGAAGCGGCCAAGAGGGCTGCGGAAGTGGCGGTCTCGGGCGGGCACAACTTGATTCTCATAGGTCCTCCCGGCGGGGGAAAGAGTTCGATTGCCAAGGCCATAACCGGTATCCTCCCGCCAATGAGCCTGGATGAATCGCTCGTTACCAGCAAGATCTATTCGGTCTCGGGCCTGGTTTCGAGAGATGCCGGCCTGATACGCCGCCGGCCTTTCCGCGCCCCGCACTACAGCGCCTCCCTGGCCGCCATAATAGGCGGCGGGAACGGTGGAAACATAGTCCCCGGGGAAATCTCCCTGGCGCATAACGGTGTGCTGTTCGCCGATGAGTTCGCCCAAATCCCCAAATCGGTGACCGAAGCGCTCAGGGCCCCGATGGAAGACAGGAAAGTCGTGGTGTCCCGACTTCGCGGAAAGATAGAATATCCGGCCTCCTTCATGCTGATTGCGGCTACCAATCCTTGCCCCTGCGGATACTATGGCGACGGCGACCGCTGCACCTGCACGGTAGGTCAGAGGGTAGCATATCTCAGCCGGCTCTCCGGCCCGCTCCTGGACAGGATCGACCTGCATGTCTGGATGAGCCCGGTAGATACCAAGCGCCTGATCGAGAGGCCCAAATCGGAGAGCAGCGCCGTGGTTGCCGCCCGTGTCGCCACTGCCCGCCGGGTGCAGAAAGAACGCTTCCGCGGCGAGGGCATCAGCACCAACGCCGAGATGAACAATGCCCAGATGGAAAAGTACTGCCCGCTGTCGGACGACTGCAAAAACCTTCTGGAAAAGATCATCGACCGGCTCGGCCTTTCTGCGAGGGCATATTCCAGGATAGTGCGCATCTCCCGCACCATAGCCGACCTGGCCGGCGAGAAGGACATACTGCCGGTCCATATCTCGGAGGCGGCTGGATACCGTTTCCTGGACCGCAGAAATTTCGGTGAACTGTGAAAAAAATTTTTGCCGTGTGAGGTGAATGTGTTACTTTTGTATCCCGTTATCAAATTTCTGACACATGGACACGAAGTATATTTTTGTAACGGGCGGGGTGGCATCGTCACTTGGAAAAGGTATCGTGGCGGCATCCCTGGCAAAGCTCCTCAAGGCACGCGGACTGCGTGTGACTATCCAAAAATTCGACCCCTACATCAACATCGACCCCGGAACGCTGAATCCGTATGAACACGGAGAATGCTACGTGACGGAGGATGGAGCGGAGACCGACCTGGACCTTGGCCACTACGAACGCTTCCTTGGTGTGTTCATGTCGAAGGCGAACAACGTCACCACCGGCAAGATATACAACACCGTCCTTACCAAAGAGCGCGAAGGCGCATATCTTGGCAAGACGGTGCAGATAGTCCCCCATATCACCGACGAAATCAAGCGCAGGATGCTGCTGCTCGGCCAGACCGGCAATTTCGACGTGATAATCACCGAGGTCGGCGGCACCGTGGGTGACATGGAGTCGCAGCCCTTCGTAGAAACCATGCGTCAGCTTCAGTGGGAACTGCCCGAGGAAGACTTCCTGAGCATACATCTCACGCTGGTCCCTTACCTCAAGGCTGCGAAGGAACTAAAGACCAAGCCCACGCAGCACTCCGTGCAGGAACTCCAGTCCGCAGGTGTGCATCCCGACATCATAGTCTGCAGGACGGAGAAACCCCTTACAGCCGAACTCCGCAAGAAGATTGCCCAGTTCTGCAACGTACGCCCCGGGCACGTCATCCAATCCGTCGATTCCTGGAGCATCTATCAGGTCCCGCTCAACATGGAAGATGAAGGTCTGGACACCCTGGTCGTGAACAAGATGGAAATCACCGACTGCGCACCCAAACCGGATCTCGAAGTGCTGAAGGCTTTCCTGGAGCGCCTCAAGAATCCTCAGCACGAAGTTACCGTTGCCATGGTGGGTAAATACGTGGAACTGCAGGATGCCTACAAGTCCATCCAGGAATCTTTCGTTCACGCCGGCGCTGCCAACCACTGCAAGGTGAACGTGAAATGCATACATTCCGAGCATATCAACGAAGATAACGTAGCCGAAGTCCTCTCCGGTGCCGATGGCATACTGGTGGCTCCGGGATTCGGCGAGAGAGGCATCCCCGGCAAGATTGCCGCAGTGCGCTATGCCCGCGAGAGGGGCATCCCCTTCTTCGGAATCTGCCTTGGAATGCAGATGGCCGTCGTAGAGTTCGCGAGGGACGTGCTTGGCTACGCCGATGCCGCCTCCGTAGAGATCGATCCTATGACCACCCATCCTGTCATCGACCTGATGGAAGAGCAGAAGAAGACCACTATCAAAGGCGGCACCATGCGTCTTGGAGCCTATGCCTGCAAACTGGTTCCGGGCTCTCTCGCCGCGGAAATCTACTCGGGCAGCGACGTCATCTACGAACGCCACCGCCACCGCTATGAATTCAATGACTCATATAGGGCTGAGTTCGAGCGTGCCGGTATGGTGATCTCGGGTATCAACCCGGACAACGGCCTGGTGGAAATCGTGGAAATCCCTTCACATCCCTTCTTCATCGGTACTCAGTTCCACCCCGAGTTCAAGAGCACGCCCGAATGTCCTCAGCCTATATTCACTGCCTTCGTGAAGGCAGCGCTGGAGCACGGCGGGAAATAGCCCCTAGCTGATGAACAGCAGTTCCCTGTATTTGGGGAGAGGCCACAGTTTATTGTCTACCAGTTCCTCGAGCATGTCGATAGGCTTGCGCAGGGCCGGTAGGCTTTCTGCTATATAGTGGTAGGCCAGGGCCTGCTTGTATCCGTCCGCGATGGCGTTGGCCTCGTCGAGGGCCTTCTTCATGGCATCCGTGCGGAGCACCACTTCGTCGATGTATTTGCTGACGTCGCCGAGGAGCCTCAGTTCGGTGCCGCAGATGTCGAGGTTGCCGTAGATGTCCTTGGCCATGGAAACCTCCTTCATTAGCTTGGCCTTGTATTCCAGGGCGGCTGGGATGATGTGGTTGAGGGCCATGCGCACCATCACGCGGGATTCTATCTGTACCTTCTTTACATAGGTCTCCCACTTGACTTCGTTGCGGGCCTCGAGGTCTTTCTCGGTATAGACGCCGGTCTTGGTGAACATCTCTACGGAGGCCGGTTTTGTGAACTCGCAGAACATCTTGGGAACGTTGGTTTCCACGTCAAGTCCACGGCGCTCGGCCTCGGAAAGCCACTCTTCGGTATAGCCGTTGCCGTCGAAGCAGACGGTGTCGATTACCGAGGCGATGAGGGGCTTCAGACTGTCCATGACCGCTACCTGCAAGGTTTTGCCAGCCTTCAATTCTTTATCTACGACCTTCTTGAAATCGATGAGCTGCTCGGCTACGGCGGCGTTGAGGGTGGTCATCGCACCTGCACAGTTGGCGCTGGAGCCCACGGCGCGGAACTCGAAGCGGTTGCCCGTGAAGGCGAAAGGAGATGTACGGTTGCGGTCGGTATTGTCCACGAATATCTCGGGAATCTCCACCAGTCCGAGGCTCTTGCCCTTCTTCCCGGCTATCTCGATGGGGGTATCGGAGGGGAGTTCCAGAAGCTTGCGGAGCACGTCGGTCATCGTTCGTCCGAGGAAGGCGGATACGATTGCCGGCGGGGCTTCGTTGGCACCGAGACGGTGGGCGTTGGTGGCGCTTGCTATGCTGGCCTTGAGCAGGCCGTTGTGCCTCTGCACGGCTGCCAGCACGTTCACGAAGAAGGTCACGAACTGCAGGTTGCCCATAGCGTCTTTGCCGGGAGCAAGGAGCGAGGTGCCGGTGTCGGTGCCGAGGCTCCAGTTGTTGTGCTTGCCGGATCCGTTGATGCCGTCGAAAGGTTTCTCGTGCAGCAGCACCACGAAACCGTGTTTGCGGGCAATCTTGTTCATCAGGTTCATTACTATCTGGTTCTGGTCGTTGGATAAGTTAGTTTCACCGAAGATGGGAGCCAGCTCGAACTGGTTGGGAGCAACCTCGTTGTGGCGGGTCTTGAGAGGGATGCCAAGCTTGTGCCCGGCAATCTCCAGGTCGCGCATGAAGGCTGCCACGCGCGGAGGGATGGCCGCGAAGTAATGGTCGTCCAGCTGCTGGTTCTTGGAGGAATTGTGCCCGAAGAGGGTACGGCCGGTAATCATCAGGTCGGTACGGGCGGCATACAGGGCTTCATCGACCAGGAAGTATTCCTGCTCCCATCCCAGATAGGAATAGACCTTCTCCACAGCGGGGTCGAATAGCCGGCAGATGGGAACGGCGGCGTCGCTGACGGCCTTGAGGGCGCGCTTGAGCGGCATCTTGTTGTCCAGGGCTTCGCCGGTGTAGGACACGAATACCGTGGGGATGCAGAGAGTATCGTCGAGGATGAACACCGGTGAGGTCGGATCCCAGGCCGTGTAGCCGCGGGCCTCGAAGGTAGCGCGGATTCCTCCGCTGGGGAAGGAAGATGCATCCGGTTCCTGCTGCACGAGGGCCTTGCCGTCGAAACTCTCGATGACGCCGCCTTTGCCGTCGTAGTCGATCAGCGAGTCGTGCTTCTCGGCCGTGCCTTCGGTAAGAGGCTGGAACCAGTGGGTGACGTGGGTCACGCCGTGTTCCATAGCCCATTCCTTCATTCCGCGGGCAACGCCGTCGGCTTCTTTGCGGCCCAGCGGCTTGCCGCCTTCGATGCAGGAGAGCAGCGCCTTGAGGCTGTCGGCGTCGAGGTACTTGGCCATCTTCTTGCGGTCGAATACCAGTTCGCCAAAATAATCGGATGTCTTTCCGGAGGGGATTTCTACCGGAACTTCCTTCTTTTCGAAGGATTCTTTAACTAGGTTGAACCTGTCCATAACAATACACATTTTTTAATGAAACTAACTATATGCGAAAAGGCCGATCCAACGGACCGGCCTTGACGTTTTATCTTGGAATATGGGAATTACGAACCTATCGTGCCGTAGACCGGTGTACGCACGAGGAACTCCTCCAAGACTGCTGCTGGCCCTGGAACTGAGCAAATGCGTATGAACGGTTATAAGACACTTTTTCCTGACTGAAAACGTCCGCAATTTAGTAAAAAAGTTTAAAAACAAAATGTTTTTGATGTATATTTGTGCCCGTTATGCTAAAATTTTTAACCCAACCTGCTTATAAACAGGAGCAAACCGGTCCCGAAGCCGACGCAAAATACAGGAAGATGCGTCTTCAGGTATTCCTCGGAGCCTTCATCGGATATGCCGGATTCTACCTGGTACGAAAGAATTTCTCGATGGCCATCCCGGCCCTTGCCCCCCTCGGTTTCGACAAGACCGAACTTGGCATAGTGCTGTCGATGAACGCTGTCGCCTACGCACTCTCCAAATTCCTCATGGGTAGCGTATCCGACCGCAGCAACGCCCGGGCTTTCCTGCCCCTCGGCCTTGTGCTTACGGCCATCTCGATGTGTTTCATGATAGTCCCCATCCAGTTCATAGGAGCCGACCATAAGGCCCTTGCAATCCTGCTGATGGCCGTTCTGAACTTCCTCGTGGGATGGTTCAACGGAATGGGCTGGCCTCCTTGCGGGCGCGTGATGACACATTGGTTCTCGGTAAGCGAGCGTGGTACTAAAATGAGCATATGGAACTGCGCCCATAACGTAGGCGGAGCCCTGGTAGGCCCTATGGCTACCTACGGCGCCGTCTGGTTCGGCAGCTGGTTCTATGGCAGTCACGAGGAGCTTTACTTCCTGATAGGAACTTTCGCCTTCCCTGCCGCCGTCGCCTTGTTCATCGCCCTTCTGGCCTATGTTCTGCTTCGGGATACGCCGCAGTCCTGCGGTCTGCCCTCCGTGGAATCCTGGCGGAATGACTATCCCAAGAACTATTCGGAGAAACACGAACAGACGCTGTCCACCAAAGAGATTTTCTT
>JAFZJI010000154.1 GCA_017552105.1 Bacteroidales bacterium | reverse complement strand
TGCAGAGGAGAATATCCGTAAAGATACTTGAACATCTCTTCGCTGTCCTCGCTGGTGCCGTAATCGGGAGCCCAGTTCCAACCGATGGTGAACTTGTGGTAGCGGAGCATGTCCATCACGCCTACCTGAGGAATCGCGACTGCAAAGAGTTCAGGGCGCTGGGTCATGCAGGCGCCTACCAGCAGACCTCCGTTGGAACCGCCTACTATGGCCATCTTTTCGGGCTTGGTATATCCTGCGGCAATCAGCCACTCGGCTGCCGCTATGAAATCATCGAACACATTCTGCTTGTTCATCTTGGTGCCGGCAAGGTGCCAGGCCTCGCCATACTCGCCGCCGCCGCGCAGAGTCACCTGGGCATAGATGCCACCGGCCTCGAGGAAAGGAACGCGGGTAGCGGAGAAGCCGGGAGTCAGCGAAACGTCGAATCCGCCGTAACCATAAAGATAAACAGGATTGCTGCCGTCGAGGGCTATATCCTTCTTATGGGTTATGAACATGGGGATGCGGGTGCCATCCTTGCTCTGGAAGAACACCTGCTCACTCACCAGGCCGGAAAGGTCGAAGGCGGTCTGAGGCTGCTTGTAAACGGTACTCTCCCCTGTCTGCAGGTCGTAGCTGAAGATGGTACCGGGGGTGGTGAACGACGAATAGGCGTAGAAGCACCAGGGTTCATCCTTCTTGCCGATGAAGCCAGCCGAGCCCACGCCGGGAAGGGCGATTTCGTTGTCGGCAACGGAACTGCCGTCGCGGTTGAACACGTATGCGTGTGTAGAAGCATCCTTCATGTAGCTGGCGATGATCTTGTCGCCGGCGAAGGTGACTCCGTCGAGCACGAATCCGGTCTCGGGGATGACATCTTTCCAGTTCTTGTACGAGGGCTTTGCCAGGTCGGCAACCACCAGCCTGTTCATGGGAGCATCGAGGTTGGTGAAGAAGTATATCTTATCGCCTATGGTCTCGGCGGGATAGCAGCTATGCTTCATGTCGGGAGTAACCTGAACGAACTGGGAACCCTCTTTGCGGAGGTCCCTGACGTAAAGGTTGTTGCCCACATCTGCGCCGTCCTCGTAGAGGAATGCTATGGTTTCTTCTTCGTTGAGGCTTACCTGATAGAAGCGCAGAGGCTCGGCAGGGTTGCTGAAGAAGAGTTCGTCTTCGCTCTGGGGAGTGCCTATCTTATGATAGTATATCTTATGACCTTCGTTCTTTCCGCTGAACTCATGGCCGTTCTCTTCCGGGGCATCATAGGCACTGTAATAGAAGCCGGCACCTTTCCATGATGCACCGGTGAACTTGGCCCAGACGATATGGTCGTCGAGCAGGGCGCCGCTCTCCACATCCATCACGAAAATCTCTTCCCAGTCGCTGCCGCTGCGGGAAATCACATACGCCATATACTTGCCATCGCCGGAGAAATACGAGCCCTTGAGAGCCACGGTCCCATCCTCGCTGAGGGTGTTGGGATCGAGCAATACCCTGGCTTCGCCCCCGAGGGTGTCCATTTCGTAGAGGACGCTCTGGTTCTGAAGGCCGTCGTTCTTGTAGAAATACCATTTGCCGTTCTTTTCTCGCGAGGGTGCTCCCACCTTTTCGTAGTTGACTACTTCCTTGAGGCGGGAAAGGAGTTTGGCGCGTGCGGGGAGTTTGCGCAGATATGCATCCGTAACCTTATTCTGGGCCTTGACCCAGGCTGCAGTCTCTTCGGAAGCATCGTCCTCCAGCCAACGGTACGGATCGGCCACCTTGGTGCCGAAGTATTCGTCTACCGTGTCGTCTTTTCGGGTCTGGGGGAGTTTGGGTGCGCAGGAATCAAGTGCAATAATTGCCATTGCCATTAGAATGATGTTATATTTTGCTTTCATAACTGCAATATAGGTATTTTTACAGAAAAACCGGCTGAAATTTCTTTCAACCGGTTTTCTTAACCCTTTAAAGCAAGGATTAGAACCTGTCTTCAGAGGACACGGTGAGTTTCTTGCGACCGTGTGCACGACGGGCAGCAAGAACGCGACGGCCATTAGGAGTGCTCATACGCTCACGGAAGCCGTGCTTGTTGACGCGCTTGCGGTTTGAAGGTTGAAATGTCCTTTTCATATCTATACTTTTTTAATTTTTCGCTTTAGGGAGTGCAAAGGTAGTTCTTTCCAACCTCAATTACAAATTTTTCTGCAAAATATTCGTCATTTAACCAAGAATTTATGTCCCAAGTGCGGATATTCTCGGAGGGAACGTGGTATTTCTTCTGCAGTGCGGCTATTTCGGTTTCGATATCTCCGCCTTTCAGGTAGAGAATGCTGTTGCGGAAACGCCCTTTCACCCATGGATAGAAGTTTTCGAGACTGGTGACAGCACGGCTGACTATCCAGTCCCATTGCCCGGGCAGGCTTTCCACGCGTGCATTTACACATTCCACGTTCTTAAGGCCGAGGCCGTCTGCAACCGCCTGCGCTACGCGCACTTTCTTTCCTATCGAATCGCACAGCGTAAACTTCGCCTCCGGCATCACCATCGCCAGCGGAATTCCGGGAAAACCGCCGCCTGTCCCGACATCCAGAAATGTCGTTCCGGACGAAGGATAGTAAAGTTCGAGATACTGGGCAATGGCCAGGGAATGGAGGATGTGGTGGGCGAAGATGTTGTCTTCGTCCTTGCGGGAAATCACATTGATACGCGAATTCCACTCCCGCCAAAGCTCCACGGCCCGCGCAAATTTATTTTCAGAAGGTATCAACATAATCCATGGGCTTCTTCAAGCAGACAACCAAGTTCTTCGATATCGCGGCAGATAAGGGAAGGAGCATGAGGCCAAGCCTTGGCCACCTCCAGAGTAGTCTCGCCGCTAAGAACCAGAACCCCGAAAGCGCCCGCATTATAGGCCATCTCCACATCGGTATAGATACGGTCCCCCACCATCGCAATCTGCGAAGGCTTCAGGCCGTAACGACCCTCGATACCCGCCAGCATGGCAGGATCCGGCTTACCGATGGTAACATCGGGCTGACGGCCGGTAGCATATTCGATGCACTTGCAAAGCGAACCGCAGTCTACGAGGATTGTTGGCTGGTCGGTGGGGCAGACCTTATCGGGATTGGTAGCAAGATAAGGCAGCCCCCGGGAAACCCACCAGGCAGCACGGCAGAGCCTGGAATACACCAAGGTAGTATCGAAGGCCACCACAACCGCATCCGGCACGTCATCCGCCGAATCCGCAGTACTCACGAAACCCGCCTCCTCGAACTGGCTTATCATGGAAGGAGTGCCCAGAAGGAAAAGCCTCTTTGCCGAAGGAAGATGGGTCTTTATGTAATCGATGGTGGCAGGCACGGTGCTATACATTTGCTCCCGACCGGCCTTGATTCCCATCTTGTAGAGCTTGGCGAGGTAATCGTCCAGCGACTTGGTCGGGTTGTTGGTCAAGAACGAATAGGTAATGCCCATACGGTCCAGCTTCGCCAGGAAATCCAAAGTAAAAGGAAAGATATTGTTCTCCATATAGATGGTCCCATCCATATCGAGGGCAATGTGGCGCAGGGCCAGCAGCTTTTCGCGCAGTTCGTTATTCATTTGAAAGAAAGTTTTCAGTGAATTTACGGGAACGCTCGTAACCATCGCGGGGAGCTTTCCACATTATAAAGAAGACAACGGCACCCAGCACGCCCACGCAGAGGAAGGTAATGAACACGGCCCTCCAACCGAAGTGGTCGGCAATCAAACCGACACCCAGGGCGGAAAGCGCGGAACCCACATAACCAAGTATTCCGGTGAGTCCGTTGGCTGTCGCCGAAGCTTCTTTGGTGGCCTGGTTGGCAGCGCCGATGCCGATAAGGGCCTGAGGTCCGTAGATGCAGAAGCCCGCCATGGCAAGCACCAAGGTCGAAAGCACCACCGGCATCTTCACCAGAGCGAAAAGGCCGAGGAAGATGACGGAACCTATCATGGAGAAGAGGCACATACGGTGCGCACGGCCCTTGAATATCTTGTCGGTAGCCCATCCTGCGAAGATAGTCCCGAACACCGCGGTAAGCTCGAACACGGCAACCGACCAGGCGGCGCTCTGGATGTTCATTCCACGGTCTTCGGTAAGGAACTTGGGGCCCCAGTCCAGCACCCCCATACGGAGCACATACACGAAGATGTTGGCAAGTGCGTAGAGGACCACCCATTTGTTGAAGAACACCATGTGCTTGAGGAAGGCGCTGTGGGCACCTTTCTTCCCTTCTGTAGCTTCCTTGCCTGTATGGGTCTCGGCGATTTCGGGAAGGCCCACGCTCTGGGGAGTATCCCTCAGGCCGGTAAAGCAGAGCAGGGCTCCGCCCAGGGCCACTATGGCGGGAACTATAAAACACCAGCGCCAGGCCCCGTAATGCGACGCATAGGCCATTATCCTGGAGCTCTGGTCGGCGAGAGGCAGGTCGTCCCAGCCCTTTATGCTGCCGGCCAGATTGGAGGTGATGCGGGCCACTATGCTGCTGTTACCCGACATGTCAGCACCAAGATTGGTCATCAGGAGGCCGCAGACCACCACGGCGCAGAAAGCTCCGATGGAATGCGACGTATTCCATATGCTCATCTTGGTGGCAAGTTCGCCCGGGGCGATCCACTGAGGGAGCATCCTGGCGCAAGGAGGGAATCCCATCCCCTGGAAATACTGGTTAAGAACTATGGTGATCCCCATCACAAGGATGAGCATGTTCACGAACTGAGGTCCCTCGTGCACGCCTGTTATCCAATAGCTGAGGTCCACTCCGAAGCCGAAACAGAGGTTTGCCGCCGCGCAGAGGATCAGGCCTATCCCCATGAAAGTCTTGGGACTGACCCTCTCGACTATGAAACCATTCAGGAAACGGCTCAGGCCATAAATCAGCGAACCGATGGCTATGATAATACCGAAGCTGGTGTTCGAAATGCCATACTCGGCGGTCAGGCCGGGCATAGCGATGGAAAAATTCTTTCTGACGAAATAATAGATGGCATAGACAACCATCGACACTATGATGGTACGCCACTGCCAATACTTGAACGTTTTTTCAGAGGTCATATGCTTTCTTCACTTTTCATCTTGTCTATCTGGGCTTTAGCCCTGCGGATGCGGGTACGGACCGTGTTCAGCGGGATTCCGGTTTCTTCCGCAATCTCGCCATACTGCAGACCATCCACCAGCCTCATCCTGGCGATACGCCGGTACAGTTCCGGCAGGCCTTCGATATATTTCTCGGTCTGGAACTGGTCTTCGTCGCGGATTATGGACTCCAGAGGAGTGTCCTCCTCGCTGCCCAGGGAGCTTACCGCAGTGCCGGCCGAGAAATCCTGGTCGATGGACACATAGCGCTTATGCGACCTGTTCTCCTGCTCCACGGTATCTACCGCGGTATTGTGAGCGATGTTCATCAGCCAGGTACTGAACTGGCTCTTGGAGGGGTCGTAGGTACGTATCTGCCGGAAAGCTTTTTCGAAACTGCGGGAGCAGATATCATCTACGTAGAAATCGTCCAGATTCTTCATCCGGCTCCGTATATAAGAGCGGAGGGAACTGATATGCGTATCCCAGAGTTCGGTAAAGGCGGCTCCGTCGCCTATGATGGCCAGACGTATCAGTTCGTCAATGGGCCTCGAGCCAGGTCTTGCCATAATTGCATTCTACTGTTAATGGTACGGATAATTCCATCACACCCTGCATCTCTTCCACCAGCACGGCCTGCACCTTAGCGATTTCTTCTTCCGGCACTTCCAGAAGGAGTTCGTCGTGGATCTGCAACACCATCGCGGCCTTCAGGCCTTCCTTGCGCAGGCGCTCCGACACGCGTATCATGGCGAGCTTGATGATGTCGGCGGCCGTGCCCTGGATAGGCGCGTTCACGGCATTGCGCTCTGCTATCGCGCGTATGTTGGCATTGTGGGAATTGATGTCGGCGATATAGCGCCGGCGGCCGAGCATAGTTTCGGTATAGAGGGTTTCGCGGGCCTTCGCCAGGGTTTCGTCGATGAAACTGCGTATGGAGGGGAAGGATGCGAAATAATCGTCGATGAGTTTCTTGGCCTCGCTGCGGGAGCATTTCAGGCGCTGGGCCAGGCCGAAGGAGGAGATGCCGTACATGATTCCGAAGTTGGCAGTCTTGGCCATACGGCGCTCGTCCGCGCTTACATCCTCCACCTTCTTCCCGAAAATCTTGGCGGCGGTGGCAGCATGGATGTCCTGCCCGTCGCGGAAGGCCTGGCGCAGATGCTCATCCCCGCAGAGATGGGCCATCACGCGGAGTTCTATCTGCGAATAATCCGCCGACATCATAACCCTCCCGGGGGCACCGGGCACGAAGGCCTTGCGGATTTCGCGGCCCTGTTCGGTGCGTATGGGGATGTTCTGGAGGTTGGGGTTGCTGCTGGAGAGCCTGCCGGTAGAGGTCAGGGCCTGGTTGAAAGTCGTATGCACCCGGCCATCTACGGGAGATATGTACTGTGCGAAGGGCTCGATGTAGGTAGACAGCAGCTTGCGCAGCCCACGGTAGTCCAGCAGGGCGTCGATTATGGGATGCCTGTCTGCTAGCTCCGAAAGGGTTTCTTCGTCGGTTGGCCAGGTTCCCTTGGCCGGCTTCTTGGCCTTGGGATCCAGTTTCAACTTCTCGAATATGACTTCGCCCATCTGCTTGGGAGAGCTGACATTCAACGTGGGCATCTCCGCATAGCCGCGGACCTCTGCCTCGCGTGCGTTCATCTGCTTGCGAAGGCTCTCCGCAAAATCCTTCAGGGAGCTAAGATCGACCTTCACGCCCACCAGTTCCATGCCGGAGAGCACGCTGATGAGGGGTTCCTCGATTTCGTCGTAGAGCTTGCGCATCCCGGCCTTTTCCAGTTCGGCAAGCAGCACCCCGGAGAGTTCGCGTATGGCCTGCGCCTCCTGGCTATGGTCGACGGCCTCTTCGGCCATCGAGAACAGGGAGCCGGTGTCGGATGCGGGTGCATCGTCGAGGCTGATGCCGAGGTAGCTCTGGCTGAGGGCCGTGAGGCGGTGGTCGCTTTCGGGATTGATGAGATAGTGCATCAGCTCCACATCCAGGAGTTTGCCCTTGAGGGATATTCCCATCTTGGCAAGGGTGTTCATCTGGGCTTTGATGCCGAAGGCGGCTTTGCTCTTGGAAGTGTCTTCGAGTTCTTTTTTGAAGTCGGCGGGATTCCCGCTGCGGGTTCCCTCCGCATCGCTTATCCATATCTTATCCCCCTCCAGCACGAATGCCATATCCGCTTCCAGACTTGCAGCCGGTTGCTGCAGGTATTCCCCCTTCGGGAGTTCGCCCTCCGGGCTCACCCCACCCTCCCTTCGGGACGGTCCCCCCGCTATCGAACCGCGGGTGTTACGTCCCTCAGGGGGAATACCTGCGACACCGGCTCCATTGCCAACCGAGAGGTATTTCTTCAGGGAATTGAATCCATAGATATTGAAAAGCTCCACGGCAGACGCGTCAGCATCCTCCAACTTCATATCCTCCGCCGTAACATCGATGGGGATATCGGTCTTGATGGTCACCAGAGTCTTGCTGAGGGCGATATGATCCTCCGCAGCACGGAAAAGCTCTTGCTGACGGGCGGTAAGCTCCCCAAGATGCTCATAGATACCTTCGAGGGTATCGTACTTCTGCAGCAACTTGCTGGCGCCGACCTCCCCAACGCCCTTGACTCCCGGCACATTATCCGAAGCATCCCCGCAGATGGCCAGCATGTCGATTATCTGGTCCGGGCGGGATATACCGTACTTTTCCAAGAGGCGGGGGATGTCGAAAAGCTCGTCGTCGCCGCCCTTCTTCCCGGGCTTGACCTGGAAGATATGCGGCTCGAGCAGCTGCCCGTAATCCTTGTCGGGGGTAACCATATATACGTCGAAACCTTCCCTGGCACTGCGCTTGGCCATGGAGCCCAGCACGTCATCGGCCTCGAAACCCGGAATCATCAGCACCGGGATATTCAAGGACTTCACTATCTGCGTAAGC
>JAFZJI010000153.1 GCA_017552105.1 Bacteroidales bacterium | reverse complement strand
GGGGCGCACTTCAAAAATACCATGACCTGCAGCATTTTTGGCTGTTTTTGCTGCAGGTCTATCAATAATATGCGGTTTGATATGCTGAGGAAAAGGTATAGGGTGAACAGAACGCCTTCTGATGGGCAAGATCTGATTTTATGCCTGGGACCTTGCCCTTTGAAATGCCGTGGGAAGGAGTTAGCACACAAAGATCCTTCGCTAACGCTCAGGATGACAATTATCGTGCAGCAGCCAAGTTGTTGACTGATAGTCTAATACTGAAAAGAGAATCGTCGAAATTCGACGATTCTCTTTCCGGGATAGTACTGGTAATCAAAGGTTTAAGTGCTGCAGGGCGTAAAAGAATAGATGCCCGGTCGGGGCCGGGCATGACAGAAAGGGCTACTGCACGTCGACGGTCCAGTCGGCTTCGTCGAGAGGCCAGTCGTCGGTACGGAAAGGACCGGCGGGGATACCGAAGTTGTTGTAGAGACCACCCACGCTCCAGTTGCGCCAGCAATAACGCACGGCCACGGGCTCAGGAACCTTATCGCTCCAGACCTTGATCTCTGCCTTATGCATACGCCAAGCCTTAGCAGGATAGAACCTGTGGTCGGCACCGGCAATCTCGAAACCGGGAATCTCTGCACCCATAGGCGACAAACCAAGCTTGTCCACCACCATGGTCACGAAAGCAGCACCCTCCTTGAACTCCACGCTCTTGTAATAAGGAGCGGTAGCCTCGATGGCATCGCAACCATAATCATTCTGCAGAGCCAGCCAGGCCAGGCGCTGACCAACCTCCTGCTTGCGGCAAGGATGGATGGTGCCGTACTCGCCGATATCCACGGTAGTGGCATAACCGGCATGCTTCAGCTGCTGGACCGACTTCTGCTGGGCCTCGCAAAGATATCCGCTGTGGGTCTTGCGGCCATTATCGTAAGGATAAGGGGCAATCTGCACGCAGTAGAAAGGAGCATCGGGAACGTTGAACTCCGAACGCATCATCTCCACATAAGCCTTCTGCAGACGCAGATACTGCTCCGGCCTTGCACGGTTGGCCTCGCCCTGATACCAGATCATACCCTTGAAAGTGTAGGGCACCAGGGGAGCGACCTGTCCGTTGTACAGCAGGCAGGGCCACTGGTGGATCTTCTTCTTGGGAACCTCGCCATTGCCGTCAAGATAACCAAGCTTGAACTCCGGGAAATCCTTCTCGATGACCTCGCGCTTGATCCAAGTCTCGATGCTGCTGCCGCCCCAGGAAGTGACGATGATACCCACGGGGATATCCAGCACATTCTGCAGGGCATCCGCAAAGAAATAAGCGGTAGCGCTGGTATTCGCAACGACATTGGGAGTATTCTTACCCCAGGCACCGGCGCAGCTATCCTGCACGCTTATGGAAGAACGCCTCTCGATATTGCAGATACGGATGGGCCTGGAAGCCTTTGCGCCGGCGATGTACTTGGTACCGTCCTTGGCCGGCTGCGAACCATAACCCTTCATGGGCATCTCCATGTTCGACTGGCCCGAAGCCCACCATACCTCGCCGATCAGCACATCGTGAAGCACGAGCTTCTCGCCATCGGAGATGGTAATCTCGTAAGGACCGCCCGCGGCAGGAGTCTGCACGCGCACCAGCCAACGTCCGGTCTGGGAATCTGCAACGGTCGAGACCTTCTTCTTGTTCCAGGAAGTCTTGACGGTGACGGTCTTGCCGGGCTCGGCCTTACCGAAAATGGCGGCAGATGTATTCTGCTGCAGGACCATGTGGTCGCCGATCACCGGCGGAAGGGTAACTTTGGCGCTAAGGCTGCTGGCTACCAGCAGTACAGCGATAGAAAGGATAAATCTTTTCATATTTTAGCAATGATGATTTTTCTGGTCATACCATCGAACTTGACGACCACGGTATAGCGGCCGGAAGGATAATCCGACATATTCACCGCGCCGGGTTCGAAAGGAGTCTGGTAGATATTCCTGGAATATAGTTTCCGGCCCGTAGAGCCGTAGATGGTCACATTCGCTTCGCCCGCTTTGGAACAACTGAGCAGCAGCTTGTCGCTCACGACGGTGGAAGCCACGCAGATACCGCTCGGATCGTCCACCGCACGGATGCGGAGTTGGGCCACCCTGGGCGCGGAATCGCCGTCGCTGGCTTCTATAGTTAAGGTAGAAGCGCTGAACCCGGGGCTGAAGAGGGTCAGCACGCTGCCAACTATAGTGCAGCGCACCTCCGGATCCGAACACGCGGCCTGATAGATGATAGCGTCCCCGTCGGGATCCGAGAAGTATCCCTCCAGCGGAATCGCGAAGTTCACCCCCGCATCGAAAACCTGGTCCTGGATGAGCTTGACTAGCTTCACGCCCTCGTTGGCAAGCACCGTGTACCTGAGCTCCAGGTTGGTCGCAGCCTTGCCGTCGTCCGCCTTGATCTTCACGAAATAATACCCCGGCGCAAGCGAAGAAGCATCGATATCCAGGAGGATGGTGCCGTCGGAATAGCTCCAGGTGCAGGCGGGGGAGCCCGTATCTACCGTAAGGGTAAGTTCGTCCCCGTCGGGATCCGAGCAGAGGATGCTCAGCCGGCACTTCTCGTTGTGCCGCAGTTCCACCGCATTTCCGTCCTTGCGGTAGAGCACGGGAGCACCGTTGAGCTTGAAGCAGACGATGCTGTTGCCTTTGGCGTACTGATGCGAACGGGTGTACCCTATGATGGTGGTATAGTAGGTCTTATTGGAACTGAGATCGCCGAAGGTGGCGGCCAGGGTGTTTCCGGTGGCAGTGGCGCTGACGGTGGTCGAACGCACACCGGAAGGGATACTGAAGGGATTCACCCCCTGCAGGGCGGATTCACTCTCGGACAGCAGCACCTTGTAGGCATAGAAATTCCCGTCCTGGCAGGTCCCGACCTTCCATTTGAGGGTCGCGGAGGTCCCGTTGTCCACGATGGTGATATCCTTCACGGGATCCATCTGCCTGTCCTTATAGACGAAAGATTCGAACGCGTCCAGCGAAGGGCCTATCTTACGGGCGTGGCTGTCCTCGCGGTCGGCACCGCCCAGGAGCATGGCCTTCAAATCCTCGTTGGTGAAACCCGGCCCGCCGAAATGCGACACCAGCAGCGCAGCCACTCCGCAGACCATGGGAGAAGCCTGCGAAGTACCCTGCATCTGGGCATATCCGCCACCGCTTACCGTGCTGTAGATGAGGGCGTTATAGCTGCCGTAGGGATTGTAGTTGCCGCCCGGGGCGCAGATATCCACCCAATCCCCGTAGTTGGTGTAGGAGGAAGATTCACCCGCAGGCCCGGTCGCACCCACCGCTATCACTTTCTCCGACATCGAAGGCTGCGACCTCATCCAGCTCTTGTTGCCGGCCGAGAAGAACACCAAACCGCCCTTCATGGGGCCGGTCTGGTTCCCGTGGCCGTCCGTACCGGCTTTCTCGATGAAATAATCTATGGCCATGGAGATGTCGGACGGGGTAGTGCTCGGCACGAGGTCCTCGCTGTCATAGACATAGTTCCAGCTGTTGTTCACCAGCACGGCACCGTGGTCCGCGGCCCAGACAATGGCAGAATAGGTATTTCCGCCGTCGCCATCCTCTGTGGCGATGGCCTGGCAATCGATTATGCGCACGCCGCCATTACCCTCCAGGCCGCCGGCGATACCGCATCCGCCGACACCATTATTATTGATGGCGGCGATGATGCCCGCCACGTGCGTGCCGTGGCGCTGAGGGGTGATATTGTATGGCGTCAGGAACTTTGAATTAAGGAAGGAACGGCTGCCGTTGGAACCAGCAGGAAGCACTACGCCCTCCAGATCCGGATGGTCCGCCTGGACTCCCGTGTCCACCACGCCCACTAT
>JAFZJI010000022.1 GCA_017552105.1 Bacteroidales bacterium | reverse complement strand
GGAGTCGAACTCCCGCTCCGTGCGCAAGGCTGGGCCGAAGAAGAAAAAGAAACACTTAACGACTAACCCGATAACGCAATGAAAAAGATCTTCACCACCATCATGGCCCTGATGCTCGTCGCATCCGCAGCCAACGCACAGAGCGGAATCCTCGGATCCCTCGGTAAGATTTTCGGCGGCAACTCCGAGAACAAGGAAAACTCCACCGCCGGCAACCTCCTCGAATCCGTACTCGGAACTGTCATCTCCCAGGCCGTGACCGTCAGCTTGCCCGGCACCTGGACCTACAGCGGCATCGCCTCTGCA
Organism: Bacteroidales bacterium; assembly: GCA_017552105.1. Classification (GTDB taxonomy): domain Bacteria; phylum Bacteroidota; class Bacteroidia; order Bacteroidales; family UBA932; genus Cryptobacteroides. Next base: position 4,576 of record JAFZJI010000022.1, on the reverse strand, counting down.
ATCGAAACCGAAAACACCCTCACCACCCTCGCCGCCTCCACCTACAAAGAGAACCTCGAAAACAAGCTCGACGGCTATCTCAAGAAGGTCGGCATCGTGCCCGGTGTAGCGACCATCACCTTCAATAACGACAACAGCTTCGCCATCGTATCCGGTGCCAAGACAATCGCCTCCGGCACCTACACCTACGACAACAAGGCCATCGTGATGAAGTTCGGCAAACTGTACAACTACCTCACCATGGAAGGAACCGTAACGGCCTCCACCAGCGGAGCACAGGTCCTGTTCGACGCGAACAAGTTCCTCGAGTTCGCCAAGAAAGCCGTCAAGGTAGTCGGAGCCAAATCCAGCAACTCCACCGTCAACACCATCGCCAGCCTCACCGAACAGCTCTCCGGCCTCAAGCTCGGTTTCGACCTGAAGAAGTAGTCTTCACTTATGGCAAGTTTCGTCCCCCTGCACGTACATACCGAATATTCCATACTTGATGGCATGTCCAACATCAAGAAGCTCTTCGCACGCGCGGACGAGCTCAAAATGCCCGGCCTGGCCATCACCGACCACGGCAACATGTACGGAGTCAAGGAGTTCTTCGACACCAGCCAGAAGTACCCCGACATCAAGCCCATCCTGGGCTGCGAGGCGTACGTAACCTGCCATTACGACCATAAACTCAAAGACAACAACCACCGCAAATACTATCACCTCATCCTTCTGGCCAAGAACTACACCGGCTACAAGAACCTGATGAAGATAGTATCGATCGGGCACACCGAGGGCATGTACTACGACAAACCCCGCGTGAGCCACGAGGTGCTTGAGAAATACCACGAAGGCCTCATCTGTTCCTCCGCCTGCATTGCCGGCGAGATCCCCCGCGGAATCCTTGCGGGAGATATGGACGCGGTAGATAAGGCCATCGAATGGCACAAAGGCGTCTTCGGCGAGGACTACTACCTCGAAGTGATGCTCCACAAGTCCGAAGTCCCCGGCCTTGCCCTCGACCTCTACCAGAATCAGCTGAAGGTCAACGAGGCCATCTTCGAACTTGGCAAGAAGCACGGAGTCAAGGTGGTCGCCACTAACGACACCCACTTCATCCGCAAGGACGACGGCCCAGCGCACGACCGCCTCATCTGCCTCACCACCAACTCCCTCGTCAGCGACCCCAAGCGCCTCCGCTACACCCAGCAGGAGTACCTGAAGAGCGAAGACGAGATGCTCGCCCTCTTCCCCGAGCACCCCGAAGCCATCTTCAACACCCGCGAGGTAATGGAGAAGGTGGAGCGCTACGACATCAACAGCCCTCACATCCTCCCGAAATTCAGCATCGACCCTGCCTTCCTGGCGGACATCGACAGCTATCTGGAGGAATATAAAGAGGTCATTGACCGCGGCCGCAACGACGAAAAAGGGAATTACCGCGGGGATGAATTCTGCCGCTCCGTCGCCTTCCTCTGCCATCTGACCTGGGAAGGAGCCCGCGAGCGCTACGGTGCCGCCCTCGACACCGACCAGGCCCTGCGCGACCGCATCGACTTCGAGCTCAAGACCATATCCTACATGGGATTCCCGGACTACTTCCTCATAGTCCAGGACTTTATCAACTGGGCCAAGAACAACGGAATCTCGGTAGGCCCCGGGCGAGGCAGCGCCGCCGGAAGCGTGGTATCCTACTGCCTCCGCATCACCAACCTCGACCCGGTGAAGTACGACCTCCTCTTCGAGCGCTTCCTCAATCCCGAGCGAATCTCGATGCCGGATATCGACGTGGACTTCGACGATGAAGGCCGCTACCGCGTGATCCAGTACGTCCAGGACCTCTACGGTGCCGACCACATCTCCCACGTCATCACCTTCGGAACAATGGCCGCCAAGCTCGCGGTGAAGGACGTCGCCCGCGTGAGCGACCTTTCCCTGAGCGAGAGCAACCGCCTCACCAAGCTCATCCCCGACCGGCCCTTCGTAGTGAAGGAGAACGGGGCGGACGTGGAGAAGAAGCCCACCCTCGAGAACTGCTACAAATACGTCCCCGAACTCAAGAAGGAATACGAAGAAGGAGAACCCCTCGTGCGCGAAGTGCTGGAATACGCCAAGCGCCTGGAGGGATGTGTCCGCCAGATAGGTATCCACGCCTGCGCGATGATCATCGGCCGCGGGAATCTCACCGACTACATCCCCATCACCATGGGCGAAGACAAGGCCACCGGCCAGAAGGTTTGGGTCAGCCAGTACGAAGGATCGCAGATCGAAGACGTCGGCATGCTCAAGATGGACTTCCTCGGCCTCAAGACCCTCAGCATCATCTCCCGTTGCCTCGCCCTCGTCCGGCACCGCGGCGGCCCCGATATCGACATCGAAGCCATCCCCATCGACGACCCGGCCACCTTCGACCTCTACTCCCGCGGCGACACCAAGTCCGTGTTCCAGTTCGAATCCGGCGGCATGCGCGAATGGCTCATGAAACTCCATCCCGAACGCTTCGAGGACCTCATTGCTATGAACGCCCTCTACCGCCCGGGCCCTATGGACTACATCCCCGACTTCGTCGCGGGCAAGAACGACCCCTCCAAGGTCCACTACGACCTCCCGGAGATGGCCGACCTGCTGAAAGAGACCTACGGCGTCACGGTGTACCAAGAGCAGGTCATGCGCCTCTCCCAGACCCTCGCCGGCTTCTCCAAGGGTAAGGCGGACAAGCTCCGCAAGGCCATGGGTAAGAAGAAGAAGGATATCCTCGACGGCCTGAAGGTCGACTTCATGAAGGGCGCCGAGGCCAACGGGCATCCCGCAGCCACCCTCGAGAAGATATGGAGCGACTGGGAGGCCTTCGCGAAGTACGCCTTCAATAAATCGCACGCCACCTGCTACGCCTGGGTCAGCTACCAAACCGCTTGGCTGAAAGCGCATTACCCCAGCGAGTTCCAGGCCTCCAACCTCACCCAGCAGAGTTCCAACATGGACGAGATGAAGGAGATCATGGCGGACTGCAAAAAGGGAGGAATCAAGGTCCTGAACCCCGATATCAACGAATCCGAAAAGGACTTCGACGTCAACAAGGCGGGCGACATCCGCTTCGGCCTCGGCGGCCTCAAGGGCTTCGGCGAGAATGTGGTGAACGCCATCATCGACGAGCGCAGCCAGAACGGCCCGTACTCCGACATCTGGGAGTTCGTTGAGAGGATGGCCATCTACAGCCAGAAGATGGAAAGGCCCGTGGCCATCAACCGCAAGGCCATGGAAATCCTGGTGAACGCCGGCGCCTTCGACTCCTTCGGTTACAAGCGCGGCCAGTTCTACACCACCTGCAAAAGCGGCGAACTCTTCATCGACGAGCTCGTCCGCTACGCCGACCTCTACCGCAACGACCAGGTCGACAGCGCCAGCTCGCTGTTCGGCGAGGCCGAAGAGATGAAGCCCCAGCGCCCGGAGATGCCTATGTTCATCGGTGAAGAAAATCTGCTCGAAATGCTCCAAAAAGAGAAGGAAGTCGTGGGAATGTATCTGTCTTCCCACCCCCTCGACAAGCACCTCTTCGAGATAGAAACCTTCACCAATTGCAAGCTTGCCGACCTGCCGGAGAAGATAGATGAACAGGAGAAGCTCCGTAAGCCCCTTAAAACGGCCGTAGCGGGCATTATAACCGACGTAAAGCAGATCACCACCAGAACGGGCTCGCCGGGCGGCAGAATCGTCCTGGAAGACTACAGCGGCACCTACGAGCTTGCGCTCTTCGGTAAGGACTACGAGAACTATATGTCCTATATGGTGCTGCACGAGCAACTCTTCATCGAGGGAGAGATCGCCGAGCGTTTCTTCATCAAGGCGGAGGAGCGAGCCAAGGGCAAGACATCGCCGTATTCCTTCAAGATAAAGAAGATCTCGCTGCTGGGCAACATCGCTGCGGATTTCATCAAGACCTTTACGCTGAACCTGGATTCCAAGCAGCTGAACGAGAAGTTCCGCAAGGAGTTGGTGAAGTTGGTGAAGACTTTCTCGGGCCCCACCAAGCTGAGCGTATTCCTTTTCGACGCCAAGAGCGGCTACCGCGTCGAGCTCTTCTCCAAGAAATTCAGCGTCGCCGTCTGCGCCGACCTCCTCGCCGGCCTCGACCACCTCGGCATCAGCTACCAAATCGGGCGCTAAGTCGTCGTGCCCGGCCCCTCGCCCCTCCGCGCTCTTTTTTTGCCGGGCACCTAACTCATTGATTCACAGTAATATCCTGAAAACAAATCGGTTATTTTGGCCGATTTGTTTTCAGGATATAGTTGATACACAGCCACTTGACTGCCCGACCCCAAATCCCTTATTGTCATTCCGAGCGAGCGCAGCGAGCCGAGGAATCTTGTCGCTGGGCTAAGGCCGCCGGCGAGGAGAACCTTTGCAGGTTGTTCCCCGCAGCCGGCGCCGCCGTAGCTGCCGGTCCTGCTTCGACCGGCAGCGTTGCCCACCAGCCGCACCCCATTTCCTGCCACGACCTGCAGCATTTTTGCCGGTTTTTGCTCTAGGTCCCCTGCAAATGAAGTGCGCCCCTTTTGTTGGACGGATTTAACAGTAAGACTTATAGTTATGGGTC
>JAFZJI010000152.1 GCA_017552105.1 Bacteroidales bacterium | reverse complement strand
TACGGCGGCGCCGGCTGCGGGGAACAACCTGCAAAGGTTCTCCTCGCCGGCGGCCTTAGCCCAGCGACCAGATTCCTCGGCTCGCTGCGCTCGCTCGGAATGACAATTAGGGATTTGGGGCCGGGCAGTCAAGTGGCTGAGTATCAACGATATCCTGAAAACAAATCGGCGAATTCAACCGATTTGTTTTCAGGATAGTGCTATGAATCAACGAGTTAAGTGCCCGGCAAAAAAGGGTATGAGCGCCTCAGCGCGAACGGCGGAGGCCGGTCCGAAGGACGAAGGCCGGGAGGCGGCGGGAAACAAAAAACCGGCCCTGAGGGAGCCGGTTTTTATGGTATATGGGGATATCCTAGAAGAATCTTGCGCGGTTGTCTTTTACAACGCCCTTTGCAGACATGGTGGGGATGATACCCTGTGCATTGTACTGGGCCTTGCGCTGTGCAAGCATGTCGGCATCGGCATCGGTATAGAAGGAACCGGCCTCCTTGCTGTTAACCACGAATGCGTAGGTTCCGTAAGCACCTGCTATAGGACCGCAAACCTTGCCTTCCTCAGCGCAGAACACAGCACCTGCGAGTGCAGGATCGACTCCGCGGCCGCTCATAGGAGCGAGATTGAGGGAAGCCTCGCTGGTAACGGTAGCACCAAGCTTGTCGGCAACCTCCTGGATGGTGGTGCAACCTGCGATCTTCTCGGCCATCTCAGCCTTCTTGACCTCGGCAAGCTTCTTTGCATAGAGGATGCTCTTGATTTGCTCGGAAACCTCCTTGACAGGCTTGGGGCCCTCTTTGTGGATGCCCTTCAGGGTAACAATGAAGAAGTACTTGTTGTTGACGGTGATGATGCTGGAAGCCTTGCCGACCTTGTTGTCGAAAGCCCAACGGGTAACTTCCTTGGCGTTCTCGATGGCACCGTAGTTGGCGGTAGCCTCGGTAACGTTCATCTTGTGCGAGTAAACCTTCATGGTGTCCACCGCAGCAGCATATCCCTCGGCGCTCTGGTTTGCGATAGATGCGAACTTGTTGGCGCGGGAGTAGATATTGTTGGTGGTAACCTTGCTGGCAAGAGCGGTCTTCTCGAGGATAGCAACCTGCTTCTTGACCACGGGAGCGGTCTTCTTGCTGACCACTACGACATGGGTACCATACTGGGTCTTGATGACCATAGGCTGGTTGACGGCAGCGGTGATGACGCTCTCGAAACCGGGAATCATGTAGGTCTGGGTCATCCAACCGATATTTCCAAGCTCGCCATTGTCGGCAGAGTTCTGGTCGGCCGAGAATTCAGCTGCGAGGCTGGAGAAGCTGGCACCCTTGCGGAGCACGGTAACAAGGCTGTCGGCGGTCTTGCCGGCGTTGGTACCCTGCAGGAGGATGTGCTTCACATATGCGGAATCGGAGATGGGCTTGGTGTCCATGATACGGGCAGCGTAGAAGGTCTGGCCATCGGCCACGATGGGAGAGATGGAACCCTTGCCGCTGAATACGAAGTCGTTGATCTCCTTGTTGACGCTGTTGAGTTCACCGGCCTTGTACCAGTAGTTGCTGAACTGGCGGTCGGAGTTCTTCAGGAGGAAGGTCTTCATATTGTCGGCTTCGGCGAACTTGCCATAAGCCTCAGCGAAAGCATCGTTGGTAGCGGAGATGTCCTCTGCAGAAGGCTCTACCTCGAACACCACATACTCGATGTCGCGGCTGGCGACCTGCTCGTAGAAGGACTCATGCTCCTTGTAGAACTTCTTGATCTCGGAAGAAGAAACGGTGATGGTGCTATCGGTAACGAAAGGATAGGTCACGTACACATAGTCCACATTGGCGGTTGCGTTGTTCTGAGCAACGGTCAACTTCTTCTCGAGGGCGTTCTGGAAGCTGGAAGCGGTGAAGAGGGAACCGTACTTTGCGTAGTACTGCTGAGTGTTCACCGTGTTCTGGAGATAGTTCCAGTAAACCTGCAGACGGCCGCTCTCGTCGGAAGGAATCTGTGCGACGAAATCGCGGACGCGGTCGGCAGAGAAGTTCCCGGTCTCATCCATGAAAGCGCCGTTGCCGGCAACGATGGGAGAAGGGTTGGCACCGGTGGTGAGGTCCACGAGCTCGGCCTTGCCGACGGTGATGCCAGCTGCCTTGGCGTTCTTGATGAACAGATACTTGTCCACAAGCTCCTGCCAAGCGGCATCACGGATCTGCTGCTGAGTCTGATCGTTCTGGACGGAAGATCCGGTGATGATTTCGTTGATCGTCGTATACCTATCGACATCCTCGAGGAAATCCGTATAGGAAACGGACTTGCCTGCGATGACGCCCACGTCGTACTTGCTGGACATGGAACGCACGGCAGAATCAAGGGTGGTAGGGTCTATGATAAATGATAAAAGGGCGAGTGCGATGATTACGGAAAGAATCACGCCCCAACTGCGAATTTTTGATAGAACCGCCATTTTAGTGTATAGTTTTTTATAAATTAATTCAAATAAGCCTGCAAAGGTAGTAATTTTATCTCAACTTTTTGATTAAAGGGCCTATAAAATTGACAGAATCGATGACCACTACGCTGCTGTCCCTTACGGTATAACCGTATCCATTGAAAGGCTCGAGCAGGATGGCATTGCGGGCATGGTCGTCGGAACGCATCCCATAGCCCTGCAGGAAACCCTGCGGAGAATACATCTTAACATAGCAATCGGTGTATATCTCGTTCTTCGCCTGGTTCCAGTAGATGGTATCGGTTTCCATAGTCTCCTGCTTCAGCACGTTGTGTATCACGACGTTCCCGAAAGCCTCCCAGATTTCCTCTTCCGGCTTACCCTTCCTCCTCTTGTTGGTGATATGGCGCCCGTCGTCCGAGACTATTATGGTCTCCAGCAGGCCCTCGTCGGAATAGCCGTAGATGGCTATCCCCTTAGGGAAGGACTCGTAGGAGCAGGTGTCATTGTCGTAACGCTCCATTACGGAAGATTCCACACGCATGACTACCAACCCGTTACGGGTCTGCACGGCGAACATGTCCTCTATCGTCTGGAGGGGAGCCTCGCTGAGGTTCAGGGCCTCGGCCTTGGCCATCTTATTGCCACAGGAAACAACGAGGATAGCCGCCGCAATAACGACAGCTATCCATATAGGTCCGGTATTAAACCTTGCCGCTTTCACCGGGGAATTACTTCCTGGTACGGACGGTGGTGGTGGCGCTCATGCCGTTGCAGACCACCCTGTAGCTCTGACCGTCGATAACATTGTACATGAATGCCTCGGCAGCCTCGGGGAAGTAAACGGTGTAGGTGTTGATGAACCTCACGCAATCCTCTGCGAGGGATGCATCGGCAGCCTTCGCCTTGTTGAGATAGTCGACGGCGACCCAGTAGTGGGCACGCTTCTCGACCTCGTCGCCACCGCAAGAGGTGGAACCCCAGATCTGGCCCATCAGGAAGTATGCCTTACCAGCGATGGACTCGTCGAGTGCAAGGGCGGCCTGGGAATAGGCATATGCCTTTGCAAAGCGGCCGTTCTTGTAGCAGAATGCAGCAGCCTCGAAGCTATAACCGGCATCGGTAGTAGCATTGGACTCCTCATAAGCCACGGCCTCGTCCAGATACTTGAGGGCGTTGTCGATATTACCCCTGGATGCATTCAGCCTGAAGAGGTAGTATGCGGAATTGTAAGAAGGATTCAACTTGTAGAGCGAGGTAACGGCATTCAGGAAGAGGTCGTTATCCTGGCAATCCTCGGTGATGCTGAGCATCTTGACGATAGTCGAAACAAGCTCGAGGTTTTCGGAATCTGCCTCATAGCGAGGGGAGAAGAGCGCGATAAGCTCGTCGCAACTGGCCACCTTGCTGGTGATGAACAGGGTCTCGATATCGGTCTTGATCTTCTGGTTCTGCTCGGCAACGGCAGCGGTCTGTGCAGGAGCCTTGTCGATGAGGGCGGTATTCCTCTGATAGGTGTTGATGACATCCTCGGCGGAGATAGCGCCAGCCTTGAAGAGCTCGATAGCCGCGTTCATGTTGTGGATATAGAGAGAAGTACGGGTATTCTCGCCATTGTTCTCGATAACCTCGTTCAGACCCTCATAAATGGCCTTGTTGTCGCCCTTCATGTAGTTCACGATATCCTGACCCTTGGTGTTGCGGGCGGAAACTGCATACTTGGGGAAGTACTGGATACGCTCGTTGTGGAGGGTCATGAGGGTGTCGACAAGAGCCTTGCGATATACAACGTTCTTGTTATTCTTGTTGATGAGCTTACGTACGAGTTCATTACCGTTCACGAGAAGGCTCTGCCTGGACTGATGAGGGCAGGTAGCATAAGCCTTGCGCCAGTTGACGGTAGCATGTTCATAGTCCTTGTTTTTGTAAGAATCCTCATAGAAAGAAAGGAACTTGATGCAGTTTGCACTGTCGGCTCCCCACTTTCCCTGTGCCCGGGCACTACTACCCCAGGCAAAGACCATCAATACGGTCGATACTGCTAGAATAATTTTTTTCATATCTCTGTTTGATTCATTTATTCATATCTACGTTTCTGGAACCAGATGTCGTGGAGGTTGAGACCTACGCTGATGCGCGCATATCTTTCCCTCACGAGAGCTGAATCCGTCGTACCCCTCTGCCCCAGATCCAACGCCACGGAAAGCCCGTTATACCAGCGGAATACAGGGAGGGTTGCTCCTAAAGTGATGCCGAAACTGTTGATTTCGCTGCCTCCCACGGTGTAATACTCGTTGTTGTAGTAGGCTCCTGCACGGTAGGAAATGCGCCTCGAATAGTAACGGACGTTATATCTGTCGGGGGTGAATTCCATGCCTGCGCGGTAGCTCTGACGCACTCCGGCTCTGAACGGGAGGGCGGAGTTCGAACAAGAGAAACCTTCCACCGTTCCCATGCCGGTATTACGCCAGTCGGCCCGGATGTAATCCAGTTCCAAGCGCAGCCTTTCCTCGAAATTCAGGGAAACGCCGACGGCAAGTTCCCCTGAGAGGCGCACCTTTCCGGGATTGTTGCTAAGAGTGTCGGACCAGGAAGAGACCGTCACGTTCTCCACGGAACCCACGGACTGATGCGTATAATCCACGGTTCCATTCAGATTGGAAGCCAGAGTATAGGTGGCACCCAGACCGAGTTTGGTCTTGGACCCCAGCTTTTGCTCGTACTGCACACCGAACTTTCCGGTAAAAGAGCTCAAGTTCAGAGTGTAGGTATCCTTCACGGTATTCACTCCGGTGTTGGAGAAAGTCTCGGTAAAGTACTTGGTACTGCTCCCGAAGATATAGTCGGCCTCGGCACCTATGGAGAGGCTCTTCGTAAGGGCGTACCCGAGGCCGCCATAGAGGCGGTACAGGCCACCCTGACCATAATCGTAGTAAGTGATGTTGCCGTTGTTGGCGATGGCCACAGGATCCGTCTCCTTGACGGAGAATATATATCCGCAGCTGCTGTAGGGCGCGACGCCCATGGTCATGGCGAGGCTCCTCCAGATGGGGAAGGAAACGCCTATGTTGCTGAGGTTGGTGATGTTCCTGGCGGACCTGTTATCCCCCTGGCGATACAGGGTGTTATTGTTCGTAAGGGAGAAATCCAGCAGGAAAGAGAGGGAATCCCTGGCGGTAACGGACGCAGGGTTGAGGGTGTTCAGATAGCGCACGTTCCTCGAAGCCACGCCTACCCCGCCCATGCTGCGGTTGTAAGCGGACCCCTGATTGGAGAGATCCCCGATACCGAAGATGGAGTAAGGGGTATACGACAGATATTCTCCCGATTGGGCATAGGCTGCGGAGCCGGCCGAAACGAGGACTGCCAGAAGGATTGCTCTACTGAATATTCTTTTCAACATAATCGTCTGTTATAAGCGCCAGGCCTACCTGAACCAAGTTGCTCACGATGAAAAGCGACTGCTTCATGCGCTTGGCAAAATACGCGGCATCCCCGCCGGTGAATACCACTACATGTCCCGGATGCCGGCGGATGTACCCTTCAATTTCAAACATTATGCCCGAAACGACACCGGACTCGATCGACGACTCCAGGGAGTTGCCCTCGCGGGGGATGCGGTTGGGTATGTTCATCAGTGGCAGCGACTTGGAATAACGGCTCAAGGCCTTGAACCTGGTAAGCAGCCCGGGGGACACGTTTCCTCCGTGATACTGCCCGTCCTCGCCGGTAAGGTCGATGGTGAGGGTTGTTCCGAAGTCGAACACTATGCACGGTTTCCCTTTGAACAGATAGCGCACCGCCAGCAGCGAAGCGGCACGGTCGTAGGACAGATAGTCGGGCAGATCGTAACGCTGGAGGATGTCGGGGTGGGCGCTGTCCAGTATCATCAGATGGCGGCATTCACGCTTGAGGGCTGCCTCCTCCTCGGGGGTGACAGGCTTCGCGGAAACAACGGCCATGACCTCCGGCTTTTCCTTCTCGGTGAGGGAAAGGATGAAATCCATCACTTTCTCCCCCTGGAAACGGAACGCCTTGCCGAGAGTCATACCCTCGGCCCAGGCGGCCTTGAGGGCCGTATTTCCAACTTCTACAAGTAGATTTGCCACTTTATCTTCGATTCAAAAGTCTGCAAAGATAAGAATTTATCCTAATTTATTCAAGATTGCCCACGCGCCCTGGAGACCATCTATTCCATGGGCGACCAGTTTTAGTTTGCTGTCGCTCTGCTTAAGCACGAAAGGAGTGCTGCCGGACGACACCGTCGCGAGTATCTTTTCGAACATTTCCGACTTGAAATAAGGGGAGTTTTCGAGAGATACGAACCAGCAGATGACCATCCCGTTCTTGACTATGATCTTCTCGAATCCGAGACGCATTCCGAGGTTGCGTATCTTGACCACGGTGAAGAGGTCGGCAACCTCGCGGGGGATGCGGCCGAAACGGTCGGTGAGATGCATCGCCAGGCGGTCCAGATCCTTCTCGGAATCCATGGAATCGAGCTGCTTGTAGATGCGGATTTTCTCGGCGGTGATGTCGATATAACTGTCGGGGATGAGGGCTTCCTGATCGGTCTCGATGGTGCAGTCGGAAACATATTTCTCCCTACCTCGATTCACGCGCTGACCCGTTTCTATGCCCAGTTCGTCCATAGCTTCGTTGATAACCTTCTGGAAGGTCTCGTAGCCCATGTCCATCATGAATCCGCTCTGCTCCGCGCCCAGCAGATTGCCGGCTCCGCGAATGTCAAGATCCTGCATGGCGATATTGAATCCGCTGCCCAGATCCGAGAACTCCTCGATGGCGCGAAGGCGCCTGCGGGCATCCTCCGTAACCGAGGCGAGAGGAGGTACGATGAGGTAGCAGAAAGCCTTCTTGTTCGAGCGTCCGACACGGCCCCTGAGCTGGTGCAGGTCGCTCAGTCCGATGTTCTGTGCCTGGTTTATGAGGATGGTATTCGCGTTGGGGATATCCAGGCCGTTTTCGATGATAGTCGTGCAGAGCAGGATGTCATAATCGCCCCTGATGAAAGAGAGCATCTTATCCTCGAGGGATTTGGATTCCATCTGCCCGTGGGCGGTGCAGATCTTGGCATCCGGCACCAGACGGTGGAGGATTTTCTCGATATGGGGGAGTTCCTCGACCTTGTTGTGCAGGAAGAATACCTGTCCGCCGCGGTTGAGTTCGTAGTTGATGATGCTCTTGATTTCAGATTCCTCGAAGAGTATGATTTCGGTCTGCACCGGGATACGGTTCGGGGGAGGGGTGTTGATGATGCTGAGGTCGCGGGCACCCAGCAGCGAGAACTGCAGGGTACGGGGGATAGGGGTGGCGGTTAACGTGAGGGTATCTACCGAAGCCTTGAACTGGCGGAGTTTCTCCTTGGCGCTGACGCCGAATTTCTGCTCTTCGTCGATTATCAGCAGGCCCAGGTCCTTGAAATCGAAACCGCTGCCCAGAATCTTGTGGGTGCCTATGAGTATGTCGATAGTGCCGTCCTTGACCCTTTTGCGTATGTCGCCTATCTGCTTTGCGGTGCGCAGGCGGCTCACATAGTCGATGGTGCAGGGGAAGTTCGCCAGGCGCGATGTAAAAGTGTTGAAATGCTGCAGGGCGAGTATGGTGGTAGGCACCAGCACCGCTACCTGCTTACCGTCGGTAACGGCCTTGAAGGCCGCCCGGATGGCGATTTCCGTCTTTCCGAAACCTACATCGCCGCAGACCAGACGGTCCATTGGGCAATCATCCTCCATATCGCGCTTGACCGCGATGGTGGCCGCCTCCTGGTCGGGAGTATCCTCGAACATGAACGATGTTTCCAGCTCGTCCTGGAGATAGGTATCCGCCGAAAAAGCGAAGCCCTTGGTGGCGCGACGCTTGGCGTAGAGCTGTATGAGGTCCTTGGCAATATCCTTGACCTTGCGCTTGGCATTGGCCTTGAGGGTTGCCCAGGTCTTGGATCCGAGCTTGTTTATGCGGGGAGCCTCGCCTTCGGACGAACGGAAGAGGGAGAGTTTGTTCAGCGCGTGCACCGACACGAACACCACATCCCCGTCCTTATAGCTTATCTTCACCACCTCGCGCACGCGGCCTTTCTCGTCATACATGCG
>JAFZJI010000151.1 GCA_017552105.1 Bacteroidales bacterium | reverse complement strand
GGGGGCTGAGGGCCAGGAATCCGCGGTTGGATGTCATTTACCTATGGTTTTCAGCATTTCGGCGACGGCAGCCTCGAGCTGCTTGTCCTCGCCACGCGCCACGCTCTCGGGATCGTTATACACAACGATATCGGGAACTAGCTGGAGATTCTCCAGATAGCGGCCGTTGGCAATGCTCCAGGAACCGATCTGAGGAATACCGAACACTAGGGAATTGTCCACCTGGGTCTCCCACCATACGGAAGTGGCGGTACCGGGGACGGGTGCGCCGATAATCTTGCCGGTGCCCAGGGCGCGGTAGCAGTAAGGGAAACCGCAGGCATCGGAATAGTTGGATTCGCAGACCACCACGCAGGAAGGCTTCACCCACTTGTCGTAGGGTTCGGGAGCCATATATACATCGTGAACCTTGCGCTCGGTATATTTCTTTCCATCCAGGAAGGTAGCCAGGTCGTTGTGGAGCCATCCGCCGCCATTGTTACGGGTATCCACAATGAGGGCTTCGCAGTTGCGGTACTTGCCGAGAGCCTTGGAATAGACTTCGCGGAAACTGGCGGAGTTCATGCCACGCACGTGCACATAACCAACCTTGCCACCGGAAAGTTGCTCGACGCGCTTCTCGTTATTGCGCACCCAGCGCAGGTAGAGCGCATCGGTGTCGTTGGAGGTAGGAGTCACGAGGATATCCTTCTTCTTTCCATCCGCCTTCACGCCGAGGATGATGCGCTTCCCGTTCTGGCGGGCGAGCGCCCTGTACCAAGGAGTGCCGGGCTCGATGGGCTTGCCCTCGACGGAGAGGATGAGGTCCCCTTCCTTCATCTCGGGAGCAGCTGCCTTGAGCACGCTGTTGGGGAGGAACTCCTTGACCTTGAGACCCTTGCCGGAATAGCTTTCGTCGAAGATCACTCCGAGATGTCCGGTGCCGATTGCGGAGCCACTGTAACGTGCTCCGGTATGCGAACCGTTGAGCTCTCCGAGCATTTCGGAAAGAAGCTCGCGGAAAGCGAAGTTGTCGGTGATGTAAGGCAGGAACTGACGGTAGTTCTCGCCGACCTTGGCCCAATCTACGCCATGCATGTCGGCGACATACCATTTCTCCTTGACCTGACGCCAGCAATGATCGAAGATATACTCACGCTCCTTGTCGGGGAAGAATTCGAATTCGCCGCGGAAGCTGATGGATTTGGTGGAGAGGTTCTTGGGATCCGCCTTGGAAACCCCCAGTCGGGTGATGATGAAGAGGTTCTTGCCGTCGCGGGAAGGGGCAAAGAAACCGCCGAATCCCTTCTTGACCACCTTGACGCTGCCGTCCTTGAGGTCGACGCAGACGAGGTCCCTGCCCTTCTCCAGCTGCACGCTGTAATAGATCTTCTTGCCATCGGGGGTGAGATAGTAGTCGCCCAGGCGGCCGGAATTGCGGGTGAGGCGGACGACCCTGTCGAAGCGTCCCTCGAGTTCGAGCTCGAGCTTCTCGGGCTTCTTGGCCTTGGTGCTGTCGGCAGCCTCCTTCTCCTCTTTCTTCTTCTCTTTGGCAGCCTTCTTGTCATCCTTCAGCAGGTCCTCGATCTTGTTCAGATCGTCGCTGCGGGTGAACTTGCGATAAGCCTCGTCGTCGAAGAACATGATATAGACGTCTCCCTCCGCGCCCCAGCTGCCGTGGCTGCGGTAGCCAAGCTTGTCGGAGGTGAAGGTCATGGCCTTTCCGCCCATGGCCCACTTGAAATTATCGTTGGTATATCCGCTCTGGGTGAGGTCGGTAAGCTTGCCGGTCTCGACCTCGATGAGGCAGATATCATCGTTGTACATACGCTGGTCCCCCTGGTAGTTGGCGAGGATATAGCGGCTGTCCGGGCTCCACTCGAAGGAGAGGTCGCCATCGGCATACGAATAGTTCACACCCTCGGGAAGAAGGACTTTCTCTTTGCCTCCGTCGGTACTGCAGACCACGATCGCGGTGCGGTTGCGGAGGTAAGCCAGCCATTTGCCGTCGGGAGAAACCTGAGGGGCGAAGCAGATCTGTCCCTTAGGCGTGACGCGCTCCTCCTTGAACTCGGTGGAGAAGGTGAAGAGCTTATCTTTCTTGTCGGTGAGTTCGGCCTTATAGATGGCCCACTCGCCATTCCTTTCGGAAGAATAGAAGATGCTGCGGCCGTCCTTGCCGAAGCATACGTCGCGTTCGGCCTCGGGAGTATTGGTGATGCGGCGGGTGTCGCCGAGCTCGAAAGGAGTCACATAGACATCCCCGCGGCACACGACTGCGACCTCCTTGCCGTTGGGAGATGCATCGAAGCCGGTAAGGCCGGAGAGCGAAGAAGCGATACGGTAGGTATGCTCGCGCTGGAACTGGTCCTTCCTGATGAAGATATCCAGTTTCTTGGGCTCGGAACCCTCTTTCTGGGTGTAGAGGTCTCCGTTCCAGGAATAGCAGAGGGTGCCTTCGCTGCTTATGCTGAGATAGCGTACGGGGTTATCCTTGAAATTGGTCACGCGCACGGGGGCGGCACCGTTGATGTCGGACTTCCAGACATTGGCGTCGGCAGCCCATCCATTAGGCTCGACGGCAGTTTCGCTGCGCTCGCTGAGGTAGTAGTAGTGCACGCCGTCAGGGGCGAACACCGGGGCCCTGTCCTCGCCGATGAAATCGGTCAGCTTGGTGTATTTACCATTCTCTATCTTCCAGATATTGTGGGCTGCGGAAGATGTATGGTGCTTGCGGTAGGGATCCTCGGGGGTGACATAATCCTCGTAGAGAATCACTCCGGCCTTGTTGACAGCAACGCTCCAGGCACGCTCGGAAGACACGCGTTCGGGCACGGGAAGCTTGCCGTTGGGAGCAGCGAAGGCCTTTGCGAAATCGATGCTGTACAAAGACGGCGCTCCCTTGGGGAAGGCACTGGATTCGGCCGGGAGCTGGTAGAATGCTCCAAAAAATATCTTGCCATCCGCCGAAACTGCAAAAGGAGTCTGAGCTCCGCCGTAGTCGGTCAGGCGCTTGGGAGCGCCGCCCTTGATGGACACGGCCCAGATATCCTTCGAGCCCTCGCGGTACGAAGCGAATATCACATACTGGCCGTCCGGGCTCCAGAGTGGCTCGGTATCATGTGCGGGATTGGTGGTAAGCTGGACTGCCTCGCCACCGGCCGCAGGAACCATCCAGATATCGCCCTGATAAACGAAGGCGACTTTGCTCCCATCGGGAGATATGGAATTCTGACGGAGCCAACGAGGAGTTTCATTGGCGGAAACGACGGTGCATAGGATTGCAGCTATGGCCGTTAACAAATATTTTTTCATCATTAGTAGGAATTAGGTAAAACACCAAACCTTCAAAGTTAAGAAAAATTTAAGGAAATCAGTATATTTGTACGTATATATGGAACTAGTCGTACTGAACTCTACCAAACTTGGTGACAGCTCCCTTGTGCTGCACTGCCTGAGCCGCGAATACGGCAGGAGAAGTTTCATCGTCGCAGTACGTAAAGGCGGT
>JAFZJI010000150.1 GCA_017552105.1 Bacteroidales bacterium | reverse complement strand
GTTTTTATCTAAACAAGCCACATTATTTAGGAGGTCAGCGACCTTAGCACCTACATTATTAGGGACGTCTATAGTCATTACATAATCTCGGTATGCCATCTTATATCCCTTATCCATAACTGCACTAACCACGTTGCTCTTTCGTCTTATAGCCCGCATCGTTCTAGCGCTCATTCCGCTATAATAAAGATGCCATGATGATATGTTAACTGGAGGCATCATCTTTCCCGATTCAACAAAAGAAATAATACTGTCACGAATTTCGGAGACAGAAAGGATGTCTGGATAGCCTTTAGATATCATTTTCCCCCGCAGTACACCAACTTCTTCAAAATTGGAAGGAAGATATTTAATAACCTTCTCATAAGACACTGGTTGATTATCCCCGGCTTTGGCCACTTTGAAGAATTCGTTTACAAATTGTTTAAAATGGTCATCGTTTTTGTGTCCTTTAAAGCCCTTACAAGATAAGGCCACAAGAAAACATACACTCATCATGACTATTCTTAACACCTTGCTTATCATAACCATTAATTATCTAACAATCAATTTTACATTATTCTTACCGCTATAGAATTTTTCGAACTGAGCCATGTCTATATTAATGGCTTCCCCCTCGGCTCTGTATCATATGCTCCCGTAGGAATGGGACGGTTTTGACCAGATTCTGTCATCGGTCCGCCCGGCTCCATCGTGGGAAACTGCTTCGATATTATGGAAACAATCCTTGGCGAGCAGGTAGGTGTGTTCATATCATTTCCCCTCTGCTGGCAAGGTAATCAGATTGTTGGAGAATTCCAACGATTGGTCGGCATTCTTTAGTATGGCAAATCCTTTCTGATGCCTATCATAGGCTTCCTGAAAGGCGCTGAAATCGACTAAACTGCAATCCAAGAAATTGACGAATTGCGCCTCTTCTTCGTTTAAAGAAAACTTCGCCATCAAATTAATATCGACCGGATAATAAGCGACAATACTCTTATCGGCATCAAGCCTCAGAGAGCCTTTTTCAAAACAGCCCAAAACTGGCACGTAAAACACACGAACTCTTTCTTTTACCCGTCTGATTGAGCCATCATCAGTAGCTGTATTTTTGGTGTTTATAACTTGTTTCTTTATTCTATTATCATGAAGCCAACTAATCAGCTTATAACAATATTCTCTTTGGTCAATCTCACTAAAAGCGAAACCATTCAAGTTCGACAGCGGAGTATTATCTAACACCACACTATCGCCATTTTCAACAATTGTCTTTTCGTCGACTGGCAAGTATAACGGAAAGACTTCCTGGCAGTATCTATCATCAAGTTTGAGAATCCAATAATAATCATTGTGATAACGGAAAGTACGTCCTGATTCTTTGTAGTCCCTAACATCTTCGAAGATGAAAACCACATATTTATCACATGATTGCTGGGCAAAAGAAGATATTGTTGTCACACACAAAGAATGGAGCAAACATATCAAGAATATACTACCTTTTTTTAACATACGCTTTCAATATTATGTTATCTACATCCTTTACAGATAATGGGGTGAAGGGATTCTGGTTGCACTGGCGTAACTTCTAAACTACCCGAAAAAGGGGGAGACTTACACATTACTCATTATCAATTGCTTTGATAGCTGATTCTATCCTTTTCAAGAATTCGGACGGATATCCTCGCGATCCCGTCTCGAACTGGCGGAGTACATTTTGTTTGAATGAAGGAAAAGAGTCTTCCTCATAATAGAACTCTGTGGATAAGAATAGAACGTAGCGTCTCTCCAGATCAGGATTTCTCTTTAGGTGGTCCAGAACTAACGGGCTATCGGCTTTCAGCCACTTGGCACAGTATTTCCCCATTGATTCGGCCAAAGCCCCATCGGCTGACATCACTATTTCATTGAAAAGTCTAAAGTAACACGCCTTTTGTTCTGGAGTTTTTGAAATCGTCAGTTGATTCAACAATGAATAAGTCACCAAATCGTCAGAAGGCCGCAATTGTCCATTGGTATAGGCGACGACAAGAGAGTCTTGTTTTGCCTTAGGAGGGGGACAGTCGCCTATCCCCGACATTGTTACAGCAACAATAAAGGATAGTACCATCTCATTTGTTATCAACTGTAACAACATTCAGTATCTCGCTCACAGCCACCTTCCCGGCCACATCAGACACGGGGAAGAGCCGAGGATTTGGGAGAAATATGCCAGGACCGATGCTCGCTTCTATGTAATAATCTTTCCCCCTCTCCACATTCAATGTGACGGAAGACACTTTCACGCGTCCCAGCATAATAGAATTCTCGGGAAGCTCGTCGGACGATAGAAGAACCGAAACGTTTTCCGACGGCCCCATTGCGGGAAACTGCTTCGATATGTTGGAAACAATCCTTGGCGAGCAGGACGCAAGGGCACATATGCCCAACAGTGATATAATGAAATAGGTGCGTGTTTTCATCTTTCTATTTTGGAATTATACATATTATTGATCCTTATTTGTTCTTCCTCTATCCTTTGCTCACATATTGGCAAAGGCTCAAGGATAATTGTAAAACATCTTGGAGTAATTCCATATTCATGATCATGTTGTAACTTATCTGGTAAAATCAATGCATGAAATCTTTCTCCAACAAGTATACGCCTATATGCTTTTTTAGACAATGTTATCCAACGCCTATAATAGATTCCTTCATACTCAATGTCATATTGTGCCCTTCCGCTATCTTTTCTAATTATAGTTGCAACCACTTGTTCTCCATTATTTTTTAATAAATATTTATAATGGCTATCCCACAACAAGTATATAATTGCGTAAGATAGCAAAACTGCCTCGAAAACGAGTAACGCAACAACGAAATGTTCTGATGATATAGATTTTAATCGAAGCATATATCTTATTTTGATTAAGGTTTAGGGGTATCATATTCGTTTATCAACCTGTTTGCTTCGGCTATGGCATAATCATTTCCCCAGATATCCCTTGATAAACCAATTGTATTCGTAAGCAAATTCCGCGCCTTAGATGCTGACTTTCTATGTTTTAGGGTTGTTCTTGGGGCAAAACTTTCTACGATAAACTTGGATATCAAAGAACCAAGTTTATCGTAGAAATAACGGGATAGACATTAAGGCATCCTACAGCGCACCAGGAACGCGGCACTCTACTTGTTGGCCGGGGTAACGAAAGGCACATTCCGCCGTATCCCTAGATATTGAAAGATGCCCGATCAGGTCGGGCATGACAGGAGAACGGTCGGGCATGACAGGAGAACGGCCGGACATAACCGAAGGGGAGGGCCTGGCACAACATAATCATTATCAAGGTCGTGCGCGCGAGGGAGGGGTTTAAAAATTTTTTAAATTATTTGCAAAACTACTAAATCGTAACTTTTGGACGGCGAAAACTTTAAAAATATAACCCATTTTTTCAATTACAGCGCAATTAAAAGTAGATTTCAGCATAAAAAGCCTCTCTGTATCAATAAAATTCACCCGCCAAGTGTTTGGATTTATAATTTATTTTTCCGAACTTGCCTGCCATTGTTTTTCGCAAAGTTCGCTTTGCCGGTTGTGGATAATACAACAACAGTATAGTTAGTTTAGTTTTATTGTTTAATTAATCCAAATGGCTTATGAGAAAATTCAAACTTTTTCTTACAGCTAGCGCTATCCTGTTTTCATGCTTCGCTGCCATTGCCCAGTCCTCTGTGTCG
Organism: Bacteroidales bacterium; assembly: GCA_017552105.1. Lineage (GTDB taxonomy): Bacteria > Bacteroidota > Bacteroidia > Bacteroidales > UBA932 > Cryptobacteroides. The sequence continues at coordinate 12,221 of JAFZJI010000150.1, read as the reverse complement.
GGTAAAGTAACAAGCGCCGAAGACGGACAGCCTGTGATCGGAGCTACGGTTTATGTAGAAGGAACCATGCTCGGAACGGTTAGCGATGCCGATGGTAATTTCACTCTCACTGGAATTCCCGCCTCGGCACAAAGCAACCCGATCGTAGTATCCTGCATTGGATACGAAAATGCCAAGTACCCCCAGCAGGCATACGTCGCCGTAACTCTGAAGGCGGACACAATGCTCCTCGACGAGGTCGTGGTCACTGCTATGGGTATTACCAAGAATCAGAAAGCTCTTGGTTTCTCCGCAACGACGGTGAAAGGCGATGAGATTGCCGCTTCCCGCGGAGTCAACGCAATGGAATCCCTCGCCGGTAAGGTTGCCGGTATGCAGGTTTCCGGTTCTGCGACTACCGCCGGTGGTGCCCAGTCTGTTATCATCCGTGGTGTCAGCTCCATCGGTAATTCCAACCAGCCTCTGTATGTGGTCGACGGAATTCCTCTCCAGAGCCTCACCCTGTATAACACGGCTGAAGGTTACGGCAACGTTGCATCTGGCGTCGGTTCCATCAACAGCGACGATATCCAGAACGTCACCGTCCTCAAGGGAGCTGCTGCTACCGCACTTTACGGTTCCCGCGCTTCCGGTGGTGTGATCATCATCAATACAAAGAGTGGTAAGGATAAAGGCCGCACCGACGTTACCGTCAACGCAGGCGTCCAGTTCGAGGCCGTATCTTATCTCCCTGAATTCCAGAACAAGTTCGGTACCGGTTGGGATGGTAACCTCACCCTCGACGAGAACGGTTCCTGGGGACCTATCCTCAACGACCAGTTCCGCGTCTACGGCCCCGTGGTGAACAATTCCCAGATGGCAAAGAACTACCGCGCCATCCCTAACAACGTACGCAATTTCTACGAGACTGGCGTACAGTACAACACCGGTGTTTCCGTCAGCGGCGGCAACGATAAGACCAGCTACTATCTGTCTTATTCGAACGTTTCCGACGATGGTATCCTCCCTCGCGACAAGGACACCTACAAGAAGAACACCCTCGCCTTCCACGGCAGCCATAAGATCAACAGCTGGTTGAGCGTCGAATCGACTTTCAATTACAGCAACCAGATCACCAACCAGGTCAGCCAGGGATCCGGCCAGCAGTCAATCCTTGAAGGCCTGTATCAGGCCGGTCGTGATATCGCATTCATCGACGCACAGGATCTGACCAGCATCTTCAACAGGCCGGAGGGATGGTACACTCCTTACGGAATCACCAACCCTTACTGGATCATCGACAACTCTTACAACAAAGTAGATATCGACAAGATCTTCGGTAAGGTCCAGGTTGATGCCCAGCCTATCAAGCAGCTCACTCTCAGCTATCGTTACGGTTTCGACCGTTCCAACTATGACAGCAAGCTGACCATGTATCAGATTGCAATGGATTCCTCATATCCGAACTCCAGCTCCACCAACCAGGAAGGTTCTGTACGGGCCGGCTATGGACGTTATCACGAGTTCAACCATGACTTCCTCGCAAACTGGAAAGACACCTACTTCAACGACAACCTCGATGTCAATGCCACCGCAGGTTGGAACGTCAACGAACGTGGAAACACCACCATGAGCGCAAATATCCAGGGTCTTACCTTCGATACCGGTTTCTGGGATCTGAGCAATACTTCCAACCAGCCCAGCGCTACTGAGTCCCAAAGCCTGCGCCGCAGCGTTTCCGCATTTGCGGACGTAACCTTGGGTTGGAAGGATCAGTTCTATGTAGATGTCACCGCCCGTAACGACTGGTCTTCTACTCTCCCTAACCACCAGTCTTATTTCTATCCCGGTGTGACCGCAAGCTGGATCGCTTCCAACACCTTCGGCTTCAACGCCAACGATCCCGTTTCCTTCGTGAAACTGCGTGCCGCATACGGTAAGACCGGTAACGACCCTAACGCCTACCTCACCGAGGCTGTTTTCGTGCAGGGTTTCGCAAACGCCTACATAGCCGACAAAGACCTCGGCTTCCCCTTCAATGGATACAATGGCTATATGGCCGACTCCAAACTTGCTTCCGCAACTCTGCAGCCTGAAATGACTACCGAGTTCGAGGTTGGTGCAGACGTCCGTTTCTTCAACGGTCGCATCGGAATCGACGCAGCCTACTATAACAGGGTGTCCGACCAGCAGATCTTCTCTCTCCCTGCCGACCCCGCTACCGGTTACACCACCATGGTCGTGAACTTCGGTAAGGTTGGCAACAAGGGTGTCGAGTTATTGCTCACCACCTCGCCCGTCCGCACCAAGGACTTCGAGTGGAACGTAGACTTCAACTTCGCCAAGAACAACAACAAGGTTATCAGCCTCCCCGACGGAGTAGAAGGAAAGAGCCAGTTGGTCAAGTATGACGACGTCATCACCTACGCCGAGGTTGGAAAGCCTATCGGTACCATCTGGACCAACCTCCCTCAGAAGACCGACGACGGCAAGATCATCGTCAACTCCAAGGGTCTTCCCGTGCAGGGCGAATATGAGTATTCCGGATTCAACACCCAGAACGACTGGACCGGCGGTCTCGCCACTTCTTTCCGCTACAAGAACTTCTCGGCTTCCGCAAGCTTCGATGTACGCTGGGGCGGTAAGATGTATTCCCGTACCAAGACCCTCCTCTGGTTCACCGGTAACTCCATCGAGAATACCTACAATGACCGTAAGGCGTTCGTAGTTCCTAACTCCGTCGTTGCCGTTACCGACGCCGACGGCAATGTTACCGGATACAAGGAGAATACCGTTCCTATCACGCTCTATTCTTCTACCTATCAGTACTACATGAACGGTAATGATTCCTACCCTCTGGAAGGTGGTCTTTGCAAGCTCGTCGACCGTAGCTACGTAAAGCTCCGTACCCTCAGCATTTCCTATGACATCCCTTCGAAGTTCGTTTCCAAGGCTCACATCAAGGGTGTCACCGTTTCTGCAGTGGGTAACAACCTCTTCCTCTGGACTCCTTCGAGCAACTGCTACATCGATCCCGACCAGGGATATACAACGGATATCCGCGGTATGTTCGGTGAGATCAACTGTACGGTTCCTACCCGTTATTTCGGTTTCAATGTACAAGTTAAGTTCTAAAGAATCCGCAGTATGAAAAAGATATTATACATCATTATAGCAGCACTTGCCCTGACTTTTACATCTTGCGGCAACTGGCTGGACGTCAACTCTGATCCGAATAAGGTTACCAGCGTAGAGAATGGTCTCATCATTCCCTCCATGGAGCTTAACGTGCTCAACACCTACGGATTCTACGGCCATATGATGGGCTCATTCTTCGCACAGCAGTATGCCATCAAGCCGGGCGGACCTCAGTACCTCGGACTTGCCCACTGGGACTCTTCCGATTCTACTCCTCTGGCCGCCAACTTCACCAACTACTTCTATCAGGATGCCTATACCAAGGTGTGCAACAACGCCCAGATCGTAAAGGCAAATGCCGAGGCAAATGGCAAATGGGGTGATTATCTCCTCGCCACCGTCCTCCGCGTCTTTGTCATCCAGAATATGGTAGATGCCATTGGCGAGATTCCTTATTCCGAGGCCCTCAATACTGCCAACCTCAATCCTAAATACGATGAGGGACAGGAGATTTATGCCGGTCTGTTAGCGGAACTCGACAACGCTCTCGCAAAAGTCAGCGCCGATGACAAAGTATCCGACAACATGGTTTTCAATAGCAGCACCGATGTTGCCAACTGGGTCAAGTTCGCAAATGCCCTTAAACTCCGTATCCTCATGCGTGAATACGCGAAGGTCCCTGCAGCGAAGACCGCTCTCGATGCTCTTGTAGCCGAGAACAACTTCCCTACTTCGGATATCGCTTATGCAGGCTGCTGGCAAAACCAGGCCGGTCTCGACAACCCTGTCTTCTCCGAGGTTATCCGTAAGAGGGGCGACCTTGCCACCGGACGTACCATCGAGATTTGCGCCAACATGGCAGTTACAGCTACCATGAACGAGGTTAGCGATGCCCGTATCGCCGTCAAGTTCATTCCTTCCGCTGCTCACGGAAACACCTACGAGGGTGGTTTCATCGACGAGCAGATGAGTAAGGAAATCGGCGCCAAGTATGTCGATGCCGACACTTATGCCGAGCTCAACCTCACCTACGATTCTCCTGTTTACCTGATTACCGTGGCTGAGATCAACTTCTTCCTTGCCGAATACTACGCTAAGGTTACTCCCGACGCAACAAAGGCAAAGGCAGCATACGAAGCCGCTATCGAAGCATCCTTCGCAACTCACGGAGTCGCCGGTGCCGATAACATCTATGGTGCAGGCAAGAAGTACGCTTGGAACGCTGCCAAGGCCGACGAACTTATCGGTATCCAGAAGTGGATCCACCTCGCTTGCGTGAATGGATTCGAGAGCTGGTGCGAAATCCGTCGTATCGGATATCCCGCCTTCGGTGCTTCTACCGGAAAGCAGATCTACGACAAGTGGGTTGAACTTGCAAAAGCAAATGTTACCGCGAACAAGCCCGATCCTACACCCACTGCTGCCGAACTCATCGCCGCCGGCGTGTACACTCCTGGTACAATCTACACTCCTACGTATGTTGCTACCGGCCTTCCTGACAACACCATGATTGCCAGACTTGCATACCCTCACTACTCTTCAGACCGCAATGCCAATGCTCCTAAGAACAAGGCTGCGACCGAGAAAGTTTTCTGGGCTAAATAACTTAAAACGGATTTATCATGAGAAAAATATACGCTATATTTTCTGCAGCTCTGCTGATCTTCGCCGCTTCTTGCGAGAAGGAAGACCATGCAGTTAATCAGAGAGTAACCTACTACCCCGTATTCGAAGTGGTAGGTGGAGCAACCTACGCTCACCAGGTGGGTACCCCTTGGGTTGATCCCGGCATTAACGCAACCCTCAGGGGCGAGCCCATAACTGTCGAGACTATCGGCGAAGTCGATGCTTCGACATCCGGCATCTATCAGCTTATGTATTCCTATACCAACGAGGACGGATTCGAAAATCACGCAACTCGCACCGTTGTTGTATATGATATAGCCAATGCCGCTGCCGCGGATATTTCCGGCAAGTATTCCTCGACAACACTTATTGACACAGGCCGTGCTTCCGGTCCTCGAAACTGGAACGAATTCCTTGGCTCTTTCAACTATGCACTTAACATAGAAAAAGGACCTGCAAAGGGGCTCTTCTATATCAGCGACCTCATGGTAGGATTCTACTGGAAGTTCTACAATGGCGGTTATGGACAAAACTATGCCTACAGAGCTTTTGTTCTTCTCAATACAGACAATACTTTCTCCTTATTGAATGGAGACGATATTGACCCTTGGGGCGATCCTATTTACCTGACCGCAGGAGCCACATCTGCATACAATCCTGTCAGCGGAGATGTTGTAGTATCCTGGGACTATGGTGGATCTACCAAGTATTGCACAACTTATAAGAGATAAGGAGGACTGAACATGAAAAAGATTATCGCAATTATAGCTTTCTCGCTTGTAGCACTCGTATCCTGCAACAAGTTCCAGGTAGAGAACACCGCTACGGTCAATCTCGCCGGCAACTGGGTTTGCACTGTTTATGGAGACGATGGTAACGGCAATTGGGCCATCCTTGGTGGAGCCGAGTTCCTCACTTACAACACCGTTGCAAACGTTCCTACAGAAATCTGGATCACTGATCAGAAAGGTTTCTGGCAGACATTCTGCAAGATCGATGCAAACAATGGAGCCTTCAGCTTCGGCAAAGAGGGCAAGGAGTATCTTGATAATTACAATGGTGTAGGCCAGATGATCTGGGGCGGCAAAGTGACCAATGGCGGAGCCAAGGCTCCCGGCACTAAAAGTACCGTCGACAAGATCGAGTTCTTCATTGCATTCTCGGATGACAACACTCCTTACTGCAGTCCTTACTATGTAGCTGGATACCGCCGCACCGGTTTCCCCGAAGACGAGGAAGAAATCATCACCGACTTCGAAACCCCGGCATTCCCTACTGTCCCTGCAGTAACCGAGCCCCTTCCCACCCCTGCTCCGTAGTAGCACGGTTCAGAACAAGAAAAAACCTGGATCCCACCGGAATCCAGGTTTTTTTTGTCATCTCAATTAATCCAGCACCACCAGGACGGGGGAGGGACGATTGAATTGGAGGGAGATTACGTCGGTGGTGGCGCGGTTCAGGGTGCCGCGGAACCAGTAATCGAAACGGACATCGTTCAGAGGCCACTCCAGACCGGAAGATTTGATGCAAAGGTCAGGATCCTGCACGAAGAAGGAAAGCTTGCGCCCTTCACCCACGTGCAGTTCGCAGCTGTCCGCAACTACGAACGCAGTGTTATAATCGGAGACCATCTCGACCCTTACCCCGGAGGCAGAGAGGTTCATCTCCTTCTCCCAGAATAGAAGATACGAGAGGTTCCCCAGAGCATGCGCCTCGCTGCGGCCAAGAGCCCCAAGGATGCAGATATCATCTGCCTGCGGATAATTCGCCCGCAGCCAGCGGAAAGCCTTGTCCAGGTCGTTGTAATCCTGCTCTTCCACCCTCACAGCCCTGGGACCAAGCTCCTCGCGGAGAGATGCAGGGGTAGAATCCATATCGCCCACCACTGCCGCAGGCTCGATGCCCAGCTTACGCAGCCGGCGGAAAGACACGGCACTGTCGCAGCAGACCACGACATCGGCATTGCGAAGTTTCCAGAGGGGGTATTCCTTGCGGGGAAATTCGCCGTTTGCGAGGATTACTGCTGTCATTGCTGGGCTCCTCCTACAAGGTCTAGGATTTCGGCGGTAATCTTCTGCTGGCGGCCCTTGTTATATTCGAGCGTGAGTTCGCCGAGGAGGTCTTCGGCGTTGTCGGATGCGGCTTGCATGGCCAGCGTACGCGCCGCATGCTCCGCCGCTATCGAATCAAGCAGCACCGTATGTATGCGCAGTCGCATAACCTGCGGCAGCAGCGTCGCCAGAATCTCCTCCCGGCTGGGTTCCAGGATGTAGTCAGATTCTTCGCTTTCGCTCAGAATGACAGATGCCCGATCAGGTCGGGCATGACGGGCCAGGGAGCTGTCCCTCTCGCAGCCATAGCCCCCCGTGGCTGTAACGGGAGGGGCCCAACCGCCAGGTTGGGAGGGGTCTGCGCCAGCGGACGGGCGGAGAGAGGGACTGACTCCCTGCCCGGTAGGCTGGAACGGAAGGAATGTTTCGACACAGACTTTCTGGGAAGCGGTGCTGACGAAGTGATTGTATATGAGGAGGACGCGGCTGTAGCGCCCTGCATTGAATGCATCTATAAGAATCTGCGCAAACGCAGACGACTTCTCGAAACTGTTGCGCCCAACGAGGTCGGCATTATCCTCCGGCGCAAACCCTGCCTTACGCATAGCCTCCGCCATCTTCCGCCCGACGGAAATCACCTCAACGCTCTCCCCCGCCCTCCGGCACTCCTCAACCACCTCCTGTACCTTATGGATCACGTTGATATTGAATGCCCCGCACAACGACGAATTGCTCGCCACCGCCACGATTGCCACCGATTGTCCCTTTCCGTACACCTCCATGCCTTCGCCAGATGCCCGATCAGGTCGGGCATGACGGGCCAGGGAGCTGGCGGATTGGGCCAGGGAGCTGTCCCTCTCGCAGCCATAGCCCCCCGTGGCTGTAACGGGAGGGGCCCAACCGTTAGGTTGGGAGGGGTCCGCGCCAGCGGACGGGCGGAGAGAGGGACTGACTCCCTGGCCCAGAACTGCGGCGAGCATCTGCGAAAGGGCGGCGGTGTACGGCCTAATGCCTTCTGCCGCCTGCTGCGCCTTCCGCAACTTGGCCGACGCCACAAGCTTCATCGCCGAAGTAATCTTCAGCGTACTCCGCACCGACGCAATATGATCCTTTATCTCCCTGAGCGAAGCCATCGCGCAAAACTAAACGTTAACCTGCGAACAAACCTCGGCAGCAAGCTTGGTAAGCACCGCCTCGGTAGACTCATCTATCTTACCATCCGAAAGAGCAGCAAGCACATCCTTATGCGAAGAACGCATCCTGTCCAGGAAAAGCCCCTCGAACTCGGAAACCTTCTCCAAGGGGATATCCGCCATAAGAGCATGCGTGCCACAATAAAGCACCGCAACCTGCTCACCAACCGGCATAGGAGCATACTGAGGCTGGATCAGCAGACGGTTATTCTTGCGGCCTTTATCCAGCGACATAGCCGTAACCTTGTCCATATCCGAAGAGAACTTGCTGAACGCCTCCAGCTCGTTGTACTGAGCCTGGTCTATCTTCAGTGAACCAGCCACCTTCTTCATGCTCTTCACCTGGGCCGAACCACCCACACGCGAAACCGAAATGCCGACATTGATAGCCGGACGGAAACCCTGGTTGAAGAGCGAACTCTCGAGGTAAATCTGCCCGTCGGTAATGGAAATTACGTTCGTGGGGATGTAGGCCGAAACGTCGCCGGCCTGGGTCTCGATGATGGGCAGAGCCGTGAGCGAACCCCCGGCCTTCACCTTGCCCTTCAGCGACTCGGGCAGATCGTTCATCTGCTCCGCAACCTCCTGCTGGCCGATAATCTTGGCAGCACGCTCGAGAAGACGGCTGTGCAGATAGAACACATCTCCCGGATAAGCCTCGCGCCCTGAAGGGCGGCGGAGAATCAGCGACACCTCGCGGTAGGCCACTGCCTGCTTGGAGAGGTCGTCGTAGACTATGAGCGCAGGGCGGCCCGTATCGCGGAAATACTCCCCGACGGCAGCCCCGGCGAAAGGCGCATAATACTGCACGGCCGCGGGATCGGATGCGGTCGCGGCCACCACGATGGTGTAATCCATCGCACCCTTCGAGCGCAAGGTCTCCACAATGGAAGCCACGGTGGAACCCTTCTGGCCGACGGCAACGTAGATGCAATAGACGGGCTTGCCGGCCTCGAAGCAGCTGCGCTGATTGATGATGGTATCGATTGCGAGGGCGGTCTTTCCGGTCTGGCGGTCGCCGATGATGAGTTCGCGCTGGCCTCGGCCGATGGGGATCATAGAGTCGATGGCCTTCAGGCCGGTCTGCAGAGGCTCGGTGACAGGCTCGCGGTACACTACTCCCGGAGCCTTACGTTCCAGCGGCATGGCGAAAAGCTCGCCCTTGATATCTCCCAGACCGTCCAGTGGCTCGCCGAGCGGGTTCACCACGCGGCCGATCATCCCCTCGCCCACCTCGATGGACGCGATGCGGCCGAGCCTGCGGACGGGCATGCCCTCCTTCACCTGGTCGGTAGGGCCGAGCAGCACGGCGCCGACATTATCCTCCTCGAGATTCATCACCACACCCTTGACCCCGGAGTCGAACTCCAGCAGTTCCCCGGCCTCGGCGTTCACAAGGCCGTAGATGCGGGCCACACCGTCGCTCACCTGGAGCACCTTTCCGGTCTCCTCGAAGTGCACGGTAGTATCTATGTCTTTCAGCTGTCCGAGCAGGATGTCGGAAATCTCGCTGGGCTTGATAGTATTCTGCGTCATATTATTCGGTTGTTCTTTTGTACGAGCTGGCGGCGTATGTCGTCGAGCTGACGGCGCACGCTGGCATCCAGCGTCTCATTTTCGAGTTCGAGCACAAAGCCGCCAAGCAGCTCGGCATCCACGGAGTAGTCGAGTATGACCCTGCATCCCGTCCGGGACGCGAGCAGCTCCTCTGCACGTGCAGGGAGTTCGGGAGATGCTACCGCAGAGACCAGCTTGGCCACTACTACGTGGTTGGCTTCGCACCACATGCGGACGAAATCGTTCAGCACGAATTTCAGGCAATCCAGCCGTCTGTTGCGGCGGAGCAGCAATACCAGCTTCTGTATGTCGGGTTCCAAGGGCTGGGGTACGGAAGATGCGTCCGCAAGCAGGGCCCTCACTTGGGTGAAGACCTGCTCCCCGCGGCCGCCTTCCTGCACTAATCGCAGGAACGCTGTGGCATAACGACTGGAAACTGCACCCTGATTCATGGCTTAACTGGTAATAGATTCCTTCGCTTCGCTCGGAATGACAGCCTCGTCGCTCAGGCGGTCTATCAGCGCCTGTTGTGCCTGATCGTTCGACAGCTTTTCGCGCAACACCTTCTCGGCAACATCTACCGAAAGAAGGGCCACCTGACGGCGGATGTCGCGCAGGGCTGTCTCCCGCTCATTCTCGATTTGTTCGCGGGCCTTCTCCACCATATCGGCGGTCTGGGCCTTTGCATCTTCCTTAGCCTGGGCGAGGATCTCGCTTCGGGCCTGGGCCGCATCCTTGAGTATGCGGGCCTGCTCCTGACGGGTCTTCGCTATCAGCTCTTCCTGCTCCTGGGCCAGCTCCGACATGCGCACGCGAGCCTCTTCGGCGAGCCGGAGCGACTCGTCGATGTGGGCGTTGCGCTTGTCCACCATGCCTGTTATGGCCGGGAAGCCCCACTTGGCAAGTATGAAGAACACTATGCCGAAGATGAGGGCCATCCAGAACAGCAGGCCGCTATCCGGAGTAATCAGGTTCATGGTTTACTTGAGCACTACGGCCAGCAGGCAGACAATGATGCCGAGCAAGGCTGCACCCTCGATCATACCGGCGACTACGATCATGCTGGAACGGATGTTTCCGGCGGATTCGGGCTGGCGGGCGATTGCCTCCATTGCGGATGTGCCGACCTTTCCGATTCCATAACCTGCAGCAAAGGCTGCGAGAGCTGCTGCGATTGCTGCACCGGCCTTTCCGATGGCCGCACCAGCTACTGCCTGAAGAATAATTGCGAGTACCATAATGTTATAGATTTAAAGTTGTTATTCGCTCTTTGCCCGCGCCATGCCAATGTAGATGGACGAGAGCATTGTAAATATATATGCCTGGATAAAGGAGATAAGCATCTCCAGTACATCCAGGAAGATTCCGAAGAGTAACGATATTGCGGTAGCTCCGCCGGTCATGGCAATGCCCATCTTTCCCATTATGAAGATGATGCAGACCATGCAGAGTATCTGTATGTGGCCGGCGAGCATGTTGGCGAAGAGTCGGATGGTGAGCGATATGGGTTTCACCATCGCGGAGAAGGTCTCGATGACGGCCATGAGGGGTTTGAGCACGCCCGGCACATCCGGATTGACAATCTCTTTGTAGTAGTGCTTGGTGCCGGTGAGGTTCACCGTGAAGAAGGTGAAGAGGGCCAGAACCAGCGTGCAGGCGATATTTCCGGTAAGGTTCGCACCTCCGGGGAAGAAGGGTATGATGCCGATGAAGTTGCTCAGCAATATGAAGAGGAAAACCGTCAGCAGATACGGTGAATAACGGCGGTAGTCTTCCTCGCCTATGTTCTCGCGGGCCATCTCGTGCACCATCATTATCAGCGGCTCCATCAGGGCGGCGATGCCCGTAGGGTGCTCCTTGAGGGCGTCGTGCTTGCGGTACCAGCGGGCTGTCAGCAGCACTATCAGCACCAGCAGGAAGGCGTTGATGAACAGCTGGAGCACGTTCTTGGTGATGGAGATGTCGAAGGGCTTGCTGCCGTCGGCGCGGACTATCTTTCCCGCGTGGGGAGCTCCTTCGGGAGCGATGTGATAGCCGGCGTATTCTCCGGTTTCCAGGATATGGGCGGAGTTGAAGGCCTTGATGCCGCCGTCGATCAGGATTACGGGTAGATGAATTGCCACCGGCTTACCTTTCCAGTCGGTGATGTGCCATTCGTAGCTGTCCAGCACATGGTCGAAGATGACTTTGCCGATGTCGATGTCTTCCGCCCGGCAAAGGACGGGAGATATCAACATCATCAGCAATATCATTATCTTCCTCATTCTGCACATATCTTTATGACGTCACGCTCCACCATAACCATACCTCCGCACACAGGCAGGGCCTTCTCGCCGGAGGCATCGCGCCAGCGGACATCTCCCGAAGCCAAGGCGGAGATGATGGGTGCGTGCCCCTTGAGCACCTCGAACGCCCCGGCGGCACCCGGAAGGAAGACTGCTTCCACCGTGTGCTCTTCGATGCCCGTAGGAGTGATTATCTGGAGTTTCATTTAGCCTGTGCCAATATCTTTTCGCCCTTGGCGATAGCATCTTCTATGGTTCCTACCTGCAGGAAGGCCTGCTCGGGAAGATGGTCCACCTCGCCGTCGAGTATCATCTTGAAGCCTTTGATGGTATCCTCGATATCCACCATCACGCCGGGGCAGCCGTTGAAGGCGGCGGCCACGTGGAGGGGC
>JAFZJI010000149.1 GCA_017552105.1 Bacteroidales bacterium | reverse complement strand
TTCCATATGCCGCAGTTGCGGCCGCGGACGGTGGTCATCCAGTCCCAGCCTATGCTTGCATGGAAGGTGGGATTGTCTGCGCCAAGCACGCCCCCGTTATAGCCCGTCCATCGGGCGTTCTTTTCCTTGACAGCGCCGGGATGGGCGTTGCACCTGACCTTCACGGCAAGGGCGTTGCGGCCGTCCTTAAGAACTGACCCCACATCGAAATGCCCGCGCATGAACGCACCCTCTATGCTGCCCAGCGCGACGCCGTTCAGCCAGACATCGGCTTTCCAGTTTATGCCGTCGAAATCCAGGAATGGACGGCGGCCATCGTCGTTCCGCTTGTAGTCGAATTCTTTGCGGTACCAGAAATCAGAATTGAAGAAGGAATCGGAAATCTGGCTCCAGTTGTCGCCAAATGCCGGGTCGGGCACGGCACCGGCCTTTATGTAATTGGCGAGGGTGGTCCCGGGGACGCTTGCCGGAAGCCAGTCCTGCGTATCGAACTCCGTAGAAGATACCAGCTCGCCATCGCCGGTGACTTCGGAGGCCCTTCGGACCTTCCAGCCACTCTCCGGTATTTCTTTTTTGACCGGGCCCAGGACCTCCAGTTCCGTAAGGCAGAATCTATCTCCCGACGCATTATGCATGCTCAGGCGGACATAACGCCAACGTCCGGGCCTGAAAGGCTTCCACTTCCGTCCGTCTTTGGAAGTCTCGACAGTGTATCCGTCAGGCACATATACCCAGTGCGGCCGCACGCAATCAATCCTCCGGACCCCTCCAAGATCGACCATCACCCATTCATCCGTATTTCCCCCGCTCATCCAGGCACTTGTGAAATGAGCAGAAGGAAGGAGATTGCCCAGGGGCTGCCCGTCTTTAAAGAAATCCACGCTCTTCACCCTCCAGCGGCCTTCATGGGGAAATGTCAACTCTATGCACAGGGCCCCTGTTTCCGAAACTTTTACAGGAACGGACACCTTGTTCTTGGGGCCACCCCTGCCGCCGGCAAGCGCCTCCTGATATAGCACTTCCGCCTTGTCTGCCACCACGTCGTACCCGTTGAAGCGCCACTCCATCCAGCCGGCTATCCCGGTGATTATGTTGCGGGAGTTGTTGTCTCCGTCCAGGGCGTTTTCCCTTTCGCTCCTGTCAACAGGGCCTTCGGAAGAAAACACTTCCAAGAAGGCAGGATCTCCCTGCAGATAAATGCCGTCCGTCAGCAACTGCGCCGTCAGGTTATAGTCGTAGTTCGAGGATGCGGTTGCCGTACGGTTCAAGGCGATATTTCCCGTTTGCACGGGATTACAAGCGGCCATCGCCGCAATCACCAGGGGAATGCAGAATAGTCTCATATAGATTAATACACACTACCTCCGTTCAACTCCTCAAAAATTATTAAAAAGCCTTATTCTGTGACCCCGGCTGTTCCTTATGACAGCCTTACGGACTTGTTTTTCTCCGGGGACCAACCCGCCGCCCACAGGATTCACGGGATACGCGCCCAGCGCGGAGAAGATGTACCATGCGCTCATCTGCCCGCAGTCGTCGTTACCGCAAAGGCCGCCGGGTTCGTTCTTGTAGCACTCCCGGAATACTTCACGGATCTTCTCTGCCGCCTTGTCCTGCCTGCCTGCGAGCGTGTACAGATATATCACATGATGACAGGGTTCATTGCCGTGCGAATACTGTCCTATCAGTCCCGTAACATCGGAGGCCTCGCCGGTCATGCTGGCAGGCACGCTCACGCCGAACAAGGTGTCGAGGCGGGAAACGAAGGTCTCCCTCCCTCCCAGGAGGGATATCAAGTCGTCCGGGTCATGCAATACGTGCCACAGATAGTGCCAGGCATTGCCCTCGGTATAATCTCCCCCCTGATGCGATGCATGTGAGTATCTGTACGGCTCGAACGGTTCATGCCAGTTGCCCTCGGAGTCCTTCCCGCGGAAGAAACCCGTCGCCCGGTCGAAAAGGTTGCGGTAGTTCTTCGAACGATGCAGGAAGAATTCCCGGTCGGCCTCCAGGCCGAGATATCCGGCCAGCTGTGCGGCGCACCAGTCATCGTAGCAGTATTCCAACGTACGCGACACCGATTCCACCTCTACCTTGTCGAACGGGAGGTATCCGTACTTGTCGTATATGTCCCAGTCGGATTTTTGGTGATTGGTGGTCAGGGATGCCTTGACGGCCTTCCATGCGCGGACTGGATCAACGCCGGGCAATCCTTTCAGGCAGGCATCCACCACGGTAGGAACGGCATGGTTCGCTATCATGCAGTAATTGTCCTTACCGCAAAGGTCCCAGACGGGCAGATGTCCTCTTTGTTCCGCTTCGTCGAGCATGCTGTTCACTATGTCTGCCTCGATGTCAGGAGTGAGCAGGGTGCGCAAGGGATCCGCAGCGCGGAAAGTGTCCCATTGCGAGAATGTAGAGTAGCGCACGGGGGCTCCCTGGTCCGAGATCAGGTTCGGCTGCAGATAGAGGTGATACATCGAGGTATAGAAAGCCGTCTTGACGCTGTCGGGGGCCTCTATGCGTATGAGGGAGAACAGTTTCTCCCAACTTCTCCCCACCTCGCGGCGGACCCGGCCGAAGTTCCATCCGGGGACCTCGCCAAGATTGTTCCGGGCCCCTTCGGCAGAACCGTAGGAAAGGGATATCTTGACTTTCAAATCTTTGTCCGCCGGCCCGAAATCCAGAACGTAAGCCGGAGCGGCGTAAGATGGATCGAGGCAGAGGGTGTCCACACTGCGGACGGGCTGGTCGAAGACCATCTCATACCAAAGGTCATAATCCACCCAGGACGATGCCGCTATCTTTCCGCGGAGCGTGTCGGAAGATGGCTGCGTACCTTCCCACAGCCGTATGCCGCCCCGCATCGAAGGGGTGGATGTCCTGTCGCGGAGCTGTATGTTCTGCAGGTTGACGAAGAGTTTCCTCCCGGAGCCGTCGAAGTGCATCGTGTAGCAGGCGACGCGGGGCGAGCACGTAATCTCCACCCTTGCACCATTGTCCGGCAGGCTCACGCCATAGTAACCGGGAGATGCGGTTTCATTCCTCTTGACACTGGCATAATCCTGCCCGTGAGAATCCGAAAAAGGCATTATAAGTATATTGCACAGCGACGGGACTCCCGTACCGCTCAGGCGGTTCTGGGTAAAGCCGAGGATGAGGGAATCGGACCAATTGTATCCGCTGCAATATTTCCAAAGATAGTTCCCGGTATGAGGACCCGGCTGCACCATACCCAACGGGCATGATGCAGCAGGCGAAGTGTGACCGGTGTAATCGGTCCCGATGAAAGGGTCTGCGTGGTCCTGATTCTGCACTATTTCTTTTGCGCAAGACGAAGTGATGATTACTAGGGTTGCCAACAGGCAGCCTGGCAGTTGGTTTGGTTTCATTAGTGTTCTGGTTTCTCTTTCAACTGTTTACACGAAACAGTAAAAATCCCCTTTTTTTATTGTAAATTTCAGGGAAAAACAAAGTGTACGTGTATTCAAAGTATGAGATTAACCACACATTTGCTAATCCTGATTACCTCGCTTTCCCTGATTTCGGCTTGCACCCGGGAGGAGATTGTTCCTGTTCCCGGCGCAGAAGTGAGCATCAGCGCCACCGCAACACTGCCCGAGTACCGCACCAAGATGGTGTATGAAGACGGATACCCAGATTCTCCGGGCATCAAAGCCGGCTGGAAAACCGGCGACACTTTTCTTGCCCTTGAAATTAACGGAAACACCATAACGCCCGTCACGTTTACCGCGACGGCTTCTGCCGACATCAAGGCCAGTTTCACATCTTCGGGAGCAGTCGAAGCAAACAACTCCACCAAGTGGGTGGCGGTCCTGGGTAAAGGCGCCGGCTTCGACGGCGGGGCCATCTCTTGCTCTTACGGCAGCCAGGACGGTTCCCTCGCAGGCCTCGAGAAATGCGATTACATGGTCGCAACCTCTACGGGAGACACCCCGGATTTCGATTATGCTAACGGCAAGCATCTTACATATCTGCTGAGGATCAAGATGCCCGCAGGTGTGGGAGCGATGGAGTTCAACACCTGGGCAGACGGCCCCGAATGGGTGATCGGAAGCGACGGTTCGACAAAGTCCTGCACGCCGGATTACCGTCCCAAGGCCGCGAAGACTTTCCAGGTCGCGAAGGAAACCGCCGAAGGCGATTACGTGTATCTTGCAGTTCCGGCCGTGGACTATTCCGATGCCGGACTTATAGTGACGGCCTTTAACGAGGCCGGCACCCGGTCCCAGGGCAAAGTTCTCAGCGCCGACCTGTCTGCCAAAGGCGGCAAAGTGGCTTCTCTCGAATTCGGCAGCCTGATGGACCGCCCTCTCCCCGGCGACGCAGTGAATTTCATGGCGAAACTCTCAAGTTCCCTGCAATACGCCGGCAATACGTCCTGGGACGGATTGAAGGACCAATATACTTTCTCCTGCTCACCTTACTGGGCCCCGTTCAACGTCGGTGCCAAAGCCGCCCCGGCTACAGCCGAGGAGGTATATGGCTCTTACTTCGCATGGGGAGAAACCGAGCAGAGGGAAGTTTACAGCCACGAATCCTACAAGTACGACGGCAAAGACGAGGCCCTGGGCTATGTCAGGACCCATGCCGGGCATAAGGATATCTGCGTCGACCTGCACGTTATCTCAGGTACCAAATATGATGTTGCCCGCGTGAAGTGGGGAAGTGCCTGGAGGATGCCCTTCATCGAAGAGATGATGAGTTTCGTGGGCAGCAACGGCAACTTCACCTGCACTTCCGGCCAGTCCTCATCTACCGACAACTTGTTCAGGACGGTGGATGTATCGTCATACAACGGGGTAACGGTGAACGGAAGGACCTTCAGCAGGAACGGAAAAACCGTTTTCTTCCCCTTCGCAGGCCGGTATTACTACACCTCCGGCGGCAACGCCTCCGAGCCTTCCATGGTTGGCAAGGCCGGCTTCTATTTCGGCGGCGTGCACAACATTACCCCCGGCAGGAACGAGGCTTACCGCCTATATGTAAGGAATTCCTTGGTCGACCTCCTTTCGGAGGGTTGCGAATATGCTTTCTGCGTAAGGCCCGTGCTCGCCCAGGATACGGATGAGAACCCGGTAGTAACGGCCGGCGGCCATGTCCTCGATTCCGTTACCGGGAAGGGTATTGCCGGAGTAACGGTTTCCGATGGCTATTCCTGCTGCACCACCGATTCGGAGGGTGCGTACAGCATGGAAGCGAATCCCGCAGCCCGCTATATTACCATAACAGTTCCTTCGGCTTACGAAATTCCTCTGGGCTCCGACGGGCGTCCCGCTTTCTATAAGCTCGTGAACTTCGCAGGACACACCGAAGTGGAAGCGGACTTCTCGCTGACACCGCGTCCGGCCCCCGTGACACGTTTCACCTTGATTACGGTTGCCGATGTCCATGTCCAGAACAACGACCATCTTGAGCTTTTCACCAACGGCCCCATCGCCGACATACAGCAGACGGTAGATAAACTCGGGACCGGCAGCGGACCGGTGATCGGCATAACCCTTGGCGACCAGCTTACCGACAACCTGGATATATCTTCCTCGGTACGGGAGGTCTATACCAGCATCCATACTGCCGGCGGCACGATGCCTTTCTTCTACGTCATTGGCAATCACGACCACGAAAGTGTCGAGAACGGCACCGACGATCAGAGTACGGATAGCTTCCTGAACAATTTCGGACCCACGGACTATTCCTTCGACATAGGAAACGCCCATGTAATAGTGGTAGATGATATCGATTTCAACGGGAACACGGAAGGCGGAAGCGGTGGCTACAACCACATCAAGTACAGGGAAGGCCTGACGGGAGAAAAGCTTCATTGGCTGAGGGAGGATATAGCCCATGTGGAAAACAAAGCAGGCAAGGTGGTCCTATTGTGCACCCACGCTCCTCTGACCAATTGCATGAATGCGGACGAGGCCAAGCTGGAACTGCGCGCTTTCAAAGAAGCCCACATCTACTCCGGGCATCTGCACAATCTCAAGAACTACACGCACAGCACCTACAAGACTCAGAACGGACGTCCCATTATCGAGCATGGCCTGCAGTCGCTCAGCGGCCAGATCTGGCGTGCCGACGTATCTGCGAACGGAAGTCCTGCAGGATACGGAGTCCATACCTACGACGGAGCAACCCTTTACTGGGGATACAACAAGACTTGGAAGGAGAGCGAGGATTTCCAGATCCGCGTGTACAGCGGCGATGACAGCTATTCCGGCTACAAGTGGGACGATGCCTACAGCGGGAAGTTCCTTGCCCGCGTCTGGGACGGCGACGATCCCGAGACAGCGGCTGCCGACGAGACCTGGACCCTCAACTTCGTACACGACGGGCAAACCGTGCCGATGACACGCGTAAGAAGCGCGCTCGTAGACCAATGCGGAGATTCCTTCTACTATGAGGTGCTCCATGCGCCTTTCGGCAACTGGGTGAGGACCTCCTACACTTGGTGGGTGATCGATGCTCCCGGCGGAGATCCGGCCGCAGTAAAGAACTGGAAGATTACCGCCACCCACAAACTCCCCGGAGGAGAAAAAACTTATTACACAGATGTCCTGTCGAGGGATTATACCGGTTACGGACTTGACAGCCACTTCTTTTGGAACAACGGCGGTCCCGGTCCCGGACCTGATCCCGGCCCGGGCGCCGAGTCTCCTTCTCTTGGCGAAGACACATCAGTGTCGTTTTAATGATTAATAACATAAAACCATATGATTATGAAAAAGAAAAGCATTCTAATTTTACTCGCAGTGTTGGCCACTGTTTCACTGGCATCCTGCGGAAAGAAACCTAATGACGATCCTAAACCGGGCCCGGGCCCTAATCCCGGAACCGAGATTACTTCGAATAATGCCGCACCCGCCGGTTTTGTTGATGACGGTCCCATGGTCTGGGACGAGTAAAAAGGAGGTTCGCCATGAAACTATTCAGAATAACTCTGATATGCGCAGCCGCCATTTTCATGCTCGGATGCACTAAAGAAACCATGGATGTTTCCCCCGTATCGTCGGAACTTGACGGAGCGGAGGTCACTGCTACTGCAATAGCCCACGGGGCTTTTGTCGCTACCAAAGCCGATTACACCGACAGCTATTCCGATGTCGAAAGCATTACCGACATCGTGGCCGGCGCTTGGAAGAGCGGCGACAGTTTCGTCGCCCTCGAGATAAACGGCTCTACCATTACAGCCGTAACGTTCACCACTACCGGCACCGGCAAAAGTGCGGAGTTCAAGGCCGCCGGGGCCGTGGCGCCCGACGACAACACCCAGTGGGTGGCCGTCAACGGCAAGGCCAAGGTCGAAAACGATATGATAGTCTGCACTTACGACGGTCAGGACGGAACCATAGGTAATGTGGGCAATTACGACTATGTGGTTGCCAAGGCCCAAGGCAAGGCCCCCGTCTTCGACTTCTCGTCCCGCGAATCCAAGCCCCTTACCTTCCTGATGAGGCTGCTTCTGCCTGCAGGAATCAAGGACATCGAGTTCAATACGGGTAAGGAGCACAATGGCGGTTGGGATGTCAACTCTGCCGGCAAGGCTATGGGTACCGTTTCTTCTACCGAAAAGGAAGCCGTGAAGATGCTCAGCATGCCTGCAGTTTCCACGGCAAAGCAGATAGCTTATCTTGCTGTACCTGCCATCGACCTGATGAACTCCTCCGACAACCGTGTCGCCGGACTCATCGTCACGATCCTGTCGGCCGACAAGCGCAAATCCCAGGGTAAAGTCACTTCCATGAACCTGGTCCCTAAGGGTGGCCATGCAGGCACCTTCGACATGAGCGACCTTGAACTCATGGCCCGTCCTCTCGCAAGCGAAGCCATCAAGCTCGGAACTGTTTCTTATAACGGAAAGGATTATCCCCTCGGCAGCTGGGCACCCTTCAACGTGGGTGGCGATGTTCCCACATCGGACGAGGCTATCGCCGGCAATCTCTATTCCTGGGGCGAGACCGAACCTAAGGTCTCTTTCAGCAAGAACAATTACAGATGGTTCAACGGTTCGTCCTACAACACCCAGCTCGGTTACAAGTACATCGGAGCCGCCGAGGGAGTGCCCCCCTTCATCGAGTATTGGGCAGCTGGCGGCAAAGGTGGTCAGCACGGCC
Source organism: Bacteroidales bacterium (assembly GCA_017552105.1). Classification (GTDB taxonomy): domain Bacteria; phylum Bacteroidota; class Bacteroidia; order Bacteroidales; family UBA932; genus Cryptobacteroides. The sequence goes on along the minus strand of JAFZJI010000149.1, from coordinate 7,678 downwards.
CCGGAACCTACTACGATATCGGAGGCACCAAGTTCGATGTTGCGCGCGTGAAGTGGGGCAGCGAATGGAGAATGCCCTCCAATGAAGTCAGTACCAACATACTGAAGGACGGCACCAACCTCTTGCTTACCAACGAAATCGACACCGAGAACAAGGTTATCATCGACGAGTATGACCCCGGTGCATACACCAACAGCTCCGATTATACCTCCACCAAGTACGGAGCGGTGACCATCAAGGCCAATGGTGCGGAACTCTCGCTCTACCGCTGCTCCTATACCGATAACGGCAGCTTTACCAACAGCGGCACAAAGAGCCGTTACTGGATATCAACTACGGACTACGGCAACATCATCTACGACCCGAACAGCGGTAATTATTGGAACCGCGCATGCCAGATGCGCATCGACGCCGGCGACAACTACATGAATAACAAAAGCTGGATCTGGGACGGCCTCCGTGTCCGTGCAGTATTGAATGAATAAGCGTTTTACCTTTATAACTTTTGTGCTCCTTTCGTTCCTGGCGAGCCTGAACCTGACGGCCGCTCCGAGACACGAAAGGAGCATAAATGATGAATGGGCGTTCCGCAAAGAGGGGGATGCCCGGTGCAGCACGGTTTCATTTCCCCATACCTGGAATGCCATTGACTGCCAGGACGATACGCCGGGTTACTGGAGAGGCGCCGCATGGTATACGAAAACCATAAGCATAAACGACAGTACCGAGGGAATGAAAGTATATGCCAGGTTCGAGGGCGCCGGCCAGGATGTGGACCTGTATGTGAACGGGGAGCACGCCGGCAATCACAAAGGCGGATACACGGCATTCATCTTCGACATCAGCACGCTGATACGCAAAGGCCTCAACGAGTTCAGGATACGTGTCGACAACTCCCACGACGAAGGCATCCCTCCCATATCGGCGGATTACACTTTCTTCGGAGGAATCTACCGCGACGTCTCGCTAGTGTTCGTGCCGGAGAACCATATCAGCGTCGATCATTTTGCAAGCGACGGAGTCTATATTTCCACACCGGAAGTATCGCCATCCTCCGCCCTCGTAAAAACCGAGGTCCATCTGACCCTGGCCCGTCCCGGGAAAGCGATGGTGCTGGAGCAGATCGTCTTCTCGCCGGACGGGGAGCAGGTCGCTTCTGTCCGCAAACGCTTGCGCAAGGATGCCACGGGTGCGGACCTGACGGTATCTGCCGGATTCCATATCGGCAATCCCTGCCTGTGGGACGTGGATTCGCCGCAGATGTATTCCGTCGTGACCCGCCTGCTGGACTCCCGCGGAGAAGTCGTGGATTCGCAGAGGAACACTTTCGGCATCCGTTCGTTCAGTTTCGATGCCGGGAAGGGATTCTTCCTGAACGGAAGGCCCCTGAAATTGATGGGGACCAACCGCCATCAGGATTTCAAGGACCTCGGGAACGCCCTCCCGGACGAGATGCATCTGCGGGACGTACGCCTGCTCTCAGACATGGGCGGGAACTTCCTGCGCATAGCACATTACCCCCAGGACCCCCTGGTATATTCGGAATGCGACAGGCTGGGGATTCTGAATTCCATAGAAATCCCCATCATCAACCGTCTCGGCACATCTCCCGAATTCCCGGCCAACTGCGTCAACATGGCCCTCGAGATGGTATACCAGGCATATAATCACCCTTCCACCATCATCTGGGCCTACATGAACGAGGTCCTCATCTATTCGCCATGGAAGGAAGGGGCTTTCACCAAAGAAGAATACTTCCGGGACTTGTGCGACTGCGCTTCGGGGATAGATTCGGCCATCAAGGCCGCGGATCCCCTGCGCCCTACGATGATACCTTGCCACAGTTATCCCGAACGATACAAGGAAAGCGGCATTACGGATATTCCCGACATACTGGGATTCAACCTCTACAACGGCTGGTATTCAGGGGAACTGGACTCCTTCGGGCCCGAACTGGACAGGCTGCACGCAATGTTCCCCGGGAAATCCCTGTTCCTTACGGAATATGGTGCCGACGCCGATTCCAGATTGCACAGTTTCGAAGCGGAATGCTTCGACTACACCTGCGACTATGCCCTCAAGTTCCACAAGGCCTATATTCCGGTAATTCTTGAAAAAGAATACCTCGCAGGCTCCACGGTTTGGAACATCAACGATTTCTATTCCGAAGGCAGGGCGTTCGCCGTCCCCCACGTGAACTGCAAGGGGCTCACCACCCTCGAAAGGACACCCAAAGACAGTTACTGGCTGTACAAAGCCCTGCTGGGGAAAGGGCCGTTCCTCAGGATAGGAGGCTCCGACTGGAAGATACGTGGCGGGCAGGCCTCCGGAAGCACCTGCGTGCAACCCGTGGAAGTGTTTGCTTCGGGCACCGAGGTCGGGCTCTGCCTGAACGGAGAATTCCTCGGCACCAAGGCGGTAAGAGATGGCTCCGCGATTTTCTCCGTACCGTTCCGCGACGGAGAGAACGTGCTTGAGGCCAAAGGGTCGGATGGCGCGTCCGACCTGCAGAGGGTGGATTTCCGTATGGTGCCGGAAGACATGTCCGCATTCAAGGAAATCAACGTCATGCTGGGCTCCCGCAGATTCTTCGAGGACCGTGCGGGCGGGCAGATCTGGATTCCCGAGCAAGAGTACCGCCCGGGTTCCTGGGGATATGTGGGCGGAGAGATAATGCGCCAGCGCCGCAGCGCCGGCCCCCGACCTGCCTTCGAGGCCGATATAGCGGGCACCGACAAAGACCCCATCTTCCAGACCCAGCGCGCGGGACTGGATGCTTTCAAGGCGGACGTGCCCGACGGACGATATTTCGTATATCTGTACTTCGCTGAGCTGACGGGGCCCTACCGCGGTAAACCCATGCCCTACAACCTCGGCAACGACGCCCTCAGCGGCACCGACACCGAGCGGGTCTTCGATGTCGCCATAAACGGGGCTACGGTGGTGAAGGATTTCGACATCCACGGAGAATATGGATATAACACCGCCGTGGTGTTGAGATTTGCCGTGGACGTCAGCGGAGGGAAAGGAATCAGCGTGGATTTCGCACCCACCAAAGGCATCAGCGTGCTGAATGCGATAAGGATACTCAAGATTTCGGCGGGTGCTCCCGAGAAGCCGGCGGACCGGGGACCGATAACCTTCGACGACGACCTGGTGTGCATAATCTCCGACCTGCACGTCCGGCCGGGGAAGTACCAGCAAGAGCACTTGGAACGGACCATCAAGGAAATTCTCGGACTCAGGCCCAGGCCCCGCAATGTCATCTGCCTGGGCGACATAGCCTATCTTACCGGAAAAGCGGAAGAATATGCTGTAGCAAAGGCGCTTCTGTCCCAGCTGGAAGATGCCGGGATGACACTTACGATGACCGTGGGGAACCACGACAGGCGGGATGCCTTTGCCGCCGCCTTCCCCGAAAAAGCCGCCGCATCCGAGCTGGGGCACCGTTTCGTATATACCGTGCGCACCCCGAAGGCGGATTTCATCCTCCTGGACTCACTGATAGAAAGCGAAGACCCCGAAACCTGGATCACCCCGGGAGAAATCGATGAGCAGCAGAAGGCCTGGCTTGCCGGGAAACTGAAAGAATACACCGATAAACCGGTGTTCGTGATGGCCCATCATCCCATGGGTGAAGTCAAGCTGCAGAAGATACTGTACGAATGCCCCAGTTGCTGCGGATACATCTACGGGCACGAGCATATGTGGATCACCGATTGGACCCACAACCGCTACAAGGGCCTGTACATGCTACGCAACCTGTCGGTTCCTTCGACAGGCCATTGGGGAGACATTGGCTATACCCTTCTCAGGCTCGAAGAAGACAGGGCGGTCGCAACATACTGCCAGTGGGGATTCTTCTTCCCCAGGCCGCTGAAAGACGGGGAAACCCGTCCGGCACTGTGGGATGAGATCGAGCGTGACCACAAAAACGCCACGTGCATTTTCCCTTACCCGGCATCGGCTCAAGCACGTAAGAAATAAAGCATTCAATAAGGCCGGCGGTAACTGTTTTTTCAGGGATAAATATACAAAGGGTGTATTTTTCTTGTATGAAAAAAAATTTGATTCTTTGTATTATAGTGTTCTGCGCCGCCTGCATCACGGCCGGAGCCCAGACGGACAGGATGTCCTTGGAAGAAAAAGCGAAATGCGTCGTAGGGTGGAAAAGAGAGTTTTTCCCCGATACAAATAAAGGTGTCTGCGCCAGGACCGTACCCTTCCCCGAGTACGGCATCCCGACCATAGCCCTTGCCGACGGCACTTCCGGCCTGCGTTTGAGCCGCAGGGAGTCCGACAGGTCCACGGCTTTCCCAGCCAACATCGCCCTCGCTTCGTCGTGGGACACGGCCCTGTCCCGCGAGGTAGGCGCCGCTGCGGGATACGAAGCCCGCGGATACAATATCAACGTGCTGCTGGCACCGGGCGTGAATATCATGCGCAATCCTCTTTGCGGCAGGAACTTCGAATACTTTTCGGAGGATCCCGTAATTACCGGCAAGATGGGGGCCGCATATGTAGCCGGCGTGCAGTCCAACGGGGTTGCCACATCGGTGAAACACTTCTCCTGCAATAATCAGGAAACGAACAGGTCCCACGTCAACACCATGGTGAGCGAGAGGGCCCTGAGGGAGATATATCTGCGCGGTTTCGAAATCTGCGTCAAAGAGTCGTCTCCCTGGACCGTGATGACCTCTTATAACGACTTGAACGGTGTTCCCATGCAGGAGAACTGGCGGGTGATTAGCGGCATACTCCGCAACGAATGGGGCTTCGACGGCCTCTGCATGACCGACTGGAGCATCTCCAAGCACAATACCGCCGCCCAGCTTCATGCGGGTAACGACCTTTATATGCCCGGATGCGACGACCAGGTGGAAGACATAATCAAAGGAGTCAATGACGGCACCATCGACATCGAAGACCTGAACCGGGCCTGCCGGAACGTGGTGAAACTTGGCCAGAGATGCTATTTCACCACTCCGGGCCAGGCGCCCGACCTCAACCTCGGAGCAGCCGTTTCCAGGAAGGCGGCATGCGAAAGCGCGGTGCTGCTGGAGAACAGGGGCATGCTTCCCCTGCCTGCCGGCGGATCTGCCGCGGTTTTCGGAGTGCGCTCCTACGACCTGGTCGCCACCGGTAACGGTTCGGCATACGTAACCTGCGCCCACATCTCCCAGATCAACGAAGCCCTCAAAGAGGCCGGGACCGCAGTCGACGCCAAGTTGGAGGATCTCTACAAGAAGTACGTGAGTTTCGCGCGGGCCGACTTCGACTACAACGAGAAATCCGACATCTCGATAGGCAAGCCCCTGCTTCCGGAGCTGGAAATCTCCCGCAAGCTGGTTGAAGCCGCTGCGGAAAGCAACGACTACGCCCTCATCACCCTCGGCAGGACTTCCAATGAAGGCGAAGACAGGGTACTGGAAGGCGACTACTACCTCAATGACACGGAAAAGAATCTCATAAAGGATGTCTGCGAGCTCTTTCATGCCAAAGGCAAGAAGGTCGTGGTGGTGCTCAACATCTGCGGTATCATAGAAATGCAGTCCTGGAAGGATATGCCCGATGCGATACTCAATGCTTGGCTTCCCGGGCAGGAAGGCGGCGCAGCAATCTGCGACCTGCTGAGCGGAAGGAAGAATCCCTGCGGAAAGCTTGCCGTAAGCATTCCCGTCGATTATTTCGACCTCCCCTCGGCCTATGACTTCCCCTACGACCAGCCCAAGCAAGGCAGAAACCGCGACTTTACCGAGTACAAGGAAGGCATCTACGTCGGTTACAGATATTTCTGCACCAAGGACCTCAAGCTGTCCTACCCCTTCGGATACGGGCTCAGCTACACTTCCTTCGGCTATTCCGCCCTGCGCGTAAAGAGTTCCGGCAGCAAGGTGAGCATTTCGGTCACCGTGACGAACTCAGGTTCCGCCGCCGGCAAGGAAGCCGTAGGCGTATATGTTTCGGCACCGGCCGGAGGCCTGGACAAACCCGCTTGGGAGCTTAAGGCCTTTGCCAAGACCGGAGAGCTGCAACCCGGCGAATCGGAAACGGTCCGGATGGAGATTCCCGCCTCCTGGCTGGCTTCGTACGACGAAGCCGCGGGCTGCTGGAAAAGGGCCCGGGGCAAATACAGACTACGCATCGGTTCGGATGTGACCTCGCCCGTGATGGTGTCGGGATTCAACGGAAAATGATTATCTTTGGAAACTAATGGCCGATAACGAAATACTTGAGAGAATGCGGGAAATCACCCTTGCCATAAAGGCAGGGAGCGAGGGCGTATTCAGATCGGTATATCGTGCGGAATTCAACAACCTGGTGCACTTCGTGAACAGTTACACGCGGAACCGCCTGGATTCCGAAGACCTGGTTCAGGAAACCATGCTGGCCATATGGAAAAACCGGGAATCCCTGGACCCTGAAAGAAACTTCCGTTCCTATTTATATACTATCGCGCGCAATAAGTCGCTGAACTATCTGAGGGACAACGCCAATCACCTGAAGAGCAGCTCTCTGCAGGAATCGGAGACCCTCATCAACTCACTGGCCCTGAGCTCCCCTTCGGTGGAAGAAGAGATCAACGCACTCGATCTGCAGTCTTTTATCGACAGGGTGTATCTGTCGCTCCCCGAGAAAGTGGTGAACACTTTCCGCATGAGCAGGCAGGACGGGTTCACTTACAACGAGATCGCCGAGAAGCTCGGCATCACGGTAAAGGTTGTCGAGTACCATATAAGCATCACGCTTAAGGCGCTACGGCTCAAATTAGGTTCAAGTTACAATAACAACGCGGTTCAGACCGTCAGAAAATAATGGACGATAAGTTATTACGCAGATATATAATGGAAAAGGCCAGCAGGAAGGAGCGACGGGAGGTCGTATCCTGGGTCAACGAGTCGCAGGACAACCTCGAACGCTTCGCGACCATGAAGGCGGAGCATGTCTTCTCCGGCTTCCCGGATACCATAGTCCCCGAGAAACGCCCGATACGTCCTATACTGGTACATATGGCAGCGGCTCTTTCGATCCCGCTCCTCGCCGGGGCGATATGGCTCCTGCTTTCCCGCAACGAAGCCAGGGAGCAGTACGCCGACGCCTCCAGGCAGGTGGAGATACTCAAGAGCCAGAACTCAGGCGACGTAACATACATCGCCAACCCCGGAACCAAAAGCCTGGTAATACTTCCGGACAGCTCGGTGGTGCGCCTGAACGGTGCATCCAAGCTGGTAGTGCCTTCGCGTTTTGCCGCCGGCTCCAGGGAACTCTTCCTTTCGGGAGAGGGATACTTCGACATCCGCCACCACGAAGACTGGCCGATGAACATCCATACCTCCAAGGGCGTGGTCGTCAAGGTGCTCGGAACCACCTTCGACCTCTCCGCCTACGATAACGACGACAACATAAAGCTCACGCTCATCGAAGGCAAGGTCCTGATCCGCGAAGAGAAGACCGGCTCCGAACATGAGGTGCGTCCCAACCAGCAGATAAGCATAGCCTCCCGCACCGGCGAGCTGGACAAGCCTCTGCCCAGGCCGGTGATCAAGCGCGCCAACATCCAGCAGAACACGGGATGGGTAAATGGCGAACTCATTTTCAACAACACCGCCATGCCCGAGATAGTTAAACAACTCGAACGCTGGTATGGCGTACACGTGCATATCGTCGACAAAGAAAT
>JAFZJI010000148.1 GCA_017552105.1 Bacteroidales bacterium | reverse complement strand
TTCTAGGACGCGATGAAAAAGATATATATGATACTCTCTGCGGTGCTTTGCCTTGCCGCATGCGACAATCCCCTGGAATACAAGCCCGCCGACAAGAACGACGAGCTGATAGTGAACGCTCTGATGGATGCGTCCGAAACCAGCCACAAGGTGTCGCTGGCCATCAGCTGTACGGAGAAGGTAAGGCCGGTGCAGCGGGCGGAACTGCGCTGCTTCGTGAACGGCAAGCGCGTAGCGACCACCAGACAGTTGCTGGACAACAGCGAATTGGGGGATTCCGGCAACTGGGGCGCCAAAACCCGCTGGCTATGCTTCAATGCCTCCTTCAAAAGTGGGGACCTGGTGCGCATAGAGGTGCAGGCCGACGGCAAGTTCTCGGCCAGCTGCGAGCAGGTAGTGCCCGCCGCACCCAACTTGGATTCGGCGGAAGCGTCCCTCGAGAAAAAAGAAGGGGACGAGTATCCGAGGAAGTACTTTTTCGAGATCAAGCTCAAGGATTCCGCGGACCAGGTGGATTATTACAGGCTGTGTATGCGCAACCACGTGGTATCTACCTACTATGACAGGGAGGGAAACGTTATTTCCAAGGAAACTTTCAGAAGGGAGATCCCTATGGAAATCGATAACGATCCCATCCTGAACGAGGGGCACATAGGCGGTTCGGGCGGATTCGATTTCGAACTGGGTAGCCCCAACGAGTTCGGGGCGTTCTACGATTCGCTCTTCGACGGCAAGACCGCCACGCTGCGGCCGGCTATCGACAGGGCCTTCCTGGCCTCGTTCGACTACCAGATGCCCGAGCATACATATTCCGTGCAGCTTGATTTCTACGTGGACGTGGTGCTGCTGAAGATTCCCAAGCGTTATTATCACTACCTGCTGGCGATGAACCTGCTGCGCGGCGGTTCCGACGACCTCGCCCTCGAGGACATACAGATTCCGGACAACATCGACGGCGGCATAGGCTTCGTGGGCCTTTCCAGTTCCAGCGTCGAAACGGTATTCCTCGAATCCAATTCATTTGTTGTGAATTTGTATTAACTTTACAGGGATGAGAACTGCTTACAGACTGTGTCTTTGCGCGTTGCTGCTGCTCGCCGTTTCCTGCGGGGGGCGGAAGAAGGCTGCACCCGCCGCACAGGACAGGGCCTTCCCGCAGGTAGTCATCCCCGCAGCATACACCGACCCCGACGAACGCATCTCCTACGCCATCGAGCATTATTGGGACAGCTTCTTCGGTGGGGACGGGAAGACGGATTCCGCCCGGGTACTGGGGGTTCCGAAGGGAGAGGTGGAGCAGGCTCTGGCGAACTATATAGGAGTGCTGGGCCAGACTCCTCTGCCGCAGGCCCGGAAGGCCGTTTCGGGGATGTTCGACGCCCTGGCCGGAAAGCAGGCCGCGGATACCTCCAACCGGGTGTATCTGGCAATGACGGAGATGGTGGCCCGCTATCTGTACGACCCCAATTCCCCGCTGCGCGACGAGGACCTCTACCTTCCTTTCGTGCAGAAGATGGCCTCCTCGCCCCTGACCCGTGAAGACATGCGCACGGCCTACCGCTATGAGGCGCAGATGTGCGCCCTCAACCCCCGCGGGAGCGTGGCCCCCGACTTTGTCATCACCATGAAAAACGGCACGCAGCTGAGCATGCATTCCGTGCGGGCCGAACGCACCCTGCTGTTCTTCAGCAATCCGGGCTGCCACAATTGCAAAGAGATCATCGATGCCCTGCAGGCCGATGAAAACATCCTGAATCTTATCCGGGAGGGCCGCCTGGCGGTACTCAATATCTATATCGACGAAGACCTGGCCGCCTGGCGCAGCTATATGCCCATCTATCCCAAGGAGTGGCTGAACGGCTACGACGCCGCCCACATCCTCCGCCAGGACGTCCTCTATAACATCCGCGCCATTCCCTCCCTCTACCTGCTGGATGCCGAAAAGCGCATCCTCCTGAAGGACGCGCCTCTGGAAAAGGTGCAGCAGGCACTTATCTTCTGAAACTCACGAAGCGGGGACGGTCGAAGAGGTCCCTGATTATCTCTACCGAGGAAAAGCCTGCGATGGTGAAGACCGCGGCGGTTTGCTCGGCGAGTTCGGTGTTGATTTCCACGATGGCGGCACCACCGGGCGAAAGGAGACGGCGTGCCGTGAGGGCGATGGCCTTGTGGAAGGCAAGAGGGTCCTTGTCCGGGGCGAAGATGGCCATGTGGGGCTCCCAGCCCAGCACGTTCGGGCGCATCTCCGGCTTCTCGGAATTCATTACATACGGAGGATTCGCGGTAATTATGTCGAACGATTCCCCGCCGACGGCCTCAACTGTTCCCTCTACATCCAGCAAGTCGGCCTTCACGAAACGGGGGCGCACCACCTTCTTGCCAACTCGGCGGAACTGCTCCCCGGCAAGGGCGAGGGCCTCTTCCGAAAGGTCGGTGGCAGTTACCTCGGCACCGGGCAGGTCCAGCGCAAGGGTCCAGGCTATGCAGCCGGAGCCCGTGCAGAGGTCAAGGACCTTGGGCTTGCCGGATTTAGGCGCCATCTCCTCCGCCTTCATGCAGAGAAGTTCGGTTTCCACGCGGGGGATGAGGGCGCGGTGGTCCACCTTGAAGGTTCGGCCGCAGAACTCGGTATAGCCCAGCACATACTGGAGGGGCTCCGAAGCGGCCAGGCGGCGCATGTCGTCCAAGGCCTGCTCCAGCAGCTCCGGAGGGACCTCGGTCTTGGGTTCGGTAATATGCTGATATGACGGGAAGGCGAAAACGTCGGCGCAGTAGAACATGACCATGCTGCGCGCCTCGTCTTTCGGATACAAGGCCGAAAGACTGTCGATTCCCTCTTTGATGAAATCTTTGAGTAACATTTTATTATCTGCCCGGCTTCGCGCTTATCTGGGCTTGGGAGATGTTGATGATGAAGTCGCCCATCTTTTCGAGGGAGTTCACCACGTCCATGTAGAACGCGCCTGTCTCGTAGGGATAGTTGGATTTCTCCACGTTCGAGAGATGCTCCTCGCGCAGGGTGTCGCGGTAGGCGTTCACGTTCTCTTCGGCCTCTTCTGCATTGGTGATGCCTTCCAGCTGCACCAGCGGCGTGGCCAGGTTGTCGTGCATCGCCTGGTATGCTGAATCCACCAGCACGCAGAGGCGGTCGAGCTTGCGGAGCATGTCGGGAGTGAACTTCTGGCTGTGGGCCCATGCGCGGGAAAGGATCTTTCCTATGCTCTCGCCGCTGTCGCCCAGCGACTCCATCTCACCGATGATGCGATAGAAGCTGCGGACGCGCATCACGGCATCGTGGCTCATTTCGATGCGGGTCGCCTCGTTGAGGTAAGCCGCGATTTCGTGCTCCATATGGTCCGTGATCTCCTCGTACTTGATAAGCTTGGCGTTGGCAACCTCGAAGTCCTCCTGGCTCTTCGCGGAGATAGCCTCGCGTATGTAGTTCAGGTCGCGGCGGCAGAGGTCCCCGTAGCGGACGAGTTCCAGCTTGACCGAGCTGAGGGCCATATCGGCGGTGCCGAGGGTACCGGCGCTGATGTATTTGAGGCGGAAGACCTCGTTGCCTTCCTTGGGGTTGGGAACCATCAGCGTAACTATCTTCACGATCACGGGGATGAACCAGACGAGTATGCAGGTGTTGATGATGTTGAAGAGGGTGTGCAGGGTCGCCACGCTATAAGGCAGGGAGGCGACAAGGGCTGCACGGGTGGTTTCGTCGGCGGCCGCGAAGTCGGTCATCGCAGGGTTGGGGAAACCGAAGAGTTCCACCACGTTGCCGAGCAACCCCAGGAAGGGGCGGAAGAGGCAGCACACCCAGACCACGCCGAACACGTTGAATAGCAGGTGCGCCCGTGCCGTCCTCTTTGCGGAGACGTTGGCCACGCTGGCGGCTATGTTGGAAGTGATGGTGGTTCCGATATTCTCGCCGAGAACCATCGCGGCAGCCATCTCGAAGGGGATATAGCCGTTGGCCACGAGCACCATGGTGATGGCCATGGTCGCGGCGGAGCTCTGAAGCATCAGGGTCATGCAGGCACCGGCCACCATGAAGAGGAGGATGCTTAATCCGCCCCAGCCGGTAAGGGTGCCGAGGAAGTGACGCACGGGCTCGTTGTCGAGCAGCACGGTAGATGTTTCCCTGAGGGTGGTGAGGCCCAGGAAGAGCAGGGCGAAGCCCATCAGGAACTCTCCGAGGTTGTTGTATTTCTTCTTCTTGTTGCTTACGAGCATGAAGGCGAAGAACATCAGGGGGATGGCTATGGTGCCGAGGCTGAAGGAGGATCCGCCGAACGAAAGGGCGAAGATCCAGGCTGTGACCGTGGTACCGATGTTGGCACCCATGATTACTGCAACCGCAGTGGCAAGGGAAAGCAGACCGGCGTTTACGAAGCTGACCAACATCAAGGTGGTGGCGGTGGAAGACTGCACGAGGGCGGTGACCACGATACCGGTTAGGATGCACTTGAAGGTGTTGGAGGTCATCTTGGCCATGAAGGTGCGCAATCTGTCACCGGCCATTTTCTGGAGGCCTCCGCTCATCAGCGACATTCCGTAGAGGAACATGCCCAATGAGCCTAGCAAGGTTAGTATCCTGAGGAATAGACTCATAAATTGTGATATTGCGAAAAATCGGTTAAATTTACTGAAAATAATTGAGAGTCCAAGCTATGAGAAGATTCATACTGTCCATTTTTGTCTTGGCAGCGGCGGCAGGCATCGCCCGGGGGCAGGTTTACACCCTCGGAGCGGACCCGGTGAACCTGCGGTGGAAGAGCCTCGAAACCGAGCACTTCCGCTTGGTTTACCCGGAGGCCACCGATTCCCTCGCGAGGGAGTACGCCAAGAGTCTGGAGAGTTTCGTACATACCACCGAACCCAGCATAGGTTTCTATCCGAACCAGTTCTACAAAAGGAAGATGCCCGTAATCTTCCACGCCTACTCCGCTACCTCGAACGGCATGGTGTCCTGGGCCCCGCGCAGGATGGAGCTCTTTACCAACGCCGATCTGTACGACCCCGAGTCCACCCCGTGGATGACCCAGCTTACGGTGCACGAGGGCAGGCATGTGGCCCAGATGCAGTTCCCCCGGCGTAACTGGCTCTTCGGTTCGCTGGAATACTTGCTGGGCGACCTGTCCACCGGCGCCGCGACGGCCATCTATCCCGGGCAAGCCCTCATGGAGGGAGATGCCGTGGCGGCCGAGACCGCACTCACGGATTCCGGGCGGGGGCGCACTTCCGACTTCCTGGAATACTACCACGTCGCCCTTTCCGACAGCCTCTACCGCGATTTCTGGCAGTGGCGCTATGGCTCGCAGAAGCGTTACACCCCGGATTATTACAGGGCTGGATATGTGCTGGTCGCGGGCATGCGTACGGCCTTCAACGACACTTTGTTCACCCGTCGCTATTTCCATAACGTGAACGCCCGCTTCCTCCCGTTCTTCGTATTGTACAGGACGGTCGAGCAGGGCAGCTGGATGAGGTTCGACCGGGCATTCAAAACCATACAGGACTCCTTCCGGGCGGAATGGGCCGCTGCCGACAGCGCAAGGGCTCCTTTCGTGGAAGGGCAGGACATGGTGCAGAAGGGGCGCCTTTACGACACCTACATCTCCCTTACCCCCACGGACAAAGGCTTCTATGCCATCCACGGAGCTCTGGACAAGGCCACGGAACTCGTCCGCATCGATTCCGCCGGGAAAGTCAGGAGCGTCGTGCCCTTCTCGAGCCAGACCTCCCGCCTGACCTACGACCGCTTCTACAAAAAACTCATCTGGTCGGAACACCGCGGCTCCGCGATGCTGGAGCTTAAGTCCTACAGCATGCTGAGGTACATGAACGAGGATGGGACAATCCGCGATTTCAAGGTCAAGGGGCGCTTTTTCAACCCCTCGGCCAACGATATAGGGCCCACCTTCGCAGCGGTGCAGCAGTTCGAAGACGGGCACAGCAGCATAAAAGTATTTTCGTCTTCCGTCGGCACCGTCCTGGAAGAGTTCCGTGCCCCGGCCGGCCTGCAGCCGGTGGAGATTGCCTGGATAGACGGTAAGATCTACGCCAGCGCCATCACTGAAGAAGGCTTCAGCATCTATGACGTAGATGGATGGAGGCCGCTTTTCGCCCCGGCGCATTCCAAGATAAACCGGCTCTTCGGCCGCGACGGGTTGATATGGTTCAGTTCCGACCGCAGCGGGGTCCCCGAACTGCATTCGGTAGATCCTGCCAGCGGGGAGATGCTGCAGCGTACCAGCCTGCGCTTCGGAGGCAAGGAGTTCGCCTTCGGGCCGGACTCGTCGCTATGGTACAGCGCACCTACCGCCGAGGCCAAGATCGTACGCCGCCTCGAGCCTGGGAAACTGCTGGCCAAACCGGTGACATTCAATGCCATACAGATAGCATCCGCCGAAAAGCTCAGCGCCCAGGAAGGAGCCGGTTCCATCCCCTACGAAGGGCCCATCTCCGAAGGAAAGCGCTATTCCAAACTCTTCCAGCCAGTTCGCTTCCATTCCTGGATGCCCGTCTACGTGGAATATAATCCGGTGGAGAAACTATCCGGGGAGGAGGTTACCAACACCGGCACCTTGGGTGCGACGGTATTGTTCCAGAACGAGCTCGGCACCTCGTGGGGTTCCGCGGGGGTGAGTTTGGTGGATTCGCTGGGATTCCGTACCGGCGTACACGCCCAGTTCGTCTCGACCGGCCTGGGCCCCACCTTCGAATTACGGGCGGACTACTATGAAGAAGCCTCGTACTTACCCTCGATCCTGAACCTTGTAGCAGGCGTATCCTTCCCCATCAACCTCAGCAAGGGAGGCTGGAGGTCCGGGATAATCCCCAGCTATAAAGCAGAGTTGTCTTATTGGGGAAAGCTCATTTATCCGTGGATTTTTCGAAAAGCCAGTTTGACCGCATACACCATGCGGCCGGTCGCGCCTTCCGGCATCTTCCCCAAATGGGGCATAGGCGTAGAGATGGGGATGAGGTCGACGTCCTTTCCGTATTGGGGGACGAGCAGAGCATTCTACGGGAAGGGTTTTGCATATCTTCCCGGCCTCATGAGCACCCACGGCATAAAGCTTTCCGGAGAATTCGTCCGGAAAGAATCCTATCTTGCCAAGGCGGATTATGCCTTCCCCTTCCTGCCCTTGGATTGGAGCAGATGCTGCCCGGCCTTCTACGTGAGGAACCTGGAAGGCGGGCTGCACGGTGCCGTGGAGAAACTGCCCGGCACCGGCAGGAACCTATATGCCGGAGCAAGCCTGAAGGTGCGGTTGGCGAACCTGCTGTGGTCACCCTACGACACCTACTTCGGGGTTAAGTACCTGCACTGCTTCAACGATCCCTCCCGGTCCATGTGGGTACCGGTGTTGAGCGTGAATATGTGATACGTTAAAACTAAAACCTTTATGTCTGATTCCAAACTTTCCAAATTATGGAAAACCGAAGACTGGCTGGCATGCTGGCTGGGATTCATCATCATCGCGATAGGAGCGGTAGCCGTCCTTACGAAAGCATTTGATTTTTCGGCACTTAAATTCAACACCTGGGCCCTCGGCGAAAGCCTGAACGAGGCCCAGCTCGCCAAAGTGGTCCCGCTCGGGCAGCAGCTGGGCAAGGCCGCTTTCTGGTGGAAGCTGCTCCGCACTTTCGTGGTGCTAGCAGTACTCTTCGGTGCCGGAGTAAAGCTCCAGGGCGAGAAACTGCGTAAGTTCATCCCCGCCTTCGTGGTGCTTTTCGTGCTCGCGATTGTCGTCCGCCTCATAAGCGCTGAATTCACCCTCAACCGCTATCTGGAGTGGGCGTTCTGGGCCCTGCTGGTAGGCCTGCTGATTTCCAATACGGTGGGTACGCCCGCTTGGCTCAAGCCCGCCATCCGTACCGAGTTCTACATCAAGACCGGTCTGGTGATAATGGGATTCAGCGTGCTCTTCAGCAACATCGCCAAGTTCGGCCTCTACGGCCTCGGCATCGCCTGGATCGTCACCCCCATAGTGATTATCTTCATGTGGTGGTTCGGCAACAAGGTCCTCAAGATAAACAACAAGCCCCTGGTCATTACCCTCGCGGCGGCGACTTCGGTCTGCGGTACTTCCGCGGCCATCGCTACCGGTGCAGCCGCCAAGGCTAAGAAGGATGACCTCTCGCTCGCCATATCCATCTCCATCATCTTCACCATACTGATGATGGTCTTCGAGCCCATGATCATCCGCTGGGCAGGAATGAACCAGCTGATGGGTGGTTCGCTCATCGGCGGTACAGTCGACAGCACCGGCGCCGTGGTACTTGCCGGCAACGCCCTCGGCCCCGAGGCTGAGCAGGCCGCAGTGCTGGTGAAGAGCATCCAGAACATACTCATAGGCTTCATAGCCTTCTTCGTTGCCCTGTTCTTCGCCCTGCGCGTCGATAAGACCGGCGAATCGAAGGTGGGCGCCGGCGAAATCTGGACCCGCTTCCCCAAGTTCATCATAGGGTTCTTCGTGGCATCGCTGGTGGCCTCTTTCATCTTCCTCCCCCTCTGCGGCGGCGGCGAGGTTAAGGCTATCAACGGAGTCCTGGACCAGTTCAAGAACTGGGCATTCGTGCTTGCATTCACTTCCATTGGGCTGGATACCAACTTCAAGAGCCTCATTAAGCAGATGCAGGGCGGAAAGGTGCTCTGGCTCTACGTGGTGGGGCAGGTGTTCAACATCGCGCTGACGCTGTTCGCCGTGTGGCTGCTGCTCAGCGGCGTGCTGTTCGATGTGCCCGTACTTGACCTCTACAAATAGGGCACTCCTGTCATTCTGAGCGAAGCGAAGAATCTAGAAGCGAAGAATCTAGAAGCGAAGAATCTAGAAGCGAAGAATCTAATGGCAAGGAGGAAGCTTTTCAAGACGGTGACCGTCGTTCTGGCGGTCATAGTCGTTTGCCTTGCAGGATGGATTATGTGGCGGCGCCTCGGGCTCAGCCCGGACTACGATTTCGGGGCCGGGGCCTACTACTACGCCGACGATCCAGCGATACAGGATATGACCGAAAAGGCCTCGCTTGCCAGCGCAGTGCCCAAATGGATATATTACGCACTGTTTTTCTCCTGGGGAACGGCCATGTGGTTCCTCTGGAAATGGATAGACCGACGAAAATGAAAAGACGAGATTTCCTCAAGAGTTCCGCCCTGGGTGCTGCGGGCCTGATGGCCGCCGGCAGCGGCCTGACCGGCTGCGCACAGCCATCTGTACGCCCCTATAAAGTTGGCGGCAGTGCGCGGATGAAGCTCAGCTTCTTCCCCTACGAACTGCAGCTCCGCCACACCTTCACCGTATCTTCCTATTCCCGTACCACCACCCCCGACGTGCAGGTGGAGATAGAGTACGACGGCTTTACAGGATACGGCGAGGCATCCATGCCGCCCTACCTCGGGCAGAGCGTGGAGAGCGTGTGCGCCTTTCTGCAAAAGGTGGACCTGGGCCAGTTCTCCGACCCTTTCCGGATGGAGGATATACTCGGTTATGTGGATTCCCTCTCCCCGGGCGACAGTGCTGCCAAGGCGGCGGTGGACATCGCCCTGCACGATCTGGTGGGCAAGCTGCTCGGCCAGCCGTGGTACCGCATCTGGGGGCTGGATCCGGGCAAGGCGCCATCTACCACCTTTACCATAGGGATAGATACTCCGGATGTGGTGAAGGAGAAGACCCTGGAATGCGCGGGGCTCTACAATATCCTGAAGGTTAAGGTAGGCCTTCCGGGAGACGAGGAAATGATAAAGGCCATACGCAGCGTGACGGATCTTCCTCTTGCGGTAGATGCCAACCAGGGCTGGAAGGACCGCGAGGCTGCGCTCGACGAGATTTTCTGGTTGAAGGAGCAGGGGGTGGTGATGGTGGAGCAGCCGATGGCCGCCGGCCGCATCGAAGACAATGCCTGGATTACCGAGCGTTCTCCGCTGCCCATATATGCCGACGAGGCCATCCAGAGGCTGGCGGACCTGCCTTCCATCCGCGGGGCCTACCATGGG
>JAFZJI010000147.1 GCA_017552105.1 Bacteroidales bacterium | reverse complement strand
CGTGGCAGACCGGAATCACCCACTACCCATCCACAGCGTTTCAGTGGGCAAGGTCTAATTTCGTGGTGGGGACCTTGCCCATTGGAAGTACCTGTGTGGCCGAAATGCGGGCAAGGTGTCGCCCCTGAAATTAGACCTTGCCCATCAGAATGCGTTCTACTAGGGGTACGATGGGGAAGATACCCGGAACGAACGTGTTCATAGGTCCGCCCAAGGAAAGCGGGAAATTTTTACCCCTCATTCAACTTCTTCAAAAATGCTTTCGGATCGAAATCCTCAACGACTCCGCTCTCCTCGCCCTCGATCAATGCAGCACGGATGGCGGCTAACTTCAATTCATCTTCTTCAAGACGGCGCAGACCAGCACGCACTACCTCGCTGACGTTATTATAACGCCCACCGGCAATGCTTGCCTTAATATACTCCTCGAAATGAGGACCAAGTGTTACCGTAACTGTTCTTGCCATAATTATCGTTGTTTACAATAGCAAATGTAAGAAATAATCTTACATTATGAAATAAAAAGATGCCCGATCAGGTCGGGCATGACAAGAGGAGACGGTCGGGCATAACGAAAGGACGGCCGGGCATGAGGGGAAAGGCTGGGAGCGGCGAGTGGGTTAGCGCTTGAGCAGGGCGAGGTGGTAGATGGCCAGGAGGCCAGAGATTACCGCCAGGATGGAAAGGTCGTGATTCATCAGAACCACCGTCAGAAGGATGAAGAATCCCGCCCAGGAATAGTCGGAATCAATTCCATGGAACAAAAGTTTAATATCCTTGGCCTGGATACTCTTCACGATCAGGCCACCAAGGCTGACCGATATGATGATAAAACCGGCGATAGCCAGGATGTATGATGTGGTGTGCCCACAGGCAATCAGGGCGCCTAGCAATACACAGGCACCGATAAACATAAGTCGATGAAACAGATTGGTCATTATTCTCTCAAATTAGTGTACGCTTCTCAAATATAGATATTTTGTATATCTTTACCGCATGAGTGCATTGGAAATTTTTGCGATTATTCTTGGGGTGCTGGGGATTGTCGGGAGCATTTTGCCCGGATTGCCTGGCCCGCCGCTTAGCTGGATTGGTGTCCTGCTGGTCTATTTTGCCGGGCGCAATGGTGATTGCGAACCGGTGTCCTCAACTTTTCTGCTGGTGTGGCTAGCTATCACCACGCTCGTCACGGTGCTCGATTATGTTGTTCCGGGGTGGTTCGCCAAGAAGACCGGCGGCCACAAGGAGGCATCGTGGGGGGCGATCATCGGGCTCTTCGCGGGTATCTTCCTGACTCCTATCGGGATGGTGCTGGGTGCTTTGCTGGGTGCGTTCATCGGGGAACTGGTGTTCGCGCGTCAGGGTGCGGTGGAGTCGGTGAAGGCGGCGCTGGGGGCTTTCGTGGGGTTCTTTTGCGGGACGGGGATCAAGTTGGTTGCGGCGGGGATCATGTTGTTCTATATTCTGAAATTTGTGTTCTAGGAAGATGCCCGGTCAAGCCGGGCATGACAAAGGGGTCAGGTAAAAGATGCCCGGTCAAGCCGGGCATGACAGTAAAACGGTCGGGCATGACGGAAAACGGACGGGCGCTACCTTTCTACACACGCTAGCGTGGCGATGGAGATGCGGAGATGGGCGGGGGGAATGATGGTGGAGAGGCCGGCGTGGATGGCGGCTTCGCAGGAGGCGGCGGTGGCGCCGGTGGTGAAGACGTCGTCGATGAGCAGGATGTGGCGAGGCGCGACCGCCGCCAACCGGGGCGGGATCTTCCCGATACAGAAAGCCCCCGCGACATTCCGGGTACGCCCTTCGATATGCAGATGTGTCTGGGTCCGGGTGCGTCGCGCGCGGACCACCAACTCCGGACAGCACTCCACCCCCAACTCGCGCGCGACTTCCCGGGCGATGATCTCCGCCTGATTGTATCCCCTCTGCCAACGCCGCATCCAATGCAAAGGCACCGGCACCACCAGATCCACATCCCCGAAATAAGGAGACTCCGCCAAGGACCTGCCCAGCAGCCGAGCGAAGCATCGCCCGGTCTCGAAATTCCTCTTGTACTTCAGCGACTTGGAGATATGCCGGAACCCTCCCCGGTAGAAATACAACGCCACCGCATAGCCATAGGGCTGATAGTGCGCATCCTCCCCCATATTCATCTGTATCAGATGGTTATACGCCTCCGCCATGGGATTCTCGCGCAGCTTCCAGTAGCGCGTGCGGGGCAGATCCTCCATGCACGACTGGCAGAGATGCTCCTCCCAGAGCTCCAGCTCCCTGCCGCAGCACAGACAAATGCGCGGCATCACCAGATCGGCAACCGCGCGCAAACTACTAACCAACTTATCGATCATTCTCCCGGACATCTTTCCGGGCCGCAAGTTCGCAAGGCCGGCCGACACCGCCAAAGAATCGCCGGAAACAGAAACGGTTTTTTAAGTTCTACAAGATAGATTTAGGTTTTAAACAACAGCATAAAAAAAACCACGACCCGAAGGCCGTGGCGTTAAACGTATAAAGAGTCGTGCAATTAGCAGTACAAACCTCCGTTCACAGGGATAACCTGCCCGGTGATGTAGGAAGAAAGGTCGCTGGCTAGGAACAGGGCGGCATTCGCGATGTCCTCGGGGGTGCCTCCGCGGCGCAGAGGAATCTGCTTCAGGTATTCGGCGCGGACCTCTTCGGGGAGGGCGTTGGTCATCTCGGAGACGATGAAACCAGGAGCGATGGAGTTGGCGCGGATGCCGCGGGAGCCCATCTCCTTAGCCACCGACTTGGCCATTGCGATAAGGCCTGCCTTGGTGGCTGCGTAGTTCACCTGGCCGGGGTTGCCCATCTGGCCGGCGATGGATGCCATATTGATGATGCTGCCGCTCTTGGCGCGTGCCATGGCGGGAAGCACTGCATGCATGTAATTGAATGCGGATTTCATGTTAACCGCGATAACGGCATCCCACTGCTGTTCGGTCATACGCATGGCAAGGCCATCCTTGGTGATACCGGCGTTGTTCACGAGGATGTCGATCTTCCCGAAGTCGGCGAGCACCTGCTCGACGACCTGCTGGGTTGCCTCGAAGTCTGCAGCGTTGCTTTCGTAGGCCTTGACCTTGTGGCCGAGGGCTGCGATTTCAGCAACGGTGTCCTGGTTCACGACCAGGTCGGTGAATGCGACGTCGGCACCTTCTGCCGCGTACTTGAGGGCGATGGCTTTACCAATCCCTCGGGATGCGCCCGTAATCAGGGCGACTTTTCCTTCTAAAAGTCCCATAGTTTTATTGATGTTAATAGTTTTTCTTTTGATCTTCCGCCATAGCGGCCTCGACATCGTCGGGAGATGCAGGCAGGCGCGTTCCACCCAGGCGGCGGGCGCCGTCGGCGGTCACCAGCACATCATCCTCGATACGGATTCCGCCGAAGTCCAGATAGCCGGCCTCCAGAGCAGAGTAGTTCACGAACGGACGGCCTTCCTTCTTCCAGAGGG
>JAFZJI010000021.1 GCA_017552105.1 Bacteroidales bacterium | reverse complement strand
TAACCGCGTAACGTTCATAACGGCAGCCATCGCGTCCGCCCTGCTTTCCGCAGGGTGCGCGAAGACCTACGATCCGGCTCCGGAGCGGAATGCCATCCGCTTCGAGGCCGGGTCCATGCTGCTGAACGACGACGCGACCAAAGCCGGACTCAAGAACGAGTTTACGGAGAACGACAACTTCGCGGTGTTTGGCAACAGGATGATTTCAAATGTCCAGAGTACCGTATTCGGCGGCACCAATGGCGTGACCGTCACGTACGGATATGATGGAGGAGCTTCTCCCACTCTTGTGTGGACGTACAGCCCTGAGCGTTTCTGGTACTGGGAGAGTACCGGCGATTACTACGACTTCGTAGCCATGTCGCCCTCAGGGAAAGGGAGCGTGAAGATGGATATTCCAGGCAACCTTGCCGTTTCTACCCATTTTGACATCTCCTCCGACAATTACGACCTGATGGGTGCGGCATTCCGCCGTCGCGGCAATGTATCGAACCCGTCATCGACCGTCCCTTTGAATTTCGTCCATCTTACCAGCGCCGTAAGGATCAACATAATCAACAACTCCGAAACTCAATCCGTTACCATCGATTCTTATTGTTTCAGGAATCTGATGGTGGTTGGCGACACCAAGGTTACCCTGGATCTGATGGGCTCCGCGGCATACTCCTGGATAAATACCGAGAGGAATACTTCCGATGTCCGGCAAACTGCCGTGGATGAATCCCTGGATGCCGGCGATTCATACGCAGGGGACTATGATTTCATGGTTCCCCAGCGGCTGGATCAGGCGGTGGGTTCCGGTGGCCTCGAGGCCAACATGCCCAAGTTGTTCCTGTATTATACGATGGATTCCGTGCAGCACGGCGCTGAAATCTCGTTGAAAGATATCTGCCCCAGGGGAGATGATACTCCCATCACCTCCTGGGAAAGGGGTGTGAAATATACCTACGAGATTTCCATGCGTCTCGACGGTGGTGTCCTGGTGAACGTCGTTACGACTGATTGGGATACTGTCGAAGCGGAAACCCCCGGTCTTTTGATTGAATAGATGAAGAAATTCAAGCTCATAATCGTCCTTGCGATCCTGCTATCCGCCGTTTCTTGCACCCGCGAAGAAACCCGGCTGGCCGTGGGCGATTGCGGCTTGAAGATCAACTTCAGCACTTCTGCTCCTAAGACCCGCGCTACCACGCCGGGCGACGGCAACGTGGCCGACGGCGGCGGTATCTACATCGACCTTACGGACCCGACGGCTCCTGTTCCGGACCTGGTCCTCCTGATAGCGGATTCCGGTGGAAGCATCGTTGCTACCTATCCGGATCCCGTGCGTGGAGATGCCATTGACGGAACTCTGGAGGCCGATCCATCCTCCACATCGATGTCGGTCACTTTCATGGGTCTCAGCCAAGGCAACTACACGGTGTATGGCTTCGCCAATACCGAGGGCCTGTGGAACATGACCAGCGGAGGTAATACGGTGACGGATCTGACTACACTCCCGACAGCCGCCGCCGTGGAAGCCCTCCAATTCTCGCCGCTTTCTGCCGACACTTGCCCTGCTGTTCGCAACGGTCGTCTTCCGCTTTCGGCAAAGGGAAGCGTGAGCGTATCTTCGCTCCATACGGGCGAAGTCACTCTGGAGATGATACGTTGCGTGGCCAAGGTTTCTGCCGAGTTCGTCAACAATACCGAAATAGCCCTGACCTTGTCGGACTACAGCAGTTCCTTCGTAGGCCTGTGCCCCAACAGCGCTTACGTGCTGCGACACGACCCCGACTTCCCCGCAGGTGCTTCCTCCGGGAACATAGTCGCGTCGGAAGCATCCCTTACTATCCCGGCATCGGGAAGCGTGACAATGACTTGGTACGTTTTCCCGAGTTCCGGCCCTTACACCCTCGATGTGGGATTCACGATGTTCAAGAATACGGCTCAGGAGCATGTGTATTCGTACTCCGACCTGCCTGTTCACGACGACCATGCCCGCGACTTGATGGCGCTGGAGCGTAATCAGAATCTGCACATAGTTACAAGGATCAGCAAGGGAACGACGGTCTCCTTCAACTTCGAGGTCGCCGATTGGATCCCCCTGACTGAACAAGTACTCTTCGATTAGCCATGAAAAGATTCATCCGCATAACTCTCTACGTACTGGCAATGCTGTCCGCATTGTCGTGCAGCCGCGAAAGGGAAGAAATCTACAGGGTCAGCAACCTCCCCGACGGCACGCCGGCCACGCTCTGCATCAGTTTCGGCTCCACCGAGGCTGTTTCGGTAGATGTGAGCACCAAGGCAGAGTCTGCAAAATCGGATGAAGCAAGGGTCCATGACCTGTATGTCATGATTTTCGATAACAGCCAGACTTCCTCGGGCTCCCCGAAGAAGATTTATGGCAGATACTTCAGCTACGAGCACCTTTCCGCAGATCTTTCCTCGCTCGACACCAATCCGAACGAGGGCTGGTGGGTGGAGAACAAGACAATCGACGGCGCGAGCCCGGCAGTAGTCACTACGGCTGGTGCCGTGAAAGTATCTACCGTCACTTGTTCCGATGCGACACTGGTCCTGATAGCAAATGTGGCGAATGCGGTGAGTTCCTTCGGAGAGGACGAGGATGACATAGCCTACCTTAACGCCATCACCGACCTTGGCGAATTGAAGGCCACCAAAGTGAAGTTGGAGCAGGATGTGGTCAACCGCAAGGACCTGTTCCTTATGATGGGTCAGCTGGAGGTGAATACATCCCATATGGTATGGGGAGAACTCCCGAAGGTTTACGACTCCAGGTACAAGGTCAGTTTGCAACAGGTAGATGCAAAGGTAAAGTTCCTGGTGCGTTGCGACAGGGACAACATCTCTGCAGAAAGGGCTGTTTACTGGCAGGTTTGCAACGTGCCCGACAGGTGCTATCTTTTTGCCGACTATAATGATGGGGCGGCACCCGATGACGTGGTGTTCTTCGATTCCGCTCAGTGCTATTTCGAGGGAACGGAGACCCACGACGGCTACGACTGGTATGTGTTCACCTTCTACATGATGGAAAACCGTCAGGCTTGCAAGAAGAGTGCGACGACTTTCCATGACAGGGAAAAGAAATTGAAAATAGATTCCGGGGATTCCGGTTACCAGGGCCCCGTCAGCGGCACATTCGGCGACCATTACGTCAACAACGGCAAATGGGAATATGCCAACGACCTGGCAACTTATGTCCAGTTCGACATGGTGCTAACGCTTACTCCTCTGGGCATTTCGCGCATCGGAGGTGCAAGCGTCGGCAACGCTCTTACCACAGATACCATTTTCTCCGTCCACCTGGGCGATTTCGGCTCGAGCGGCAACAATGATGGGTCATCCGGATTCAACGACTACAATACAGTTAGAAGTCATTATTACACTTATAAGATCTTTATCGCCAATTCTACCAGCATTTATGCGGAGGTAGATGCCGACAACGAACGTCAGCCGGGTCAGGAGGGTTTCCTGCTCCTGACCAGCGACGAGATCGTGAATGCTGACTGCCACTATGAGTACCATAGTGTTTCCTTCCCATTCAATGAATCCATGGATCCCAGTCTCTTCTCTTGGTATGTCAAGACTCCCTTCGGGGAAGGGGGGCCTTACAAGATGACGGAAACCGTGAACGGCGTAGATTATCCCGTGTACCTGGCCGATGAGAACCGGCCGGACGGTCCCCTCGACTACAAGTGGGTCATGTTCGCCGTAAACAATCTGGATCCCGCCGACAATACCAAATATGCGAGCACCAGGAGACAGTATCCCGGAATAGGAGCATACGACAGTAGCTGGAAACCTTCGCTCGGGACCCCGCATCCCCAACTTATGGATATCAACCAGCTGATCGAATACATCTTCGACCAGACTGCAAAAGAGAAGACGTTCCGGCAGACAGGAACCGGTAGCAGCGACTTCCTGAACGATACCATAAAGGTGACCATCTATATCGACGAATACTATTACGAAACAAATCCTCTTTATTCCGACAGCGGAGCGGACCCGGATCTGTGGAGGAAGTTCGTGAATGCATCGCCGAGGGAGATGCATATCCTTTCCGATGCCCGCCAGAGCCGCGACAGGCAGAGCGACGTGATACTTTCGAGCCACTCCATCATCCAGCAGTCCATCCAGACCATCTACAACACCTATGCTCCGGGGCTCCGCAGTCTCTGGGGCTGCGAACATATCGACGAGATAAAAGAGAAGGCCCCTGGCGGATGGTTGTACTGGCCTGAATCCGGCTGCGGTTACAATGAAAGGGCTGGAGCCGACAATGACATAGGCCGCGAAAACGGCCGCCTGAATACGGCCTACATATGGAATCTGTACAGTTCGCAGGGGAACACCGGCACGGAATATACCGACAGGCGCTGGGATACTTATCTGGATTTCGACGTGGACAACAATACCCCCGAGCTCAAGACGGGCTATGAGGGCATGGCATTCTCCTGCTTCAGCCGCAACCGCGACAATAACGGTAACGGAACGATCGACAGGGACGAAATACGTTGGTATATGGCCTCGACCAGGCAGCTGATCGGAATGTGGGTCGGGAACGAATCCCTTTCCCTGAGCGCCAGGCTTTACCAGCCTTCGCCCGGCCAGTGGAGGTCCCACATCGTGTCCAGTACGGCCAAGAAGGTCTGCTGGGCCGAGGAGGGTGCTGGCGCTACGGACCTGTACCATGATTGGGATGGGGTGTCCTCCACCTACGCTACCTGGAACAGCCCGGCCGAAGCCGCAGCAGGAGAAAGCGTGAGATGCCTGCGTAATGTGGGTACCTATGACGGCCCTTCGGGGGTTACCGATATCAGTTATGCGCCGTATTCGCAGCTGCCGGACAAATACTTTACGCTGACCGACAATGGGAACAACTCCTACACTTTCCACTTCGACCGCCTTAACACCAGGTCGATAAGGGAGTATTCCGAAGGAGAACTGCCTTATCACGAGCAGACGTCGCTCAATAACCGTGTCTATGTAAAGATGATTACGCAGAGCCGGGACGACGATGTATCGTTCGAGCCTGTCCAGAACGGAGTCATCAATACCAACGTGACCACCAAGGGCAAAAACGATTATTGCCCGGAAGGCTACCGCTTCCCCAACCAGACCGAGTGGGTCCTGATGTCGCTGTATCTGCCGAACTCCTATCTCCAGCGCGACAAAGATGGCAACAGCTATTCTCCCCGGGGCATCATGCCTTCCAGGACCTATTACGACAGGGGTTATTACGGGCATCTGAAGGACCTTTCCGCCCCGTGGTCGACAGAAGCGGTCAAGGTGGGTTGGCTTTTCTCCGACAAGCTCCACTGTTCTCCGTATACGGACAAGATAACCAGGACCCGTTGCGTCAAGGACGAAGACATGACTGGTGTGATCTCCGGAGAAATCACCTTGGACGATAACAAGATCTACGCAAATGACTGGACACCGATCACCTTCAACTTCTCTTCGACGGCATCGGCCTTCACTTATGCGTCGCTGAAGCTTTGCTATACCGCGCACAGCGGTAATTACCGCGAACTGGATGTCCCGGTGGAGAACACTCCGACCGGCCTGCAGTACCGCGAAACCCAGAACATCATCATTCCGTCCCTCTCCGCGCTGGGCTTGGAAGATAGCGATTATCCTGTGTCCATGACACTTCAGGGACAGGTCCGGAACGTCGCCGGCCTCACCAAGACGGTGAATGTCCCCTTGACTTTGGAGAACCCTCTGAACAATGTCTCGATCGATTTCCCTAGTGTCTTCGATGCGGACAGAGGCCTGCCCGTGCGTGCCTCCATGTCGATAAGGGGCCACCACCTGCATTTCAGCACCGCGGTCTTATATTGGAAGGAGAGCGGAGGATCCTGGAACGCCATCCCTCTTTCCGTCGACCATGACTTCGACCGCAACTATTCGGAGGACGTGTATCTCCGGTCGATGGTGGGAGATGCCGATTTCGCGTCGAGAGCCTTCGTGGGGAAGAAGTATTCCTATAAACTCACGGTCACTGCCGACGATGGAACAAGTTATACTACTCCCGTAAGGTCCATGGAGATAAGCCGTTACGGCTTCGAACCTAATCCTGTTCCCTCCGG
>JAFZJI010000146.1 GCA_017552105.1 Bacteroidales bacterium | reverse complement strand
TTTTATGTAGGTCGGCGTTTCTTCGGCAATCAGCTTTGTTTCAGATTGTTCCGAGCCGGGTACGAACCTCTGGAGATTCTCCCTTGCGCAACTCGCTGCAAGCAGGAGAAACGCCGACGTAAGTAGAGTAGTCTTGTTCACGCCTTATCTGATTCTTGCGGTCTTAACCCATTTATGGCTTCTGGCCGCGGAATAAGACTCGATAACGCCAGTCGAAATAGATATGGAATTCGCACGACGTACGGACGTTGAACTGCCGGAGGCCTTACTCAAGCTGGCAGGAATAGCAAAATCTTCGATGACGGAGAGTCCATACCATCCCTTGTCAAAATCAGCACTATCTTCCGTCTGATAGTCAAGGATGGTAAGGGCGGTAGCCTGGACCGTTCCTCCATCGTTGCCCTCGAAAGGAACAGCTGATATTGTTGCAGAACTGCCACCGTTACCAATTACACCTTTGGCAATGAGATAGCCACTATCCTCTGAGCCAAACCTTAGACTATCACCATCGATACCACCGAAGTAATACTCATCGATACCATCGATGCCCACAAGATGGGTGTGGAGGAGAATACCGCCCGTTGCAGAATCATATTCCGCCACGTATTCGAATCCATAGAAACCGGAATCGGTAACAGTATAATCCGTACCGGCTGTCTTCTGGGCAAATACGAGGGTCCTGCCGCCGCCTGCATTCCAGGTGCCGAGCCAGGCGTTGTAGCCGGAGGTGTCGCCACCGCCGCCACCGCCGCCTTCACCGCCGCCACCGCCACCGCCGGAGCCTTCTCCGTGGGTGAGGTTGGTAATGGTGTTAGGCAGTTCGGAACCGGTAACGAGTGAGTAAGCCGAATCACCAACCTGGGTGTAGATAGCAAAACCTATCAGATCGAATTCGCTGCCGAGGGAAGGAATGTTAACCTTGCCAGGTGCGAGCTGGGCCGAAGATGCATCTTCATTGAAGGTGATGGTAAAGATGACATAGGTACCGTTGATACGGTAGATAGTGCCGTTATAGTCAATCTTACCCAACAGGGAGCACTCTCCGGTCAGTTCACCTTCGGAGGTATTGACCGTAGACTGGCCAAGGTTGGTCTGGGAGCTGACGGTAACGGTACCATCAGCGGCATTGAATTCGGCCACGACCTTGATGTTCTCTTCCTTGGCATCGATGCCGGTAATGTAGTAACTCTTACCAGGCTCTTTTTCGGTAACGGTCCAGGTGTCGGAAGCACCGCCACGAGGGAACGACCAGGTGCCCAGGAACTTCTCGTAAGGAGAAAGCTTCTTGACCACTTCGACTGCTGCAACCGCATACTTGTAGTTGACAGCACCCTGGTTGTTGACACCGATGGCATACACATAGTACTTGCCGATCGCAAGGGCGTCGATTTCGTAGGAATCGGTATCCTTGCAGATAGTAGGATTCTCGGCAGCCCATCCGTGAGCCTTGGTATTAAGGAAGGTGTACTGATCGCCTACGGCATCGTATTCGGCAGCAGGAACGACCTTGATGAAGTAGCGGCCTGCGGAAGAACCTTCGGCTGCAACTACACCGACAGTACCTTTGGCCTGATCGGTTTCGGGCTGCGTGTAGTAAGGAGCCCATGCGTCCACAACGGTGAACTCGCGAGGTTCGGGGTCGCCGGGGTTAAGTCCGGCAGGATTACCGGCCTGTTTGACTCCGACTTCCACGGCGGCCTTCTTGCCTACGGCAAAACTGACTTTACCCTCGCGGGCAGCCTTATATGGATTGACCTTGGTGCTGATGATGAACTTGCCATCGGCAATATTGGCGCTGATCCATTCACGACCTTCGATTATCGAAACGTGCACGACACCGTTTCCGCTGTAAGGCAGCGAAACCGTACCTCCGCCATAAGCGAAATCATAGGATTCTTCCCATACCAGGTCGGATGTCAATCCGAACTGGGTGATGGTAAGCGAAGATGCAGCGTTTCCTGAGCTGATGTCGAGAATGGCATAGCGGGACTCTATCGACTCGTTAGCCTCGGCGGTAAGATTGATTATGTCGCCAGTCACGGTAGCAGCCAGCCAGGAGCCTGTAACCTTAGCGGATACAGGCGCATAGGCTTTTACCTCAATCTTTCCCGTACCGCCCTCGGCGGCGAAGACATCGTCTTTGGTAACGATCTCCACTTCGGGTGCGGCGGCGTACTTCTCTCCGGTAGGTTGCTCCGTTTTGCAGGAGAAAACCAGCAGGGAGACTGCGACCGCCAAAATCATATTAAGATATTTCTTCATAGCATTCAATCTTTTCCGTTATTCGACAATCTTGGTCAAAGTGATGTCGCCGGGGAGCTGGTAACTGCCGGACGCCATGGTCCAGGAGCTGACGGCACCAGCGCTGCTGCTGCCATTCATAGACCAGATAAGCCATCCGTTGGCCTTGTAGTCTACCCATACACCATTGTCGACGAACTCGATTACAAAATCATTTACCGAGCTGTCAACGACAGCACCGACCACGCCGACTCCATCCAGCCAAGTCAGATAACCGGCATTGCTGTCCCAAGGAGCAAGGATGTATTCGAGTGAGCCACTGCCACCGATAGTCTGCTTCTCCCAGGTAAGGCGTCCGCGCCCTCCGTCATAGCCGATTACCGGCTGGAAGAAATTGGACAAACCTACCATCTTGAAGGAGTTATCCTTTTCGTTCTCGACAAGGGTAACGGTGAACTTGCCTCTGCCGCTTCCGTAGCTAAGGGTAAACTTGCCAAGGAACAGCTCATAAGTTATATATCCGGGAGGGAAGAACTTATGGAATGACACGCCGCCCTCGGAAAAAGTCTCGTTGGCAGCATCATATGTCCATTCGCTGAATTCCTTGTCACCAAGCGAGAAGGGCCGCATGAAGCGGAGGGTATTCCCCGTCAGGACATAACGGACGGTCTGAGTAGAATCGCTGGAAGCGCCCTTCGGGCCGATCGACATCGAACGGTTGCCGGAATTGAGGTAAGCTTCATACTCGACCCCGTCGATCGTTGCTTTTCCTGCAGGGTATTTCATGGCTTTCTTGAAAGCGTTGACATCCTCCAGGTACCCCTTGCCCTCTTTCTTCAGAGGCCGGAGAGTGCAGGTGTTACGGGAACGCTTGCCTACGAGCTTGATTTCCTTGGTTTCCTTGTTGAAGCCGCGGATTTCGAACTCGAAGTCTCCTCCCTTAGCCTGGTACTCTCTATCGCTGGGTGTTGCATACTTGTGAAGTATGGAATTGTAGGTATCGAACGAAAGGACGGAGGCGTTGTCGTATTTAAGCGCATAGGTCGATGTTTCGCTCACCGAAGGATCGCTTTCGTGAATGGCGGTAACCTTCTGCGAAGTAAACTTAAGCGCATAGGTCGTACCTGCAAAATCCTTCTTGGGATAATAATCCAGGGTCCATCCGTACTGCTCTGCTACCAAAGTCTCACGTATATCCGCGAGGAAAGAATTGGCACGCTCTGCAGCCGATTCGTCGAAAATTTCGGGTTCGAACTGCTGGCAGGAAGGCATTAGCAGAAGGGCTGCCGCTGCAAAAATATATACTATCTTTTTCATATCTTTCTCCTCCTATATTGCTACGGTATTCAAATCAACCTTGCCGGCTTCCACGTCGTTGAGACGGCGGCCGATAACGTCGCGGAGCACATCAATGTCGATGCCCCAGCTTTCGGACATATAAGTACGCACCATCTCGATCTTGGTCTCGATGGATTTCCTTCCGTTAGGAGCATCCGGGTTCTCTTTACGGACCTGGGCCGTTTCAGCATCGGCCCGGGCAAGCTGGGCCTCCCACCACTCGGGGGAGTGGACTATGTACTCCGACAGCAACTCGGCGAAATCCTCGCGGTGCTCGCTCTGGGCATAGTCCGTGATGTATCCGCGTCCGAGATGGTAATTATCGGTGTTGGACCAGGCATCGGAAACATAGGTAGAAGGCGTCACGTTCATAAAGTCATCGGTGTAAGCCTTAACCTGATTCAGGATATGGGTGAACTCGTGATGTATGGTCTTGATGTAGTAATGGTTGAGATGCTCACCAAGTTCATCGCCGGAAAGCCTCTGGAAAACCAAGGGAAGATAGTTCACGCCGGCAAGCATGATCTTCTTGCCGCCTTCGGCGGTACCGAGGACAATTTGACCATTGTTCTTGTACTCCCATTCACCTATCAGGAAGAACATCTTGGGGAAGTATCCGCGAGTGAAATGCACTCCGGCAACCTCGTCGTAAGAGTCGATGCAAAGGTATTTCACAAGATGCGCATAGATAACAGCCCCTTCGACCAAGGCAGGAACGGTATAGAAACCCCTGTCGGTTTCGTTCAAAGCGAAGCGGTACTTGAATTCGATGTTGTAGGGCTTGAGCAGATTGAGCTCCAGCCACTTGTCGAAATCGTTCTGCTCGATCGCAGAATCTTTTATTATGGACTCGGATTCCATCGCATCTTTCTGGGTGCAGGAAGCACTCAGAAGGGCAAAGGAAACAGCCGTCAGTATATAAAGTATCTTTTTCATATAGCTTCCTCCTTGTTTTAGTTACGAGGGTTAGGCTCCAAGCCGGCAGAAACAACGTCCTGAGGAATCTGCAGGGCACGACGGAGGTCATCCTTGGTAAGGATATCCACCTGGCCGTCCAAAATCTTGAAAGCGGCATCGTACTGCCCTGCGCCAGGGTCGGGCTGAAGCGTACGGCGGGTGATTTCGATGCCATAACGCTTGATATCAAGCCAACGGAGGCCCTGGGCCACGTGGTCGATACGTTTGAACCCAAGCACGCACTGAAGCATACTCTCCATCATCTCATTTTCTTCTCCGATAAAGAAAGCAGGGTTGAGATGCTTCTTGATGGTGGGCACATCCGGAGTCCAGTAAGCGACTGCCGAATAGAAAGCCTTTATCGACTCGGGAGTGAGGGTGCCGGAGAAATAGCTGGGCTTGATGATATTGTGGGCCCAGATATTGAGGTCGGCAGCTGCTTCGTCGTACTTATGCTGCATCACGCGCGCTTCGGCCCTAGTAAGCAGGGTCTCGTCGGTAGTGAAGGCAGGGAAAACGGCACGATGATAACCGATTCCGTTCACAGGATCAGTGTACTCGAAGAGATAAGGGATCTTCCAGAAAGCGATCTGGTCGAAGGTGGAACCGTTGTACCACACAGGCGGATCCCAATACCAGCTGCTCACGTTACGCCATCCGCTCTGAGAATTACCCCACACATTCTTTGCATAGGAGACCTCGGTGAAAGAGAGGAAGGAGTTGTGCGAGAACTTGCTCAAACCAGGTTTTCCAAACTCAATTCCAAAGTTCGTATATGCAGTCATAAGCATAAGGTTGGCATCGTACTTCGACAAGATGAAGTCATTGGACAGCACATCTATATTATGTGGCATCGATGCACGGGCCTGCCAGTTGCGGAGTTTCTGGGCAGGGTTGGAACCAAGGCAGCGCGTGGCGCAGGCCTCGGCCTTGTCCCACTTCTCGTAGAAGAGGTAGAACCTTGCCGCAAATGCATAGGCAGCACGCACGTTGAAGTGATACTTGGGAATCTTATAATAGCTCTCGCTGACATATTTGAGTGCTATCTCGAGGTCTTCTTCTATATTCTTATAGACTCCGGCCACGGTACCTCTTTCGTACTGAGGATTCAGATGCGTCTCAATGCCCTTCATATAGGGAACACCAAGGTCCTTGTCGGAAGTCTCTGCATTGTAGTTCTGGCAGAAGAAGTTCACCAGCATGAAATGGGCATAGGCACGGCAGAGCAGGGCCTCGGCCATCTCAGGGGCAAGACCGGCAGCCTCAACGGCTTCGGGGTCAAGTTCATCTTCGCATCCGCTCAGTTCCTGTATTGCAAGCAGGGCCTGGTTTGCGTGCGCAATCGCGAGATATGAATCACTCCAAAAATAGGTAGGGCAATCATTGGCAATTTCGGTAATATCTTCCCAATGATAGCACTGCTCGACGAAGCGATTGGTTCCGGGATTGTCATCTCCTATATTGTCGACATTGTCGGACATATACTCGCTGAATTTCAGATAGGTGTTGCTATTATATGCCGACACCAGCAGGGCGCGAATCTTATCCTGGTTGTCGATTTCGGTACGGTTGTCCGGCATCTTATCCAGAAACTTGTTGCACGCCACAGAAAGAAGACCTGCAGCAAGGAGAACTGCGATATTTTTCACTTTATTCATTTTCATAATCTTTTCCTCCTAATATCAGAGCCCAATCCTGAGCGTAAAAGTGAACTGCTTTGCAAGAGGAACTGCAACACCGCCGGTGTTGAAGAACTCAGGGTCCTGTCCGTTAAGCTTGGAATCGGCATAGAGCAGGAAGAGGTTGGTAGCCTGGACTTTCATACCCAGGGTGCTCATACCAAGCTTCTTGGCAACCTTGCCGGGGAAGTCGTAGCTGAGGGAGACTTCCTTCAGACGCACGAAATCGCCCTTGGCTATACGGGCATTGGAATAGTTGTATGCGTTGTAGGCATAGCTGAGCTGCTTGTTCTGGTAATTCTGCCAGGAACTGGCTATCACGGGGACGTCAGTCTTGGCTTCGTCGCCAGGCACCATCCAACGGTTCTTGAACTCACGGGGCATGGAGTCGAGGTCATCGTAGGAACTACGGAACACAGGGTCCAGGCGGATTACGTTGCCGAAGGAGTAGGTGATATAGACATTCAGTTTGAAGCCACCATAGGAGAAGACATTCCCGATGGAACCTACGTCGGTAGGATCCACGCTGCCGGAATACTCGAGATTCTTGATGCACTCGGGATCCCTTTCCTGGAAATATACGTCGGTTACGGTCTTCACGCCCTTCTCGCTTATGACGGTGGGCAGACCTTCCTCGGTGAGGCCGTCGAACTTATAGGAGAAGAGGCTGCGCACAGGATAGCCCTCGAGTGCGAAACCGCTTCCGGCTATAAGGTCGAACACGCGTCTCTTGCTCTTGAGGTCGGTAACCGTGTTCTTGGAATGCGAGTAGATGGAGTTGGTGGTCCAAGTGAACTTCTTACCTTCGATATTCTTGGTGGTAAGGGAGATCTCATAACCGTGGGACTTCATAGCAGCGACGTTTCCAAGTTTCTCGCGGAAACCGCCGATTCCCTGGGTGGTGACAGGACCGATCAGGTCGAAGTTGTTACGCTGATAAACATCGGCCACGAAATTGACCCTGTTGTCGAAGAGTCCGATTTCGGTTCCGATATTGAGTTCGTGCTTCTTCTCGTAGGTCAGGTCATAGTTGGCAATATCCTCCAAGTAAAGAGCAGACTCTTTGTCACTGGAGAAAGGACGCCAAGGATTGTTCGCTTTGATGATCGCAGCAGCGTTCGACACATTAGGACGGTCGCCGGTAAGGGAGTAGGAAGCCTTTAGGGTGAAGTGGGCTACGGTAGGATAGACGGACTTCATGAATTCCTCCTCGTGCGCATTCCAGGAACCGGATACGTTCCAGGTAGGCATCCAACGCGCAGTGCGTGACTTTCCGAGCTGGTTGCTGCCCTCGTAGCGATATGTACCGTTGATGGTGTATTTACCCTTGTAGGAGTAGGTTCCGTTGGCAAAGAATGCGGCAGCACGGTCGCACTTGTTGTCCATTGTGAAGTACTGGCTGTTATCCTCCACGCCCTTCTTGAACACCAGATAGTTGTAGTTGGCTATTTCACCGAAGTCGTACTGCATACCCCAGCCGCGGAATGTGCTGCCGTGACGGTCGAGGTTGTTGACCTCGGTACCGCCGAAGAGGCTCACGATATGGTCGCGGTTGAAGGTTTTATTGTACTGTGCGGTGGCACGTATGTCCCAACCGTTCATAACGTAGTCGGAACGGTCGTAGATACCACCGTCGGGCAGCACCGTGATTTTCTTCTGGTAAGGGTGGTCAGGATCCTTGTAAAGGAAGGGGTTGGCATCGCGGATGGCCGCAGTACGCATCTCCCTGTACGCCAAGGCCTGGTTAGCTTCGTCGCGGATGTAGTGCTCCGTCGAAGTAGTAATAGCCTTATAAGCGGCGAGCGCGCTGATTTCCAACTCCTTGATGGGCTTGTAGCGGAGTTCTCCCTGGATACGGAAGTCGGCCACTGCAAGGTCGATGTAGTTGTTGTCGAGCTCGTGCTTGATGTTGAACTTGGAGTAGTTGCGGGTATAGAACACGTCGGGGTCAAGGGCGCGGGAAGTATTCAACGCGTAGGAGTACGGGTTGATGTCGAAGTCGCGCTTGACCTCGCCGGACACCACGTCGGCCTCGCTGTTGATGGTACCGGGGGCGCGCTGCCTACGGTACGAAGCGTTGCTGATTAGGTTCGCGGTCAACTTATCGGAGATCTTGTGGTTGATGTTCATGTTGCCGGTATAACGGTTCACCCGGCTCTGAAGGCTCCAACCCGGATCTTCCAGCACGGAAAGGGAGGCATAGTAGGTACCCTTCTCGGAACCGCCGGATGCGCTCACGGAATGATTGTGCTGGATGGCATTGGTGAACAAGAGATCGAACCAGTCCGTGTTACGGAACTCGGCTGCACGCAGATAGGCATTCCTAGCCTCCTGGGTATTGGCCAGACCGAATTTACCATTGGTGGCATCGTACTCGGTGATCAACTGATACATCTTGCCATAGATACCGCTGTTGGATGCATTCGCAGTTTCTGCATAGTTCAGATAACCCTTCTGCTCAAGCTCCTGGTAGATAGCCATCTGGTCCTGGGAGTTCATGATGTTGAAGGTGTCATACGAAGGCTTCAGGCGGTAGGTGTACTCCCCAGTATAGCTGAGGCGGCTCTGACCGGCCTTACCACGCTTGGTGGTAACGACGATAACTCCGGCCATTGCGCGCGCACCATAAATGGAGGTAGCGGAACCATCCTTGAGGATGTCGAAGCTCTCGATATCGTCGGAGTTCAGACCTGCGATAGCAGAAGAGATGAGGGTATTGGCATTACCGGAGGAGAGGTCGTCGGCAGATACGTTCATAACATCTTCCATAATGACACCGTCCACAACCCACAAAGGCTTGGAGGAACCGTAGATGGAAGTAGCACCACGGACACGGATCTTAGGAGCCGTACCGAAGGTACCGGAAACGTTCTGGACGGACACACCTGCGGCGCGCCCTTCGAGCGAACGGGAGATATCGGCCATACCGCTGATGTTGGCTTCTTCGGCCTTCACCTTAACCACGGAACCGGTGTTCATACGCCGGTCGACCGTCTGCATACCGTTCACCACAGCACCTTCCAGCATTTCGGCATCGTCCTCGAGGTAGACTTCTACCTTCGAAGCAACCGCCACTCTGGCATCTTTCGAGCCCAGGAAGGTGACAATAAGATACTTCGCACTCTGGGGGACGCTCAGTTGGAACTGACCATCAAGATTGGTCGTAGTGCCTATGTTCGAAGATCCTTCGACCTGAACATAAGCACCGGTGACCGGAGTCCTGTCGGCAGCGAAGTATACGGTGCCCGTCACCTGACGGTTCTGGGCACTCGCAATACTAAGCGACACGAAAAGTACAAAGAATATAAGTATGTACTTAACTATTCTCATTATTTGACAAATTTCTTAACCTTTGCGGATGATTTGGCGGGAACGTTGTTCGCAACGGCTGCAGGATACGCAATCCTGGGCTTTGCGGAAACTTCGACTGCCTTTTGTACCTTCTTGACATTGGCCTTAACGCTTCTTGCGGCCTTGATTGCGGAACCAGCGGCAGCAGGATGTGCAATGACACCGGCAAGAATCTGCTTCTCTGCAGTGGCACCTTCGCCAGCGTACTCGCCTTCAGTTACGATGTACGAGTAGCAGATACCAACATAATCACCATATTCGCATTCACCAAGATCGAATACAAAGTTTCCACTTTCCTTCTTGGTTGCTGTAAATATCTTATTCTTGGTATTACCATTAATCGGATAATAAGCATACTGGGTTCCACCGGCAACGAACACACCGCTGACATTGTCGCGATACTTGATGCCTTCGTCTTCCCAAGGGCTCAGATCCTGCTCCATGACATAGAAATTACCATTCTCTGCATCGTACACAGCCGTGACGGGCTCGTAGTAAGTTGCATCAGGAAGGCCCACTATGTTGTAAGTAGCATTAGCTTCTTTCTGGGAAATAACCCAAGTGTTGGCGCCCACGGTCCATGTTCCGATAAAGTCGGCATAAGCGGCCTTTACGACAGGAGTTTCATCATTTTCAGGGACGTACTTTTCGAAGCTTTCAGGAATAGGGCTGGTGCCATATGCGCGAACACCGAGTTTACCGGTAGCGGGATCAGAAATGTAGCTATATGCAAGCTTATATCCGTCGAAAAGACCGTAACTGCCTTCGCCAGGTGCGACAGAGAACACTCCGTCAGCGTCGACGCTGATAGTAAAGATAGTTCCACGGGAATTAGGGCTATTTACAGGATAGTAGAGGTACTGGGACGCGCCAATAGTGAAAGTCGCAGAAATCATTTCCTGGCAAGCGCCATAAGTCTCATCATCATAAGTGCCAAGATCCTGCTCGTTGAACTCGAGAATACCTTTTTCTGCATTGTAATCAAGCACCGGGGTCTTAACTTCGCCCTTAGGAGTACCTATTACAGGGAAGCCTTCGACATTGTAATTCTTGCCATCCTCTTTGGCAGAAATGGTGACAACGCTCGATCCAAGCTTGAATTTACCGATGAAAGTGTCAT